>QFXJ01000049.1 GCA_003402375.1 Candidatus Nitrotoga sp. CP45
CCAGTACGCACAAAAGCAAAGTTAAAAGCGGCAGCAACCGAGCATATGAAAACGCTAGAAAACTCACCTGAACGCGTCAAAAAATACTTTCAAGATTCACGAGTAAAATATGCATCGTGATCCACGGATAAACGTGGCCGGATCAATAGCAAGCTAGCCTAACTTAGGCTTCCCATGACCATCAAATCAACATAGTCTAGCGGGTGCATTCAACCTTAAAACCCTAGGAAGGTTAGGTACTAGCATAAAAAAGCAAGAAAGCATCAACTAACTGAATACTGAAGAAAATGCGACGATTGCTCTGAGGAAATGAAAAGAGGTGAACCGAATAAACCAGTCACAATCCCCGATTACTGGTGCGCCCGGCGGGAGTCGAACCCACGACCCTTGGCTTCGGAAACCAATACTCTATCCAGCTGAGCTACGGGCGCTTTTCAGGGGTAGCAGTATAGCGTACCCGTGCTTGCCGTGCACACGGTAAGCACCAAACCGGCCTTTACACGCTGCTCGATTACCAAACATTACTGTTCAGCCAGCGCTTTACTGCTTTCGCGCATTACCCATAAGCTTCCTTAACATGGATTTGCTCACGCATCTGCTCAATCAATAGCTTCATTTCCATGGACGCACGCGATACTTCTGCATCGACGGACTTTGAGCCTAGCGTATTCGCCTCGCGGTGTAGTTCCTGCATCAGAAAATCCAGCCGCTTACCTACTGTGCCGCCTTTGACCAGCACTCGTTTCATTTCGACCAGATGGGTTTGCAGGCGCGACAACTCTTCATCCACATCAATTTGCTGGCGAACAGTGTGATTTCCTGCCGCAGGCGTTCATCATCACTCGTTTGCATCGCTATCCGCAAACGCCCGGCCAGTTTTTCTTCATATGCCGCAATGGCCGTCGGGATACGTGGTGCGACCAGGGTGCATAAGGTTTCGATTTGCTCTATGCGCTGCAACAGAAATTCTTGTAGCTTTTCGCCTTCGCGTCCACGTGCTGCGGTGAACTCGCGCAATACTTGATGCAACAGTTCGGGCACTATGGTTTGCAGTGTGTTGGTAGGCAGCGACGAAAAAGATCAAAAAGGTCAACGAAGTCAGTTATAACATTCCAGTATTTTGATTGAATGTTAGAACTGCCCCACGCGCGTTCTTCTTCGGAGTCGGTTTCAATATTCATCATGCCAACCTATGAGGTACGTACAAGAACAATTCGAAGCTGAGCCTGTTTACATGAGCCTCGTCGTGCCCATCGCGGGCACGACGTAGTGCTCGATGCGGTTGTTGGGCTCTCTCTTAGTCAGCGCCTCCATCTACCGGGATCAAAATCTCATTCCTCCGCAAAAACCACGGGGTAAAGGGAGCATTGTAGCGGGCCCATACAGGATCGCCCACAATGGTAAGGCCCCTTTCATGAATCCATGACTCCAGCTCCATCCTGTATCGAAGGTAGTTCTTCTCGCTCCAGAAACCGGAATAGCGTACCGCGGCCATCCGGCGCGCTGGCACCTGACGCAACGTGACCTGTGGGTCATCCGGCGCTGGAAGGGTTGCCAGAGTGTACGAGGCTGGCATCATGAAACTGACAGCCCACTTTTCCTGGACACGCTGCTGTCCTACGGGAGCCGTCATCTTGATCTTCTCCCCCACTGCCTTTTGGGATATGGGGGCAGTCATCACCACTTTGTCGCGCGACCGGTTGTCGCCGGAGATGTAGCGAAAAAGCCTGCTGAATGCTTTGTTTCCAGCCTGTTCAAGATCTCCTTCCACGATGGTTTCGGCGAGGATGTGGGGGTCATAATCGCGGATCTCGAACTTGTCGTCTCTTTTCACCACATTGTACGTAGCCTCTTCGATCGCCATGGCATCCATCGCTCCTATGATTATGACCGCTGCTACAAGTATGATTCGCATTGAACGTTTCATGACCACCGCCTCTAATGGCTTACATGCATAGTCGCCCAACGTTTGAGCTCAGGGCCGTCGGCCCTGCAGCGCATGGTTAGGTGTTGCGGACTCTTGGCTAGAGCGCTACATGAGGCTAATAGTACGCCAGAATCCCATATTCATGCGTTAGTACATGCTCGAATATGAAAATATGAGGGGGCATGTAAGTGAAAAGCACAAACACAAATATCGTGCCCACAATACCCAGAATACCTAACCACCGTGCTTGAACGCACAGCTCGGCTACAAAGAACAACTTGTAACTGACCAACTGACCGATGACAATCGCTATCAAAAACGACAGAATATCCACCCAGAGATAACACGTCCCTAATGCCGTGGTATAGCCATAAGAAATAACTGCAATGATGACCGGCATGCACCATAAACCACAAGCCCTGCCAATCCAATAGTTCTTTACAGCTTGCCCGACCACCATATATGCAGCACCTGCCCAGATTAGACCCGGCCAAAAAGCCATCTTGAAATGCTCCCAAACGCTTTCATTTACCGGGGCCAACCACGCAATTGGTTGCCAATAGCCAGACCATTCAAACACAAAGTGCCACGCTGACCCAGTAAAGAAAATCACTGCCATGCCAGCTAATTCCCAATTTCGGACCCGGCTTGCTGATGACATAGTTGTGTCCTGTTGGAATCTTGTACTATGCGCCTAGCGTAGAGCTAACCGGCGCTGCGCGGCTTAATCGCGCAGCGTCCAGCGACCAAAGAGAGCGAGGTTGAGCGCCAGGTTATCTGACATAGCCAAGATACCTATAGGTTTGGGCACTGAAGATAGGTATCAAGAGATTGTTTCCACGCTGCAGACGTATTGAAATTTTTCACCAACCCATCGTCGTCGGCCCCGGTTTTTGTGAACGCTCCCATGCCGTGCTGAATCATGTAGCGAGGATAGTAATTGGGTGGCCCAATGCGCGCGATTTCCTTGCATACTGCAGCAAGGCCATCGGGATTGCCAATGGTTTTGCTTACACTCTCCTTGAATGCATTTTGCTGGTCTGGTGGCATAGCACTGAACGCCTGTATTTTCAGTACGGTAACTGCTTGGTGTGCGGACTGGTCGGTTACCCGCAGCGTGTCAAAGCGACCATAGGTTCCAGCCAATGCAAAAAGAACAGCGCCCTCTTTATACTTCCCCTGTTTGGTGCAAGCTGGAATAGCCTGGTACAGGTCTGCAGGAGTGAATTTGTTCCCCAGTTTCTCTGGGCCAACACATCCAAGATCATACTTTGACTCAAGGTTTCCCGGCGCCTCGTAATTATTTATCTGTGGGCGCGATACCTGTTCTGCCGCAAAGCAGCTGGTTGCAACGAATAAAGTGAAGCCAATAAAGCCGATGACTGTAATTGCTTTCATAAAATTCCCGGAAAATTGGTTCTTGCAATAAATTCGTGCATTAAAAACGACCCACTTGACCCTCAATCCAGCGATAGGTCACTGCCAGCCCTTTGTGCAGTGGCGCAGAGGGTGCCCAGCCAAGCATTTCGCGAATGAGGCGGTTATCAGATGTGCGCCCGCGCACACCGGTCGGGCCGGAAATATGGCGAATTGAAATCTGCTTGCCGGCAATGCGCGCGACCAGGGCCACCAGATCGTTGATCGAGATCAGCTCTTCCGACCCGATGTTCAGCGGGGTTTGACAATCCGAGCGTATCAGCCGCAGCGTTCCCGCTACACATTCGTCAACATGGAGAAAACTGCGCGTCTGCAGGCCATCGCCCCAGACCTCGATGTCGCCTCCGTCTGTGGTCATCGACACCTTGCGGCAAATGGCTGCCGGTGCCTTCTCGCGGCCACCTTGCCAGGTTCCCTCGGGGCCAAAAATGTTGTGATAGCGCGCGATGCGGCAAACCAGCCCATGGTTGCGCGCATAGGTAAGGTAAAGACGCTCGGCAAACAGCTTCTCCCAGCCATATTCGCTGTCGGGTTCGGCCGGGTAGGCTGCGGCCTCCGCGCAGGTCGGGTTGTCCGGATCTTGCTGGTTGCACATGGGGTAGACGCAGGCGGACGACGAGAAAAAGACCCGGCCAACACCCGACACACGACACGCTTCCAGCACGTTGAGGTTGATGAGTGCCGAATTGCGCATGACGACGGCATCGTTGTCGCCGCTGAACAGGTAACCGGCACCCCATGTCGGCCGCGAGCTGGTAGACCTCATCAAAGTGCCGATCCACGCAAGCTTGCGCGCTGGCTGCGTCACGCAGGTCAGCCAATACAAAATCATCCGCGGGGCTGGGTGAAAATTCGGGCCGCTTCAGGTCAACGCCGCGTACCCACATGCCCTCGCGCTTGAGCGCACGGACAAGATGATGGCCGATAAAGCCACCCGCTCCACAAACAAGCGCTGTTCTCATGATAATCCTCTGACATGGGTATCGATCCAGGCGGCAAGGCGATCGGTGCCGTTTTCAGCGTGCCACTGGCGGGCAGCCGCATGGGCGCGCGCAACAAGGGCCGGGAACTCCAGTGCGGCCAGCTCAACCGCTTCCATGATCGCCTCAACAGAAAACTCGTGAAAAAAAGTGCCACTGCCAAAGCGGGCGAGCACCTCGGCGGGCAAGCAGCCCGAAGGTGCAATGATGGGAACCCCGGTGGCAACACACTCGCTCATCACCCCGGAAAAGCTCTCTACATAGACCTCCCAGCGCGAAGGCCAGATCACCAGATCACAACGGGCAATCTCGGCAGCGAAGTCTGGCACGTACTGCAACACCTCCACATTCGGGTGGCTGCTGCCCTGAATCGAATGGCTGCTGTCCTGCACAAGGACGTGGAAACCGCGCTGAACCAAGGCCGTCACTAGCTCTGGCACCAGAGCCAACCCGCGCGATGCACGCTGGTGGCCGAAGAAACCGATACGTCGCAACACTGACGGCTGGCGATCATTGGCAGCACCATCATGCGGACAGGGCAGGCAGATCACGTCAAGCCCGGGTGAAAAGCTTTGGTAGGCCCGACAAAGCGCCTGGTCGTAGGCACCCATTGTAATCGAACGCTTCTCCAGTATCAGCTGCCTGGCGGAATGGGCCCAACTGCGTGCGCCAACGGCGTGAGGAAAGCGTGGTGTCCACCACATACCACCCAGTTGCGCAACATTGGCGGCTTGCGACAGGGCCGCTGCAAGCTGATAGGGTGCCATGGTCGGCCAGACCCACAGGTCTGACACCGGCACCTGGGCCAGGTCTGCGGCAGTCACCTGTGCCATTTGCGCATAGGCCTGCATGGGTGGCTGCCCTTGCGGCAGGGGCGTATAGGTCGGGACGCGAAATGTCGAACGCAGCGCCATACCCGATGCCCCGGCCATCTCCAGCAGGTGTGGATCTGGACTGACAAAGCCGTGTACCTCGACATCGTGACCCAGGTGGGCAAGCGCGCGGGCAAGGCGCAAGTCGAGATCGAAATGGTGACCCTTGGTGGATGCCAGTCCGGGGTCAAGGAGATTCATTTTCACGAACGAGGGCTTCCTTGTCTGGCAATGCCAGCATTTGAAATTTTTTTAGAAAGGATAAAGGTTAGAAAGGATAGGAAATTCAAGCACACAACCCAAAGTATCCTTGACCAGATTCCTCCAGTCAATGCCAATTTTTACCACCGAATTCCAGAAGGTGAATTGGGATCAGGCCCTGAGGTCTCCCCTCAAAGTTGAAAGCGCGGGGTCAAAGCGCGGGGTAAGTTCAAACATTACAACATTTTTTTTCGGTCTTCTTCAAACTTCCGCACTGCGCGACTTACCGTCATGTAGTGTACCCCGAAATGGCACCCGATCTCTGCCATCGTATACGCACCGGATAGGTAAGCCTGAGCCATCGCCTGATCTCTATCCGGGTGGCGCATCTGGTAGTCATCCAGCGACAAAGCGACCGATCTTCGATGGGCCTTTGAAACTTCCCGTAGCTCTTCTGGATTTTTTGTCTGCCAGTGGCGTTCTAGGAAAGCATTGTCAACCAGCAACAGTTGATGGCGAGTTTCCAGCATGGGGCTGGGTAAACCCCTGCCCGCCATCACGAACTGGCGATAGCCCCTGAGCGCTTTGCTCCGCTGTGAACCAAACTGACCAAGCAACCATTCCGTATCCAGCCACGGAGGGGGTGCCTCCTGCCCCGTGTGGGAGGGGTAACTGCTCCAGCGCCAATCCTCAAGCGATTCCACCATGTTGGCGCGCAGTGGATTCAGCACCACATAGCGCGTCAACTCCAGCAAATAGGCTTCCTTTTGGACCAGGATGGCCTTGTAGCGTCCCTGAAAAAGATGCCCAACCAAGCCATGGTGACGATTGAAGCGCTGGGTATATAGGCCGTTCAATTGCCGCATCCCACCGGATAGATTACCGCCCACCGTCTCTACTAGCAGGTGATAGTGACGTGATAAAGGGCACCCGAAAATTCCAGTCGGAGGGGTCTAGCCATTTGTGAAATATAACTGAGTTTGTTGGAATGTTAGATCTGGCCCCATGCGTTATGCGTTACGCCAACCTATGAGGTACGTACAAAAACAATTCGAAGTTGAGTCCGTTTAATTCAGTTTATTTCTATTGATCCGGAACGGTGAAGTGTTAACTCCGTTCGGGCTGAGCTTGTCGAAGCCCATTCACCTTTCGACAGGCTCAAGGCGAACGGACTTCAAACTTAATCTGGCCGAGTCAATAAGCACCCCATGTGTTGTTCAATTTGACAACACGTCAACGTGTTGTTATTGTCTCCAACATGAAAGCCCGCGAATTATTCAACCGACGCGTTCCTGTTGCGGAGCAGGCCTTTGCAGAGCTGGTGCTGTGGGAAGTGCCCGAGCCGCTTTCCGGCAGCAAACATCGCTACAAATATCGTCTGGCATTCGTCGTTGCCGGAAAGTGTGTGCTGCGTTATGACAACTAATCAGGCAAGGGCGATCATAAACACGTGAGTGGCAAGGAAGTGAAATACCGCTTTGTTTCGGCTGACAAGCTGGTGGCGGATTTTTTTGAAGATGTGAAGAGGTGGCGCGATGAAAACAGTAACGATTGATCTACGACCATTGACAGACACGCTGGGCGATTTCACCAAGACATGGAAGAGCGGCAAGCCTACCGCGCCGCGCATCAGCTTTGAATCGGCCGAACTGCTATTCAAAGTGTTGTCCGGCAAACGCTGGGAACTATTGAACGCAATGACAGGTGCAGGCGCAATGTCCATCCGCGAGGCGTCGCGTCGCGTCGAGCGCGACGTAAAAGCCGTGCATGGCGACGTAACCACATTGCTTAACGCCGGGCTGCTGTCAAAAACAGATGATGGCATGATCGTGTTTCCGTTCGATGCCATCCATGTGGACTTCATGCTCAAGACGGCTTGAGGTAAGGATCAATCGAATTCAGCCCGATCAATCATTCTATTCCCCTGCGCGATCAACGGATAATGAAACGCATAACAGTTGGCGCGAGTTCCTTGCATTCTCTTTGCACCGATCTGGCGCATGGCCTAATTGGTTACTATCACTTAATAAACAATTCGAACCTGACCCCTTTAGCTATAACCCCTTAGCTTATACCGAGTTCGCTGACCCCAGGAGCCACACCCCCGTCAGTGAGATATGCTACGCTTTCATCTGACGGTCGTCATTTGCAAATTCGATGGTAGACCCCGTGCGCTCTCGCTTTAGCTCACCAATTATTCTCAGTAAAGGAAGGTAAGCGTGACCAAAAAACTTCGAATTATTCACTGCTCAGATTTACATTTCGACGCTACTAACTCAACGGATTGCTTGATAGTAGTGGATGCATTCAATAAAGATATTGCGTCTTTAGTTAAAGATGGTATGGCTTTTGATTTGTTTGCATTTACTGGCGATATGGTGAAGCATGGTAACGATGAAGAGTCCTTTAAAGTTGCGAAAGAAAAATTCATTGACTTAAGCATAGCCTCCGCTCAGATAGATAAATCTCGATTTTTTATTGTTGCTGGCAATCACGATGTGCAGTTGGCACAGTTAAATGAATATTTTGAAGATGGCATATCGTCGCGACTGAATTCAAGGGACGAAATAAATAAATTTCTAGATGATTACCCAAAATCATCTCATGCATTTGTACAAGCGCGTTTCTCTCATTTTGAAAAATATCTACTTGATAATGCCGACATAACAAAAGAAATATTTCGTACGAAAATAATTGAGCTTCCATTTGGTAAGGTTGGTATCGCCATGCTGAATTCTTCGTGGCATGCATCTGGAAAAGGGCGAGATTTTGATCATGGGAAGTTAATAATTGGTGAACGTCAGGTAGAGAAAGCTGCGGATACGCTTAAAGATTGTGATTTTCAACTGGCCATGTTCCATCATCCATTGGACTGGCTATCACCCACAGACAAAACAAATGTTACTCGCTCGCTTCATCAGCATTTTGATCTAGTTTTATACGGCCACGCACACTATACCGATCCCGTAAGTTCGGTTGGGTTGAGTGGTCGATTTGTGCAGGCACAAGCGGGTTGCCTTTTTCACAATAGAGACTATTTCAACGGGTATTCAATTATCACTGCCGATTTTGATAGAAAGGTTATTCAAGTTGATATGCGCGAGTATTACGACGAGAGGCGTATTTTTGACAAAGCGCTTCGTTTTGCCGAAGAAGGAAAAATTGAATTTCCAATACATGGTGATCATGGTGCAATGCAACTAATTCTTTCGGAAGAGGCAGAAACTGCTTTTCATGAATTAATTAACGGTAGGTTAATTTCAGCAGTCGCAGCAGCAGGCGCGCCCAAAAATATTAGGGAGTTGTTTGTTGTGCCGACAATTCAAAAATCGGTAATTGAGGGAGGGGTTGGCAGTGATGCAGATGATTCGGTAGAGGTTATTTCGATAGATGAAGTTATCAAGGGCTGTGGCAACGTGATTTTCTACGGCAGAAAGGAATCAGGTAAGTCAACTCTGATTAACTATCTTGCTGTTGAGTCACTGCCTGGTGGCAGATACTTTAAAGGATGGCTGCCTCTTTGCATTAATTTTTCAGACATCGGGCATACGGTTTTTACCGTATTTGAAGCAATTCGAAAAAGTTCGGGCTCAGCTATCGAGATAAAGCAAATACGCTCCGCGCTTAAGGCAAGCAAAGCTTTGCTGTTAGTGGATAACCTTAACGTTGATGATGTTGAGCGCACCGCAATATTTCGGCAGTTTTTAGTGGGGCACCCAGGTAACCGAATAATTGGCGCGGCCTTTTTCGATCCCATTCGCCGTCCGATTGATTTTCAAAGCACCCTTGGTTTTGATGCCGAAACTTTACACTTGAAATATTTTAAGCGAAAGCAAGTAAAAGAATTGATTGCGCGATGGATGAGGAAATCACCAGCCGAGGTTAATGAACTTGCTGAACAAATTATGGCCACAGTTGAAAGGATTAACGCCCCAGTTTCGCCATTTCTGGTGTCTGTTTTACTTTGGATGCGTGAGTCGGAGATCAGTTTTGAGCCAGTGAATCAAGCGGTTTTAATTCAGACATTTGTTCGCGGCTTATTAGGGAGACTTGGGGGCGCAGGTAAACGAAGTGATTTGGACGAAAGGAACTTAGAGCATTTTCTTGGCCACTTGGCAGAATATTTTACAAAGGAATGGAAGCATTCGGCTGCACGGATGGTCCTTGAAGCGGTGGCTATTGACTATTTTAAAAGTAAATTTGACCTTAAGTTCTTGCATTTGTCCGTTTCTGACGTGCTGAATGAGTTAATTCGCAGGGGTATTCTTTTTGAGAACAATGGCGGTATTGGATTTAAGTATCGTTGTTTCTTTGAATATTTTGCCGCTTTAAGAATGACGGATAGCAAGGAGTTTTATGAAGATGTTATCCACCCAGATAACGTGCTGAGGTTTTCGCGAGAAATTGATACATATACCGCTATAAAGCGAGACGACGAAAAACTTCTTTCATTGCTTACAAAACTTTCAGAGGAATGTTTTGCACAAATCGCACCCCAGTTTGATTTAGCAGGATTTGATAAGTTGCCGGCTCCTTTTTCAACAAATTCTGATTTATCAAAAATTGAAATAAGAAAGGGGCTGGAGGAGTCCAAGCTAGATGATGAAGCAAAAGAGCGTGTATTAGACGGAACCATTAAAACAACAAACCTCGATGACGATCAATGTCCTGTTGCAATTGATAAGCGCCATGAGCACTACGCTCCTGGAGACTTGCTGGATTTACTTTCGCGTGTATTGAGAAACTCTGAGCTTGTTAAAGCTGACGATAATGCAAAACTTGTGATTACTACACAGATTTTTCGATTTTGGGGAGTGCTACTTGCCGAGCTGATGGTTCAGGCGGAGACCGCCAGAGAAAAAGGGGAGTTGCCACCTGAATTTAGTAAGTTAGGCTCGCAACTGCCACTTATGTATATACCCCAAATGGCGCTGATGATTTGTTATGAAGCAATCGGATCCGCAAAATTAGGTCGGACATTACTAAGTGTTCAGACTGACCAAAATAATCCTAGTTTAATTCGCATTTTTGCCGCGATTGTTTATTTTGAATTGAGATTAGATAAACGTTTTGATGTTATACGAAGCCTGCTACCACTGATTAACGACAAGCCATACCTTGCTTCGATAGCTTTTATAAAATTGAGAATTGCTTATATGCTCGGGTCCTTTTCGAAGGCCGAGGAAGCCATGCTTGTTGAGGTATTGGCAGAATTATTGATGAGTATGAGAAGCCTCTCAACAACGTTGCATAGCAGGGAACTCGCACAAACCAAATCACAATTCCAGGCGACATTAAAATCTCAAAAAGGAGGCGCGCAGATATTGGAAGCGAAATAAATACCGCGAGTTCATATTTGTGACTATCGGAAACAATACATCAGTTAAGGGGAGGCAGCATCGATTTACCGTAAAATCAATAGCGACAGACGCCATTGACTCAAGCAGACAGGCTGCCAGAGGCAACCCTGTTAAAATCCGCTTCTTCTCACTCCCTCTTGACCTTCCGATCATGAACCAGAACCCGACCCTGAACACACCCGTCACCATCCATCGCAAAGACTACACTGCCCCGGCTTATTGGGTGGACACCGTTGAAATCGGTTTCGATCTCGACCCAGCGGCAACGCGTGTGTCCACGCGCATCACCCTGCAGCGCAATAGCGCATCGCCCAACAAGGATGTGGAGCTGCTGGGCGACGGCGTGAAGCTGGTGGCCTTGCGCATGAACGGCAAGACGCTCCGCAAAGGTGTTAAGGGTTACTCAATAGCAGATGGGAAATTGCGCATCGCCAACGCACCGGACGAGATCACGCTGGAAATCGAGACACTGGTTGAGCCTGCGAAGAATACTTCGATGATGGGTCTGTATGTCTCCAACGGCAATTTCTTTACCCAATGCGAGGCCGAAGGTTTTCGCAAGATCACCTGGTTCCCCGATCGCCCGGACGTGATGGCGAAATACACGGTGATGCTGCGCGGCGACAAAAAAAAATATCCGGTGTTGCTGTCCAATGGCAACCTGATCGAACAGGGCGACCTGCCCAAAGGCCGCCACTATGCCAAGTGGGAAGACCCATTCAAAAAACCTTCCTATCTGTTTGCGCTGGTGGCAGGCAAGCTGGTGTGCCAGGAAGAAAAATTCAAATTAAATAGTGGACGAAAAGTGCTGCTGCAAGTGTGGGTGGAGCCAGGCAATCTGGACAAGACGCAGCATGCGATGGAATCGCTCAAGCACAGCATCCGCTGGGATCAGGAGCGTTACGGGCTGGAGCTGGATCTGGACCGGTTCATGATCGTTGCGGTGGGCGACTTCAACATGGGCGCGATGGAAAACAAGGGCCTGAATATTTTCAACACCAAGTATGTGCTGGCCAACCCCAGCATCGCCACCGACACCGATTACGCCAATATCGAGGCGGTGGTCGGCCATGAATATTTTCATAACTGGACCGGCAACCGCGTGACCTGCCGCGACTGGTTTCAGTTGTCGTTGAAGGAAGGCCTCACCGTGTTCCGCGACCAGGAATTCTCCGCCGACATGATCGGCACGGACAGCGGTCGCGCGGTGAGTCGCATCGAAAATGTGCGCATGCTGCGCCAGGTGCAGTTTTCCGAAGATGCGGGGCCGATGGCGCATGCGGTGCGGCCGGACAGTTTTGTGGAGATCAGCAATTTCTACACGGTCACGATTTATGAAAAAGGGGCCGAGGTGGTGCGCATGTATCAGACCCTGCTGGGGCGTGAAGGCTTCCGCAAAGGCATGGACCTGTACTTTGCACGGCATGACGGGCAGGCGGTTAGCTGCGACGATTTCCGCGCGGCGATGGCACACAGCAGTGGGCGCGACCTGAGCCAGTTCGAGCGCTGGTATAGCCAGCCCGGCACGCCGCAGCTCAAAGTGCAAAGCCACTACGACGCGGCCAAACAGACCTATGAATTGACGCTCAGCCAGCGCTGCAAGCCCGCCGCTGGACAAAAGAAGCCGCTGCCTTTCCATATCCCCGTTGCGGTTGGCCTACTCGATGACCGGGGCTGCGACATGGCGCTGACTCTTGACGATGCTACTATTGATCCGGCTCCGTTTATCCAAGAATCCGTTCGCATTGAGCCTGTCGAAATGCGGTTGGATGCTCGTGCTTCGACAAGCTCAGCACGAACGGGAGTCCCGTTCAAATCGAGCCAGATCAATAAACCTACCACCACCTGCGTGCTGGAGCTGACCAAGGCAAAACAGACTTTCATCTTTAACCGCGTCAGCACAAAACCCACGCCTTCCTTGCTGCGCAACTTCTCTGCGCCGGTGGAGATGGAATATGACTATTCCGACCAGGAGCTGGCGCAGCTGATGGCGCATGACAGCGATGCCTTCAACCGCTGGGAGGCCGGGCAACGCCTGGCGATGCAACGTCTGTTGAATCTGATCAAACAGGTGCAGGCGGGTGAAGCGCTGACGCTGGATGAGCTGTTCATCAACGCCTTGCGTACCACGCTCAACGACACGGCGCTGGATCCGTCTTTCCGTGAAGTGGTGCTGACGCTGCCTTCGGAATTGATGCTGGCCGAACAGTGCGATGTGATCGACCCGCAGGCGATCCACACTGCGCGCCAGTTCATGCGCAAGACGATCTCTGAGAAACTCAAGTCCGATTTCATCGCCGTCTATGCAGCCAACCTGACCCCCGGCAAATACAGCCCCGATGCAAAATCGGCCGGCAAGCGCGGCCTGAAGAACCTGTGCCTGTCTTATCTTTTAGGTTGGGAAGATGAATCCACGTTGCAACTGGCCCACGCGCAGATCGACGCAGCCGACAACATGACCGACCGCCTGGCCGCGCTGATGGCGCTGGTCAACACCGGCAGCAAGACGGCACAGCAGCCATTGAAAAACTTCTATCGGGATTTCAAAAACGAGGCTCTGGTGGTGGACAAATGGTTCAGCCTGCAGGCGGTCGCGATGCATACCGACGTAACAGCGGTGCGCAAGCTGATGACCCATCCCGCGTTCACGCTGAAAAATCCCAACCGCGCACGCAGCCTGATCTCCAGTTTCTGCAACGGCAATCCGTCACAGTTCCATGCAGCGGATGGCAGCGGCTATGCCTTCTGGACAGAACAGGTGATCGCGTTGAACAAGCTCAATCCGCAGGTGGCCGCACGTTTGGTACGCACGCTGGATCACTGGAAAAAATACCAGCCCGCGCTGAAACAACAGATGCAGGCTGCGTTGCAGAAAGTCGCCGCAACCAAAGGCTTGTCCAAGGATGTGCAAGAGGTGGTGTTCAAGACGTTGGGGTGAGGGAAATCAAAGGGGCTAGCAGCCCCAATGTTCTCTTAAGGGCACCTCTAAAAATTAAGAGTTCTAAACAAGACTAGGCGCGAATAAAAAATGTTGACGCAGCATATAATTGATATGTAAGGAAACATTTTTTGTGAGCAACAACGTATTGTGACGAAATCTGAATTTTTAGAGGTGCCCTTAAATTCTTTCAATGTGCATGATGAACCTCCTATCTATATATCCGGCAGTGGAGTGAATCCACCGCCGGGTGATGAGATCAGGTAGCCTGCACTACGATTCGGCGCGGCTGGGCATGCTCGGCCTTCGGAATGCGCAATTCCAGCACGCCATGTCGGAATCCTGCCGATACCTTTTCGCCATCCAGTTCCCGCGACAGGGTGAATACCCGGCGGTAACGCGACAGATCGACTTCAGCGTGGATCGCCTCCATGTTCGGCGGGGAATTTATTTCCAGCTCGCCTTCCAGAATCAGATTGTCGCCTTCCACATGGATGGACAACTTTTCTTTTGGCACTCCAGGTAGATCGGCATACAGCGTGATACCGGTCGCATCTTCAACCACGTTCACTGCAGGGCGCATGGCTGCACTCTCTTCACTCGCATTTTCACGCTTGATGACTTTCTCGTTCATGGTGTTCTCCTTTCTCATTGAACCGAAATCCGGCGCGATTGGGCAGCTTCCCTGCGCGCCACGCAGACGTGTAGCACGCCATCGCGATAACTGGCCGTCGTTGAATTCGGCTCGATGTCGTCCGGCAGCGATACGACACGTCGGAAACGGCCGGAGAAATGTTCGCCAATATGTATGGTCGCTCCCTCAGGCGGCACACTGTTTTTGCGCTCGCCACTGATGGTCAGCACGCCATTCTCGACTTGCACATCGAATGCCTCCGGTGTCATGCCGGGCGCAAAGGCATAGACCTCAACCGACTTCGGTGTTGTGCCAACATTCATGGCCGGATAGCCTGGCGCCGCACCGCGAATGCTGGGAGAGCCGTCAAACTCACGCTGCAATCGCTCCAGTTCCGTGAACAGATCGCGGGGAAAAATACCTCGATAATGCATGATGTCTCCTTTCAACGGGTAAATGCTGGCAGGATTGCCATACCCCGCAATCTGTGGACACGAACATAGATTTTCAAGTGCTTGAAAGTGGAAAAATCTGACCATATAGAGTTTATGGGTCAGAAATATTCTGGAGAGATTCATGCAATATCAGGACTATTACAAGATACCGGCCATATCGCGTGATGCCACGGCGGAAGAGATCAAGAAATCTTTCCACAAACTGGCGCGCAAATATTATCCGGACGTGTCCCACGAAAAAGACGCGGAAGGTCGGATGAAGGAAATTAATAAGGCCGACGCCGTACTGTTCGATTCGGAAATGTTTACCGCCTATGACCGCATTGGCCAAGGCTGCCAATAGTTACATGGCTGGGGTTAGAGTAAATTTAGCGAAGTGAATAATTTAATATGGCATAACAGAAGCTTTAGGTTTACTCTGACCCTAGTTATGAAGTCAGTTCTAACATTTCAGTATTTTGATTGAATGTTAGAACTAACCCCGCGCTTTGCAGAGTTAGCCTTCTGACCACTACGGCCACCTTTTCTTCTTCATGACCCATGCTTTGTTTAACCATGCGAAGGTGAGAAATTCGTTCATCATCGGTATGTTCATAACATCCATGGTTTTGGCTTGGCTAACTACAGTCGCTTGATCGCCAACAGCCACAACGACTTCTCGAATTGCAGCAATTAGCTGGACCAAATGCCACACGGCGCTTCGGGCTGCAAGCTCATGAAGCCTTGGTTCAGCGTAGATACGCTCTAGGGACATAGTGCGCCCCTCAAGATCGTGCGCAATGGCAAAACATGTGTCTCCCAGAACACCCGCAATTTGAGCAGACTGTATTTGCACTTTGTTTTGCTGCTGTTTTGAGACCTCAGTTTCAACGATCCGTAACAATATCTTGTTCCATTTAACTAGCGGATCTGTGCCTATGGAATTACCCGAGAGCTGGTTCAAGTTTGCATATCGAGTTCCGTCCGAAAACTCACTCAACAGTTGAAGTATTTGATACCCGGTTGAGCTCGGAACCAACGGAGTGAATGGCGTCTGCGTTGAACTATTGGCTACGTTCTCGACGCTCGAATACAGAGTTAATAAATTGTGGCCATAAGCTCGCATTCCATTAATGCTTGGTGCCTTGAGTTGGTTGTGGGTCATGTGATCGAGCACCATGACCAATTTCATTAAGCGCTCCAGGCCCGTACCAAGATTGAAAAAGGCTGAGTAGAAGCGCCCTTTGTCGCCAACATGGGCGTTTCGCAGCGCAGTAAGGCCGGTAGTGAGGCAGCTATCAGTCAAATAGCACTCTTGCTGCAAGAGAAAGAATACCGGACTGAATTCCATGTGCATCTCCAGAAGGCTTATGTAATATAGACACCTTAAAAAATGCCAGAAAAAGTACTTATAAGGTGCAAAAAACAGGCGCTTATTTGATAACTCATTGTTTAAGTAACGGGGAGCTATAAATACATCACATGACCTGCAACAGTATTAAACCTATTCCAAGTTCTGTATCTGTTCACGCATCTGCTCAATCAATAGCTTCATTTCCATGGACGCACGCGATACTTCTGCGTCGACGGACTTTGAGCCTAGCGTGTTCGCCTCGCGGTGTAGTTCCTGCATCAGAAAATCCAGCCGTTTGCCTACTGTGCCGCCTTTAACCAGCACTCGCTTCATTTCGACCAGATGAGTTTGCAGACGCGACAACTCTTCATCCACATCAATCTTGCTGGCGAACAGTGTGATTTCCTGCCGCACGCGTTCATCATCACCCGTTTGCAGCGCTATGCGCAAACGCCCGGCCAGTTTTTCTTCATACGCTGCAATGGCCGTCGGGATGCGCGGTGCGACCAGGGTGCATAAAGTTTCGATTTGTTCTATGCGCTGCAACAGAAAATCTTGTAACTTGTCGCCTTCGCGTCCACGTGCTGCGGTGAATTCGCGCAGTACTTGATGCAGCAGTTCGGGCACCATAGTTTGCAGTGTGTCGGTCGGTATAGCCGCACTTTGCAACACACCATTCCAACGCAACACATCGGCGACGCTCAAGCCATCTGCTTCGGGCAAGATGGCTTGCACTTCGTCGCTCCATTGAGCCAGTTGTTGTACAAGGGGCTGATTGAGCTGTGCCGGATTTTGTACAGAGGGCCGAGGAGCGAAACCGATACGGCATTCCACCTTGCCGCGCGTCAGTTGCGCAGCAAGGGTCTCGCGCAATAGGGGCTCCAGCATGCGCAGCTCATCTGGCATGCGTATCTGGAGATCGAGGTAACGGTGATTGACCGCACGCAGTTCCACTGCAAGCGATCCGGTGTCGAGTTCTGTTGCGGCAGTGGCAAAGCCGGTCATGCTAAAAATCATTGGGACTCCAGATAATATAGTTTGGGTGGTTGCTCAACCCGATTTCAATGTTAAACAAGGGCCTGATTTATTTATGCCCTGCTTATGAATTGGACTACAGCATGTGCATTATATGACGATTGGATAGTGTGAAATTTGTTATATAAAATTCCAAACGAGTCTGCAACAATCGTTTCAGACTAATCCTGATGGCCTTGGCGGCGCAAGCTATAATGCGTGCCATTTCATTTTTGGATTATTTTTATGCGTCCCAGTCAGCGGCAAACCGATCAGCTTCGTTCCATTCTAATCACGCGTCATTACACCAAGCATGCCGAAGGTTCGGTGCTGATCGAATGTGGCGACACAAAAGTGATTTGCACCGCCAGCGTGGAGGAGCGTGTGCCGCCTCATAAAAAAGGCTCAGGTGAGGGGTGGGTTACGGCGGAATACGGCATGTTGCCGCGTTCTACCGGTAGCCGCATGGGGCGCGAAGCAGCCAAGGGCAAACAGTCTGGCCGCACGCAGGAAATCCAGCGTCTGATCGGACGTAGTTTGCGCTCTGTGGTGGATTTGAAACAATTGGGCGAGCGCACCATCCAAGTGGATTGCGACGTGATTCAGGCCGATGGCGGGACGCGCACGGCCAGTATTACCGGCGCTTTTGTCGCTTTGCACGACGCCGTCAGCGGATTGGTCAAGCAAGGGTTGATCAAGGAAAATGCATTACGTGATTTCGTCGCTGCGATTTCGGTGGGTATTTATCAGGGTATGGCGGTGCTTGATCTTGACTACGCCGAAGATTCTTTATGTGATACCGACATGAATGTGGTGATGACCAGTGCGGGGCATTTCATAGAGGTGCAGGGTACGGCAGAGGGTCATGCTTTCAGCCGCACTGAGATGGATGCCATGCTCAATTTGGCGCAATCCGGCATTGCGCAGTTAATTGAGATGCAGCGCGCGGCGCTGGCGAAATAACGCACCATGCATAAGCTGGTTATTGCCTCCAACAATCCGGGAAAGTTGCGCGAGTTGCAGTTAACACTTGCGTCACTCAGCATCGAGATACTGACGCAGGCGCAACTTGGCATTGACGAGGCTGAAGAACCCCACTGCACTTTCATTGAGAATGCGCTGGCCAAGGCGCGTCATGTCAGTCGTATCAGTGGCCTGCCTGCGCTGGCGGATGACTCTGGACTATGCGTAGCTGCTTTGGGCGGCGCACCGGGAGTGCAGTCCGCGCGTTATGCGGGCGAGCCGAAATCGGATTCGCGCAACAATGAAAAATTGTTGCAAGCGATGGAAGGCGTGGCTGACCGACGTGCGCATTATTATTGCGTGTTAGTGCTGGTACGCCATGCTGACGATCCGCAGCCACTGATTGCGGAAGCCGAATGGCATGGCGAAATTGCGCAGCAGATGCTCGGCGAAGGAGGCTTTGGTTACGATCCGCTGTTCTGGCTGCCGCAGCTTAACAAGATGAGTGCGGAATTGAGCCGCGACGAGAAGGCGCAGATCAGCCACCGTGCACAAGCACTGCATATTCTGCTACAAAGGTTGCAAATAGCGGCGTATTGAGAATAACGGAATTACAAACAACGCTCGGTATTCCGGTCGTGTGCAGCAGCAGATAAAGTCGCCCGCCCGCCATTTCTAATGGCAGCGACCTTGCCCGCGTTTTTCCAAATATTGTTGATGGTATTTCTCGACGTACCCATGAATATTGAGCTTTTACACCCACTCGACTCTACGACGCAAGAGGTCAGTTTTAAGGCTTTACCGCCGTTGTCTTTGTACATCCATATTCCGTGGTGTGTGCGTAAATGCCCTTATTGTGATTTTAATTCGCATGAGGCGCGTGAGATTCTGCCAGAGCAGGAATACGTGGCGGCGTTAGTGCGCGATCTGGAGCTGGCTCTACCGCAAATCTGGGGGCGCAAGGTATACACCATATTCATCGGTGGTGGTACGCCCAGCTTGTTTTCTGCGCAGGCTATGGAACAAATTCTCTCTGCAGTACGCATGTTGTTGCCGCTGGATCATGGCGCGGAAATTACTTTGGAAGCCAATCCAGGCACAGTGGAGGCAGATAAGTTTACGGGCTTCCGTGATGCCGGTGTCAATCGCCTATCGCTCGGCATTCAGAGTTTCAACGATACTCACCTCAAGGCGCTGGGACGTATCCACGATGCGTCCCAGGCGCGACGAGCAGTAGAAATCGCGCAACAGCATTTTGACAACATTAATCTGGATTTAATGTATGGCTTGCCACAGCAAACACAGGCGGAAGCGGCGCAGGATGTGCATGCCGCACTGGAATTTGCACCGCAACATTTGTCCTGCTACAACCTTACGCTGGAACCGAATACACTTTTTCATCGTTATCCGCCCGCCTTGCCGGACGATGATCTGTGCAGCGCCATGCAGCAGGATATTGAACAAATACTCAGCGCGCACGGCTATCAACATTACGAAACTTCGGCTTTCGCACAGCCAAAAAAACAGGCACGCCATAACCTGAATTACTGGCAATTTGGTGATTATCTGGGCATAGGCGCGGGCGCGCACAGCAAGCTGAGTTTCCCGGACAAGGTGCTGCGACAAGTGCGGTATAAACAGCCGCAAGCCTATCTGCAACAGGTAGCGCAGGGTTTGCCGGTGCAGACCGAACATACAGTGAAGCGCGAAGAGTTGCCGTTTGAATTCATGATGAATGCATTGCGCTTGAATCAAGGTTTTGCTGACGCGCTATTTGCCGAGCGTACCAGCTTGTCGTTGCTGCTGATCCGCCGTGAACTGGAGCAGGCCGAGCAACGCGGCCTGATTGAACGTGGCCTTCAGCGCATCGCACCGACCGAGTTGGGGCGGCGCTTTTTGAATGACTTGCTACAGATTTTTTTGCGCAAGTAAGGTTGTGTGGAGTTGCCAGCCCGCGATGACTCAGGGATTTAATTAGAGTTTCTTGAACACCAAGTCCCAAACGCCATGCCCCAGACGCAGCCCGCGCTGTTCAAATTTAGTAAGCGGGCGATAAGCCGGGCGCGGAGCATAATTCGCCGCGGTATTTTCCAGTGATTTTTCGCCGCTCAACACGGCGAGTACCTGTTCAGCGTAATCCTGCCAATCGGTAGCGACATGAATATATCCACCCGGTTTTATTTTCTTTACCAGTTGCGCCACAAACGGAGGCTGAATGAGGCGACGCTTGTTGTGGCGTGTCTTGTGCCAAGGGTCAGGGAAAAAAATTTGAACGCCGTCCAGCACGTCATCGGCCAGCATGTCGCGCAGCACTTCAACGGCATCATGCTGAATGATGCGGATATTTTTCAAGCCTGATTCTTCAATCTGTTTGAGCAAACTGCCTACACCTGGGGTGTGCACCTCAAGGGCAAGATAATCATTTTGCGGATGCGATTGGGCGATGGCGGCAGTGGTCTCACCCATGCCGAAGCCGATCTCAAGTATTTTAGTCGCACTTCTGCCGAAGACATTTTCCAAGTCCAGCGGTTGAGGGAGGTAGGGAATGCCATAAATCGGCAGGAGCGCATCGAGACAACGCTGTTGCGCATTGGAGATGCGCCCTTGTCGCAGCACATAGCTGCGAATGTGCGAGGAGCGCTGAGGAATCAATTTATTAATCCGCTGGTAGGTGAGCTGGGCGAGGCGCTATAAAATTTCTTTGGCATGCGCCCGGCCAGGAAGGCCATACGGCCAGCCTCCACGGCCAGCTTCATGGCAGAGGCCATCAATACCGGCTGTTGTGCGGCGGCAATGGCGGTATTCATCAGCACCCCATGGCAACCGAGCTCCATGGCGATGGCCGCGTCTGAAGCAGTGCCCACTCCCGCATCCACAATAACGGGCACTTGCACGCGATCCATGATGAGCTGCAAATTCCACGGATTGAGGATGCCCATGCCGGAGCCGATCAGCGAAGCCAACGGCATGATGGCGACACAGCCAATGTCTTCCAGTTGCTTTGCGATGATGGGGTCATCCGAGGTATACACCATCACCTGAAAGCCATCCGCCACCAGCGTTTTTGCGGCGGCAAGGGTCTCCACCACATTCGGATAAAGCGATTGCGGATCACCCAGCACCTCCAGTTTGACCAAACTGTGCCCGTCCAGCAGCTCGCGTGCGAGTCGCAGCGTGCGCACGGCGTCGTCCGCGCTGTAGCACCCCGCCGTGTTGGGCAGCAGGGTGTATTTCGATGGCGGCAGAATGTCCAGCAGATTCGGCTCGTTCGGGTTTTGCCCGATGTTGCTACGACGAATGGCAATGGTGATAATCTCGGCGCCGCTGACCTCCACCGCCGCCTGCGTCTCGGTAAAATCCTTGTATTTGCCGGTGCCAATTAAGAGGCGCGAGTTATAGCTTTTGCCCGCGATGAGCAATGTGTCTTTGTTCATTAATGTGTTCCGTAATTAACCGCCGCCGACTGCGACAACGATTTCAAGTCGGTCGCCATCTGCCAGCAGTTGTTGGTTGAATTGTCCGCGCGGCAAGATTTGACCGTTGCGTTCCAGCGCGATACGCTTGCCAGTCAGTTGCATCTGTTCGAGGAGCGTAGCGACGGAAATAGGATTATCGAATTGGCGAACTTCGCCGTTAATTGAGACTGAAATCACTTTCAAATTCTGGTCGTGTTAAGGTAACATCCATTCTACATGCGGGCGTCGTATAATGGTAATACCCTAGCTTCCCAAGCTAGAGCCGTGGGTTCGATTCCCATCGCCCGCTCCACCGTTCTGTATTTTACCATCCATTTCTGTTCATATATTCCGCTACAACTCAAGGCCCCATTCAACAAGAGCCAATGAAACGCATTCCGTCAAACTGGTCTCCGTGTAGGGCGCAGCTACTTCACCCGCAGTCGCGCGAATACTTCCTCGGCTGAAGGGCTAACGATGTTTCTCACCGAGCCATCGTGCAAGCCATGAGTAGGAATCGGTAACCCGGCTTGCACGTAGTGGGCACGCCAGTTGGATTCGTACAAGACTGTGTGCAGTCCAGTCCATGCACTTTTGAGCTGATTGAGCTTGAACATATCAAACATCACACGGTCACATATTGATACCCAGGCATTGGGAATCATGCCCCACATGGTCCACATAAAAGCTGCAGACCGGGCAAACGACATACAGTTTGTGTCTACATGGGTATGCTGCAAATCCTCCGTATCTTCAAGGCGCAGGTGCTCATGTCCAGGCACAAAAATGTATCGGTAAGAAAATACCGCATCCAGCACTTCCCCCTTCGCCTGCGCTTGTTCATAAACATTCACCAAGCTCGTCACATGATTGGGTTCGTACAAATTATCCGCATCCAGGAAGCAAACAACATCGGCACCCTCGTTCAAGGCGCAGATGGCACCCACACTTCTGGGAGTACATCCATAGTCGCCATGAGCGACCGGCAGATTGATAGAAGACAGATTCTTAACGCCTGAAGTGACATCCGGCTTGGGATGTCCGTCAGAAATGAGGTAATGCTTTATATCTTGATGTGTCTGCGCCAATACACTTTCGATGCATCGGCGCAGGATTGCGTCCGACTCTTTGTAGTACGGCGTAATAATCGCAACCTTCATATGGTGGCCACCTTTGAATGGATATTTAGATTTTGAAATAAGCGATTGTTTTTTTCAAGCCATTGATCAGGTCAACCCTTGGGTACCAATCTAGCTGGCTTTTTGCCAGGTCGATGTCGGGTTGTCTTTGCTTGGGATCGTCCTGGGGCAGAGGTTTGAAAACCAATTTGCTCTTTGAGTCGGTCAGCTCAATTACTATTTTGGCAAACTCCAGAATCGAAATTTCCGAAGGGTTTCCAATATTGACAGGCCCGGTAAATTCATCGCCGGTACCCATGGTTAAGATCAATGCATCAATCAAATCGTCAACGTAGCAAAAACTTCTGGTCTGGCTACCATCACCATAAATTGTGATGTCATCCCCGTTGAGGGCCTGAACAATGAAATTGCTGACCACACGGCCATCACCAGGCTGCATCCTCGGCCCGTAAGTGTTGAAGATTCGTGCCACTTTGATCCGCAAATGGTGCTGTCGCCAGTAGTCAAAAAAAAGCGTTTCAGCGCAGCGCTTGCCTTCATCGTAACAACTGCGAATACCAATCGGATTGACCCTGCCCCAATACGCCTCCGACTGGGGTTGAACTTCCGGGTCGCCATACACCTCGCTCGTGCTTGCCTGGAGGATTTTCGCCTTTACCCGCTTGGCCAGGCCCAGCATGTTGATAGCGCCATGCACACTTGTCTTGGTGGTTTGTACCGGATCAAATTGGTAATGTACCGGTGATGCAGGACAGGCCAGATTGTAAATTTCGTCAACTTCCACATACAGCGGAAAAGTAACATCGTGCCGCATCAATTCAAAATGGGGATGCCCCAGCAGATGTTTGATATTTTCCTTGTTACCCGTGAAAAAATTGTCAACACACAATACATCTGAACCACTTGCCAGCAGCCGCTCACATAGATGCGACCCTAAAAATCCAGCCCCACCGGTTACGAGTATTCTTTTCATTATGTGCCTGCTGAACTTGGGTGATAAGGGATAGACAATTTAAGTGCGACACGAAGTTTCTCTTGCAAGCTGTTCTCACTTTACAGGAGGGCATCACCTGTGTCACCGGGTGAATCCAGGAGTTTAAAAAAAGAGTGACTTTATTTGCCCACAACAACGGCGGTACATATTGACGATTCGATTGTTGCCACGGAGGCAAACGGAAGATGCTGGCACTTGATGTATATCCAGTCGTAACTCTAGCTGATGCCAGGCAGAGAAACGGTGATGCGCACAAGGGAGCCGAAAAAAATCGCAATCTTGATATTTATAAGATGGCAGATGGCTTGGTCGGGCTGTTTACCGGATGAATGGTTCAAGGGACAATGAGAACCTTGCCGCATACGAGTGCTATTTTGTTATGAACAAGAAACTCAGCCCCTACGAGATGCTTCGAATCCATGAGTCTGGCGATGCGCCCTACCAGGCACATTTTGTTCCTGAAGATGTCAGAAAAATATGTGTCGAGTTGGCACCATCGACCTATCTGGAAGTGGGATGCAATCGCGGACAATTGATAGCGGCAGTCAAGAAAGGTCTTAACAGCCGTGCCGTTTGTGTTGGTGTTGAAATGAATGCGTTTGCCGCAAAGGACGCAGAACAGGTTTGTGACCGCGTCTATTCAAGTACTTTTGATGCGGCAATCGGCGGGCTCAAGGCAGACTACCCGGGCGGCTTCGATGTTATTTCATTTGCTGATGTGCTTGAACACATGTACGACCCGTGGGAAGCCATGGTTTTGGCGAAGGATTTGTTATCCGAGCGAGGAAAGTGTGTATTTCAAATTCCAAATATGGGACATCGTTCCATTATTGGCGGACTACTTTCGAATCGATTCGATTCGATTATGAGTTGATGGGTTTGCTGGATGTAACGCATATCCGTTTTTTTACGCCAGGATCATTTGAAGACGCCTGCCAGCAGGCTGGGTACAAGATCATGCGGAAGGTGCAAATCATGGAGGAAAACCCGCAACCTGTTCTATCTGCGTTCAGCACGCTGATTGCAGGATCAGAGGATGTTAAGAATTTCTTGCGAATATTGGGCGTGACGCAGATCAATCTTCCGCTACTGGCGATGTGGCAAATTTGTTATGTGTGTGAGCCTCTATAAGCTGGATCAGCACGGGATTCAAGCTGGTCAACCTACACGCAAGAACCGTTGAGGAAAATTGCTGAGAATTCGAATATCACACCTGTAGTAGTGATGTTTCGATCCTCAGCACAGCCTGTTATCCCTCTCCCCACCGCTTCACTAACCTATGCTCCACACCCAAGTGATCCAGTATTTTTGCTACCACAAAATCTACCAAATCCTGCACGCTTTGCGGGTGATAATAAAAACCCGGATTGGGCGGCAGGATGACCGCACCGGCATGGCTCAACTTGAGCATATTTTCCAGATGGATGGTGGAAAACGGCGTTTCGCGCGGCACTAAAATCAACGGGCGCCTCTCCTTGAGCATGACGTCGGCTGCACGGGTGATGAGGTCGTCGCTTAACCCCGCCGCCACCGCCGCCAGCGTACCCATAGTGCAGGGGCAAATTACCATCGCATCGCCAGGATTCGAGCCGGAGGCCATGGGCGCAAACCAGTCATCACGCCCAAATACGCGTAACTCACCGCTGACTTTGCCGAGTCGTTCGGCCAAGATTTTTTCCGCATCTTGCGGACGGTTGGGTAATACGAAATCCAACTCTTGTTTGGCGACTATTTGTGCAGCTTGTGAATAGACCAGATGGACGCGCTGACCGCCTTGGAGCAGGCACTCAAGCAGCCGCATGGCGTAAGGTAAACCGGAGGCGCCGGTTAGAGCGAGTACGATAGTTTTCATGTGCTTTTTAACCAGTCAATTTTGGCGTTTCGGACCCAGTGTTTGGTGCATTCAGGTAGTGTGCCGCGATCAGGCCATTGACTGTACCAAACAACAATGCTGCTGTAGCAAAGATAGGAATTAAGTAAGCCAACCCGGTATGCGGAATGAGCCAGAAATACACCAATAGTAATTGGCCAGCAATGTGTGCAAATGCACCGAAGATACTGTGGGTGACCGGGCCGAACCAGCGCGCCGGTAAATACTGGCTAATACCCAATATGGCGATGCTGCATAGCGCGCCACTTACGCTGAGAAAAAATCCAGGCGTAAGAAAACTCCCCATAAGCAAGCTGCCCGCCAGCACCCGCAGTAGCGATACCCAAGCCGCCATGCGCCAGCCAAAGCGTGTAAGCACAATGAGGGTGACAATGTTAGCTAAACCAGGTTTTACGCCAGGCAACGGCGAGGGAATGGCTGCTTCCAGCATGGACAAGCCCATTGCCAATGCCGCCATGCGCGCGATGTGGTGATCCGTTGCGGTGGTTTCGAGTTTAATAATTGAGGCTGTCATAACGCTTGCCCCTGCCACTCAATTCAACGCTGACTTGGTTGGGCAGGCAGATGGCAATTTCGCCCGCCTGCTTCAACCAGCCCTGATGCACGCAATATTGGCGCGGGCTGGGGTCGGCGGCAATGCGTGCCTGCCGGTTATGTATGGCAATCTGACTAATACCGAGCGGACCGGGCACAGAAATAATTTGGTTACGGGATAATGGCACTTCGCTGAATATTTTGCCGCTGCTGCGAATGATCGCCTTGTCCGCTGCGCCGCCTTGCCATAGCGTGATAGTGGCCCATGTAATACCGAGCGCACCGAGCAACAACACCATCCAATCGCCTATCTTTATGGGCGCTAATGCCAGCATGATTATTGATCGTGAATAGCAATGCTAAACAACATTCCGCCATTCCCGCACTGAAAAACATTCAGTGAGGGTAAATCAAAGTTGCTCTGGAAAGCCTGAATTTGCTCCTGTACGAAAATGGCAGTTACTGTAATGAAATTTGTCATAACTTATACAAAAATCAATAAGTGTTACCGAGTTCGCGGTGACGCAGCAGCACTTGCTGTTGCAATTTAAAACAACGCGCAAGCTTTTCCACCAAGTACACCGAGCGATGTTGGCCACCTGTGCAGCCGAGGGCGACAGTGAGATAGCTTCGGTTATCCGCGATGAAGCAGGGCAGCCAGCTTTCGACAAAAACACGGATGTCTTCGCACATTTTTTGTACATTTTGGTTGCGTTCGAGAAACTCAATGACCGCTGCATCGCGTCCGGTTAATGGCCGCAACACGGGATCGTAATGTGGGTTAGGTAGGCAGCGCACGTCGAACACTAAATCGGCATCGAACGGAATACCATTCTTAAAACCAAAGGATTGGAACAGCAGGGTAATCCTTGCGCGGTCAACCCCCTTAAAATCCTTAACCCAAGCACGCAAGGCATTAGCGCCAAGCTCGCTGGTATCAATACGATGGCCGATGTTGCTAATCTCGGCGAGCATTTCACGCTCGAGTTGCACGCACTCAGGTAACGTAAGTCCTTCGTTGGTCTGCTCCGGCGGTAGGGCGTTACGCAACGGATGGCGGCGACGCGTCTCGGAAAAACGTTTCACCAACGTATCGGTCTGCGCATCAAGGAAAAGCAGGTGCACATCTATACCCTGTTGCTTAAGTTGTTCAATATAGTGCGGCAATTGTTTCACGCTGTCGCCGCTACGCACGTCTATACTGACAGCAATGCGTGTGTTACCCGTCTGATGCAGATTTTCCATTAGGACAGGCAACAATGCAGAGGGCAGATTGTCCACACAATAATAGCCGCTGTCTTCCAGCGCCTTGAGCGCCACGCTTTTCCCCGAGCCGGAAAGGCCGCTGATCAGAAATAATTGCATGATTTATTGTTCCTGCATTTGCTGTTCGTGGCGACTGATAAATTCTTGCATACTGTCGATACCGCGTTGCTGTAGCACAAAATTGCGCGCAGCCGCTTCTACCAGCACCGCAAGGTTACGCCCGGCCATAACCGGGATACTTACCGTGCTGATCTTCACGCCAAGGATTTCCTGATGACTAGCCGTTAACGGCAAACGTTCCAGATGGGAAAGATCGCCACGTAAAGGGCGCTGCATATGTACGATGAGCTTTAAACTTTTTTTGCGCCGCACCGCAGTCTCGCCAAACATGGTGCGAATATTAAGCACTCCCAGACCCCGCACTTCAAGGAAATCACGCAATAATTCCGGACAGCGTCCTTCCAGGGTTTCTGGAGAAATACGGTACAGCTCGGTAATATCGTCCGCCACTAAGCCGTTACCACGCGTGATAAGCTCCAGTCCCAGCTCACTCTTGCCTATTCCGCTATCACCGGTAACCAGTACCCCCACCCCAAGCACGTCGAGAAACACACCATGGCGCGTGGTCGATTCCGCTAACGCTTTGACAATGTAATGGCGCACCAGCCACATCAAATGTACGCTGGGCAGAGGTGAGCGAAAGAGAGGGGTGTGTGTGCGGTTAGCGTAAAGAACCAATCCCTGCGGGATCTTTTCCGTGCCAGCTACAATCAAACACAACGTACCGCCACGTTCAAGTTGCGTCAACGCCTCTGTGACGCCAGTGGTCGAAAGCCCTTGAAGATGGTCAACTTCCGTTTCACTCAGTACCTGCACCCAATTCGGGTGGATTAAATTAAGGTGGCCAATCAAACCCTTGTTAGAGGCACTGACTAAATCGCTATCCAGTATTTTTGCAGCACCATTCGCTCCAGCTACCCAGCTCAATGCCAGCTGCTCTTGTTTGTCCTCGAACAGCTGTTGGATATTGACCTGTGCCATTATTATTACATCGCCCAGTTAGTAAACAATTGATGAATTACCGCTACATCATTGCTATCCTGTATTTGTTCGCGGAAGGTTTTATCACTGAACATTTGCGCTAATTCGCCGAGTAGTTGCAAGTGCAGGTCAGTAGCCCGTTCCGGCACCAATAACACGAAAATCAGGTTGACCGGTTGACCATCCGGTGCGTCGAACGGAATCAATGCTTGTGTCTTGACGAAAGCGGCAACCGCATCCCGTAGGCCTTTAATACGGCCATGCGGAATAGCTACACTGTGACCCAAGCCAGTCGAGCCGAGCTTCTCACGCGCAAACAAGCTATCGAATACTTGGCTACGCGCGATTTTCTGAGTATTTTCAAATAACACCCCCGTTCTTTCGAAAACCCGTTTTTTACTGGTGGAATCGGCATCCAGTATGACGTTCTCAAGGGGTAAAACTTTGCTGATCAGGTTCATAATTCAAGCATATCAAAAAAAAGAAGGGGTGGCCGTAAGCCGCCCCGTTATCATTCTTGCTCCGCTACAGTAGGATTGCCGGTTTCATCATGGCGACGAGCGGCATGTTTTTCTTTATGCTTGATAATTTGACGATCGAGTTTTTCGATCAGATTATCAATAGCGACATATAGGTTTGTATCATCACATTCCACAAAAATTGTCTTGCCGCTCAGGTGAACGTTAGCCTCGGCCTTTTGTTTCAGCTTTTCCACCGAAAGAACGACATTAACATCAATCAAATTGTCGAAGTGACGTTTGATTTTTTCGATTTTGCTTACCACGTGCTCGCGAATAGCGGGGGTAATTTCCAAATGGCGTCCGCTGAGATTGAGGTTCATGGCCTGCTCCTTATGGTTAGAGTGATTTACGAAGATTAACTGGGAGGATGTTCAGTAATTCCCGGTATTTTGCCACGGTACGCCGGGCAACCAATATGCCCTGCTGTGCCAGGATTCCAGACATGCGGCTATCGGTTAGGGGATGACGTGCATCTTCCTGGCTGACAAGCTGCTTAATGAGCGCGCGGATCGCCGTGGAGGAACACGTACCACCACTTTCGGTCGCAATTCCGCTACAGAAAAAATACTTGAGTTCATAAATACCGCGCGGGGTAAGCATAAATTTTTGCGTAGTCACGCGGGAGACGGTGGATTCATGCAATTCAAGCTGTTCTGCGATTTCGCGCAGCACCAGCGGACGCATGGCGGTTTCACCGTGCTCGAGAAAACTAAATTGACGATCGACAATAGTCTGCGACACACGCAAAATAGTATCGAAACGCTGCTGTAAGTTTTTGATAAACCAGCGCGCTTCTTGTAATTGGCCAGCCAGTTGCTGTGCGTTTTTTTCATTACCCTGTTGCAAAATGTTGGCATACATTTGGTTAACACGCAGGCGGGGCATAGCACCCTGATTCAGGCGTACATGCCAGCTACCGTGACGGTATTCTACCACCACATCAGGCACAACATAATCTGCAGCCCGTTGTTCAAATTCAGCGCCAGGTCTTGGTTGCAAATGGGTGATGAGTGATTGTACGGTGCGCAATGCCTCATCGTCACAGCGAAGAAGTTTTTTCAGCTTGGCAAAATCATGCGCCCCCAATAGGTTGAGGTGTTGCGTCACCAAGCACAGAGCCAAATCACGGCCCGGGGTATCTTCCGGGAGTGCTTTGAGTTGTAAAGCCAAACATTCACTTAAGGTACGTGCGGCTATACCTGGCTGATCCAGGTGCTGCAATTGGACCAGGGCAGTTTCCAAGTCATCCAGGGTAATGTCGAGTTCTTCTGGCAGCATTTCGACAATTTCTTCCAACGGCTGCGCCAAATAGCCGTTGACATCCAATGCGTCGATCAGCAGTCCGATAATTTTTCGGTCGCGCACATCATGCTGGCTCATACTTAACTGCCAGATGAGATGTTCACGCAGACTGGGCGTCTCTGCCGCAACTTCACCACGAACTTCTTTTTCATCATCCGGCCCGCTTGCTGCTGAAAAAGAAGGCTCATTCCAGTCTTCTTTTACCCATTCTTCATCGCCCTGTTGCGGCATTTCATCTTTTACTTCGGTACTATCTACAACGGAGGTAGAGGCCGCGTCTCCATGTGCATAGGGCTGCATAGCGTCTTCATCTTCACGTTCGAGCAATGGATTTTCGTCCAGCAAGCGTGCCACCTCTTGGTTAACTTCCAAAGTGGAGAGTTGCAGCAGGCGTATGGCTTGCTGTAACTGGGGGGTAAGCGTCAGCTGCTGGGATTGCTTAAGTTGTAACGTGGGTTTCATTACGCAATTTACGGACAAGAGCGGCGCATAGGGTGTATTTATAGTTTGAAATGCTCGCCGAGATATACTTTTCTCACACCTTCATTATAAATGATTTCATCGGGTTTACCTTCTGCCATTACCGACCCGGCATTAATAATATAGGCACGGTCACAGATTCCCAATGTTTCGCGAACATTGTGGTCAGTGATTAACACACCAATGTCACGTTCTTTCAGAAAACGAATGATTTTCTGAATGTCCAGCACGGCAATCGGGTCTACCCCCGCAAATGGTTCATCCAGCAAAATGAAGCGTGGATTGGTGGCCAGCGCACGGGCGATTTCAACTCGCCGCCGCTCACCCCCGGACAGGCTGATTGCTGGGTTGTTACGTATATGGGTAATACGCAGATCCTCCATCAACTCATCCTGCCGTGCTTGAATTTCATCGTTATCGTAATCTTGTAATTCCAGCACAGCCTGAATATTTTGCGCGACCGTTAACCGGCGAAAAATAGATGCTTCCTGTGGCAGGTAGCCCAACCCCAAACGTGCACGGCGATGGATAGGAAGATGCGTAATGTTCTGTCCATTGATGAAAATATCGCCTCCGTCCGCAGCCACCAGCCCTACAATCATGTAGAAGCAGGTGGTCTTTCCGGCGCCATTAGGCCCTAACAGTCCGACCACTTCACCGCTCTGTACTGCTAGGGAAACATCGTGCACTACGGTGCGGGAACGATAGCGTTTTTTCAGTGCAACGGCGCGCAGCTCGCTCATTGATGTTCGTTAGGCTTGGTTAGTGTCGATGTCGGCTTGATTGACAGGGGTTCACCGACTGAAGAGCGCTTACTTTTAGGTTGGATAATCGCGCGCACGCGCCCCTTATTGGAAGTACCGTTCACTTGGAATACTTCAGTTCTTGAGTTATAGGTAATATGTTCCCCACGTACTTCATCCTGATCCTGTTTTAGGCGCGCCTGACCAAAGAAGTCTATGCTTGCGGTTTGGGTGTCATATTCAATGCGCTCACCATATCCTTCCACATATCCGCTGACATTATCGCGCTTCTGGCGAAAACTGGCGGGTTGTCCGGTTGCCGTACCGTGCTTGAATCCTTCCTTGTCCTGTACCACAACAATTTTGTCGGCGTTAACAATCATCGTGCCCTGAGTAAGCTGCACCTTGCCTTCAAAGACGCTAATTTGTTTGATGTCGTCAATACTGAGCTGATTCGCTTCCAAATGCATCGGTTTGTCACGGTCAGCAAGTTCAGCTTGGCTGGTGGGCACATGGCAGATAAGCGCTATGCAAAACAGGGGGGCGTATTTAATTTTTGTCGGGCGCATATTCACTTTTAACTTGCGCAAGCAATTTTACTATGCGCGCTTTATTATCAAATTTCATGCCTACTGCACGCACAATGTTACGTCCGTCAACCATCATTACCGGCTGGTCTGTTTCAGCTAAGCCACGGTCAGGGGTAACATGCAAATAACTCGTGGTAAATGTTATTTCTCTTTGCGTAGAACTAGCGGTACTCACGATTTTTACATTATCGCGTAAAAATATTTCATCACCCTTGCCTGACACCATTCCATTATTTGCATAGGTATAAACGGGTGGATGCTCTGAATCAAAACTGGTGAATTTAGGAGCGTCCAGATACGTACTATCGTTATCTGGGTAATGCAGCATTTGTTGTGCAGCCATTACGAAACGCGGTTTGCCCTGTTCATTAAGCGTGGTAGCGACAAACCTACTAACGATAAAATCTGGGTCGTGGCGCTTACTGCTGTCAGGAATTACCGGTAGTGGCTGTAATTGCTGACTCAGCCAATAAGCGGCGGCCAGCAGAAGCAACAATAGCAGCGGTAATCCGGTAAACCAAGCGCGCAAACGGTCAGTGACGATTGAGTGACTCATGCCAAGTAAGGCGCAAGTTGCGCATCTAGTGTGCCTTGCGCCGACATCAACAATTCACATGCTTCACGTACCGCGCCATGCCCGCCGTCACGCTCGGTAATATAGTGGGCGCGGTCACGCACGATTTGTGGCGCATTTGGTACGCTGATAGCCAACCCGACACGAAGCATTACCGGCAGATCCATCACGTCGTCACCCATAAAGGCGACGGCATCCAATGGCAAGTTAAGTTGAATAAGCATTTTTTGCATGCTGGCCAGCTTGTCATGAACACCCTGATACAGGTGCGAAATACCAAGATGGTTCGCGCGTAGTTCTACACACCGGGAAGTCCGACCAGTAATGATGGCCAGTTCCACACCGGATGCTTTAAGCATTTTTAAACCATGTCCATCAAGCGAATTAAAACGCTTAAACTCTTCACCCGAGTCGATTAAATAGAGGCCACCATCTGTCATAATTCCATCCACATCAAAGGCGATGAGGCGAATGGATTGTGCCCGACCTAACGACATCAAATCACCTTCGCACGCAACAAATCATGCATATTCAGGGCGCCTACCAACTTATTGCTGGTGTCTGTCACCAGCATCTGGCTAATGTTATATTGCTCCATCACCTGCACCGCTTCTGCGGCCAGTGCATCCGGCGCAATACTGCGCGGACTGCGCGACATGACAGCGCTGATTAAAGTGGTCGTGAAGTCAACATGCTTCTCCAATGTGCGACGTAAATCTCCATCAGTATAGATACCCAGAACCTGCCGATCATCATCTACTATGGCGGTCATACCTAACCCTTTGCGCGAGATTTCCAAGACTGCCTCGGCCAGGGTTGCATTTTGATTCACTGCAGGAATCCCCTTGTCAGTATGCATAATGTCACGCACATGGGTAAGCAGACGGCGACCCAAGCTTCCACCAGGGTGCGAACGAGCAAAATCTTCCTCCCCGAATCCCTTTGCATCCAACAACGCCACGGCCAGTGCATCGCCCAATGCCAGCGCTGCCGTGGTGCTGGCAGTGGGCGCAAGTCCCAACGGGCAAGCCTCCTTGTCCACCGCAGCATCGAGATGCGCGTCCGACGCCTCTGCCAAGCTAGATCGTGGATTGCCTGTCAGGCTAATCAGACGTGCCCCCTGGCGTTTGATGACTGGCACTATAGTGAGTAATTCCTGACTTTCTCCGGAATATGACAACGCAATAAACACATCTTTAGCGGTAATCATGCCTAAATCGCCGTGGCTAGCTTCGGCAGGATGCACAAAATACGCTGGGGTACCAGTACTAGAAAGTGTAGCGGCGATCTTGCGCGCAATATGGCCAGACTTACCCATGCCGCTTACAATCACACGGCCTTCGCAGGCTAAAATGATATTTAACGCCTGCAGAAAATTTTCATCAATCCGTTGCGTAAGCGCCAATACAGCTGCGGCTTCGATGTGTAATACTTCGCGGGCTAAATCAAGTGCGCGCGAGGTGGCAAGGATAGCTTCGTTCATGATGGCGAATTATAACAGTGCCATTCGGTAGCGTCATTCTCTCATCGAATTCACGACCCTATTCTAAGCAGGGCAGACTGCGCATGCGCATGCAAACCCTCACCAAGGGCCAGCACTGCTGCTATTTCGCCCAGCATCCCTGCGCCCTGCGCGGATACTTGAATCAAACTGCTGCGTTTCTGAAAGTCATACACTCCCAGCGGGGAAGAAAAACGTGCCGTGCCGGAGGTCGGCAGGACATGGTTAGGACCAGCGCAATAATCACCAAGCGACTCGGAAGTATAACGACCCAAGAAAATTGCCCCAGCATGCTTGATTTTTGGCAGCCATTGCTGGGGATCGGCCACTGAAAGCTCCAGATGCTCCGGTGCTATACGGTTACTGATAACACAAGCCTCGTCCAAATCAGCCACTTCAATCAGAGCACCGCGATTCTCTAATGCAGTGCGTATGATGTCACGGCGCGGCATCTGCGCCAGTAGACGATCCGCACTTTGCGCCACAGCTGTGGCGAACGCCGCATCCGGTGTCAGAAGGATGGCCTGCGCTAATTCATCGTGCTCTGCTTGAGAAAATAGATCCATCGCAATCCAGTCCGGATCGGTTTGTCCATCACAGATCACCAGAATCTCTGATGGCCCTGCCACCATATCAATACCAACTACGCCGAATACGCGGCGCTTGGCGGCGGCCACGTAAGCGTTGCCGGGGCCGACGATTTTATCTACACGCGGCACGGTTGCCGTGCCATAAGCCAGTGCAGCAATCGCTTGGGCCCCGCCAATGGTGAACACCCGATCCACCCCAGCCAGATGGGCTGCTGCCAACACCAGCGCGTTTCGCATTCCGTCTGGGGTCGGCACTACCATAATGAGTTCACCGACCCCAGCCACTTTCGCCGGTAGCGCATTCATCAGCACTGAAGAAGGGTAGGCAGCCTTGCCGCCCGGCACATACAGGCCAACCCGGTCCAATGGCGTAATCTGCTGACCGAGCAAGGTGCCATCCGTTTCGGTATAACTCCATGAAACTTGCAACTGCTTTTGATGATAAGCTGTAACGCGCTGTGCGGCCTGCTCCAGAGCGGCGCGCTGTGCAGCAGGCAATCCCTCGAAGGCGGCACGCAAGACATCAGGCGGCAGTTCCAGTGCTGCACTATCATGCACCTCCATACGATCGAAGCGCCGGGTGTATTCGAGCAGGGCCACATCGCCGCGTGCGCGCACATCCGCCAGAATAGCCGCCACCGTCTCGTCCAGCTGGTGATCCTGAGTCGCCTCGAAAGCCAACAGCCTGTCCAGTTGTGTATTGAAATCTGGTTGCCGCGTGGAAAGCCGTCTAATGTTCATTGGACTACCGCCATGGAAAACGCATCCAGCATGGGCTGAATAGCCGCATGTTTGAGTTTAAGTGAGGCCTGATTCACCACCAGACGCGAGGAAATCGCAGAGATTTCTTCTACCGCCTTAAGGTGATTGGCCTTCAGCGTATTGCCGCTGCTGACCAAATCCACGATTGCATCGGACAAACCGACCAGTGGAGCCAGCTCCATCGAGCCATACAATTTGATCAAATCTACATGCACCCCTTTAGCCGCAAAATGCTCGCGCGCGGTCTGCACGTATTTGGTCGCCACACGCAGGCGCGCGCCCTGACGCACTGCCGATTCATAATCAAAATCGTTCCTTACTGCCACCATCATGCGGCAACGCGCAATATTCAAATCCAGCGGCTGATACAAGCCGATGCCGCCATGCTCGTCAAGCACATCCTTGCCCGCGATCCCCAAATCAGCAGCGCCGTATTGCACATAGGTCGGCACGTCGGAAGCACGCACGATAATAAGACGTACGTCCGCTCGATTGGTGGATAAAATCAACTTGCGCGTAGGCTCCGGGGCTTCCAGCGGCGTAATGCCCGCCGCCTGCAACAACGGGACGGTCTCTTCAAAGATGCGCCCTTTGGATAAGGCGATGGTAATCATGCGGTATCTTTCATTTATTTGATGCGAAATATGTTCGCTCCGAGTTGAGACAGTTTTATTTCTATGTGTTCATAACCACGATCCAGATGGTAAATACGATCAATGACGGTCTCGCCCTGCGCCACCAATCCGGCAATAACCAGGCAAGCAGACGCACGCAAATCCGTTGCCATCACCGTCGCGCCTTCCAGATGATCAACCCCGTGAACCAAGGCAGTATTACCTTCCACGTCTATCCTTGCACCCAAACGGCGCAATTCTTGCACATGCATAAAACGATTTTCAAAAATCGTTTCCACTACCATCGCGCTGCCATCGGCAATAACATTCAATGCCATAAATTGTGCCTGCATATCAGTAGGAAATGCTGGATACGGCGCTGTTCGCACGTTTACCGATCTGGGCCGACGCGTCATATCCAAGTGAATACCATCACTATCGCTACGGATGCACGCGCCGGCTTCAGTAAGTTTTTCCAGCACAGCATCAAGGATATCCGCTCGCGTATCGCGTAACACGATGCTACCTCCCGTTGCCGCTGCCGCCACTAGAAAAGTCCCACTCTCGATACGATCCGGCATAATACGATGGGCTGCACCGTGCAATCTGTCCACACCGGTTATGACAATCGTGTGGCTGCCTGCCCCCTCTATTTTCGCACCCATTGCAATCAGGCAATGCGCCAAATCCACCACCTCCGGTTCGCGCGCAGCATTTTCCAGCACCGTTACCCCTTCTGCCAAAGCAGCGGCCATCATCAGATTTTCTGTGCTAGTCACACTGACAATGTCGAATAAAATTCGTGCGCCTTTAAGACGTTTTGCCTGTGCATGAATATAGCCATGCTCAATGAAAATTTGAGCCCCCATTGCCTGCAGGCCCTTGATGTGAATATCGACGGGACGCGATCCAATGGCGCAACCACCCGGCATGGATACGCGCGCCTCACCGAAGCGCGCCACCAGAGGGCCTAGCACTAGTACTGCGGCACGCATGGTCTTTACCATGTCATACGGCGCTTCCAGCTTATCCACTTGCGCACCGTGCAAAGCCATCTCGTCACCTTGTACAGCAGCCTTCACACCCATCTGCTCCAACAATTTACGCATGGTTGCAATATCGTGCAAATCCGGCATGTTGCTTAACTGCAAGACGTCACTCGTCAACAAGCTGGCACACATAATGGGCAACGCCGCGTTCTTGGCACCGGAAATATGTACTTCGCCGCGCAATGGAATGCCACCTTGTACAACTAATTTTTGCATGCTGGCATCTTCAAAAATTTTGATTTCATCTTAATGTATTCTTGCCATATCTTGGTTATATCAGTTCAGTACCGCAATTTATATCCGGATTTTAACAACCCCAAAGATAATAGCGTCAGACCAAGCATACACCCGCCTGCTACCATCAAACTCACCCACGGAGAAATGTCCGACACGCCGAAAAATCCATAACGAAAACCATCTATCATATAAAAAAATGGATTAAAACGCGACAACGCCTGCCAAAAAGGCGGCAGCGAATGAATGGAATAAAATACGCCGGACAAAAAAGTCAACGGCATAATAATGAAATTCTGGAATCCTGCGAGTTGATCAAATTTTTCTGCCCACATCCCGGCCACCACCCCTAGTGAGCCAAGCATCGCGCTACCGAGAACGGCGAACAATATAATCCAGATTGGAAACAGCAACGGCGGCTGAGCAAACCACAGTGCGGCCAAATATACGCCTATGCCGACCACCAAGCCGCGCAGCATGGAAGCGAGCACATATGCCGCAAAAAATTCCCAATAGGCAATCGGCGCCAGCAGCACGAACACGATATTGCCAGTAATCTTGGACTGAATCAGGCTGGAAGAGCTGTTGGCAAAAGCGTTCTGCAACATTGCCATCATCATCAGTCCCGGAATAAGGAAGGCAGTGTAATGTACCCCCGGATATACCTCGACATGCTGTGCCAGCACATACGAAAAAATCAGCAGATAGAGCAATGCGGTCAGCACTGGAGCCAGCACGGTCTGGAAGCCCACCTTCCACACCCGGAATACCTCCTTGTAGAGAAGACTGTAAAAACTCAACGTCCGCCTCACTGCACGGTCCGTCCCACCAAACGCAGGAAAACTTCTTCCAAATCAGGCTGCTGCAAGGTCATCTCCTGTACCGTGGTTCCAGCCACACGCAGTTCCGCCAGCATTGACTCCAATGCTTGATAGGATGGCAATGTAAGCAGGTAATCACCCTCCGCCTGTTCGACCACCTGCGGTAGCAATGTGGCCGGTAAGTAACCCGCGATTTTCAACCTGACGCGACAGCCGGCCAGGCTTCTCAGCAGATTGAGTGTACTATCCAACGCCACAATACGGCCATGCTTGAGCATGGCAATCCGTGTGCATAAGGCTTCCGCTTCTTCCAAATAGTGGGTGGTTAACAGAATGGTATGCCCATCGCGGTTAAGCTGCTGAATAAAACGCCATAACGATTGGCGCAATTCCACGTCCACCCCGGCAGTCGGTTCATCCAGCACAATAACCGGCGGCTTATGCACCAAGGCCTGCGCCACCAACACACGGCGCTTCATACCACCGGACAGGCGGCGCATATTGGTATCGGCCTTATCGGTCAAATCCAAGTGGTGCATCACCTCATCGATCCAGGTGTCGTTATGACGTAATCCAAAAAAACCAGATTGCATACGCAACGTTTCACGAACTGTGAAAAAAGGATCAAAGACCAGCTCTTGCGGCACCACACCCAACAAACGACGGCTGGCACGATATTGCTTAACTACATCGTGCCCCAGTACGGATAGCTGCCCATCATCTGGCAATGCAAGTCCGGCCAGCAGGTTTATCAGCGTAGTTTTGCCCGCACCGTTGGGGCCAAGCAAACCAAAAAACTCACCCTGCTCGATACGTAAATCCACGCCATCTAGTGCTTGTAATTGGCCATAGCGTTTGCGTGCTTGACGCACATCAATGGCAGGTAACATCAAATTGAATAGATCAAGATTGCGCGGAATCATTACCGCATAGCGGCAGCATATCCACAACGCCATACAAACGGGCCAAACTTAACAAATTCTCTGGAACATGGGTAAAACACAGTTGCACACTGCTACGCTGCGCCTCGCGTAGCCAAGCCAGCAGCAAACTGACTGCGGCAGAATCTACCGTCTCTACCTGAGCCAAATCAACCACCAGCGATGTTTCGCCAGTAGCCTGCAACCCATTTTTAAATAAGGGTATAACCGTTTCAATCGTTAGATGGCTCGGTGCTTGCACACGGCCACCATCACGGCTAATCACTTGGATGCCGCCTTAGGCAAAATTGCGCCAGTCTGTGCCTGATTTTTTTCCGTTAATGTCTTAATCAGCCCATCAATACCGCTCTTCTGAACCTGCTCAGCAAAGGTACCGCGATAATTGGTTACCAAACTCACGCCTTCGATCGATAGGTCATACACTTTCCAACCACTAGCCGTCTTTTCCATATCATAATTTACGGGCAGCGGTGGCTTGCCTTTATTAAGAATAGAAGTTTTTACAGTCACTTCGGCAGCGTCATTTGCCATTTTTAGTGGCTTCACTTCTACCTCCTGATCCTGATAGGTAGTGAATGCCGTGGTATATGTACGCACCAACAAATTGCGAAACTCGATTTCCAAAACTTTCTTCTGCTCCGGCGTAGCACTTCGCCAGTTCTTGCCTACGGCAAGTTTGGTCATATGTGTAAAATTAAAATGTGGCAGCACCTTTGCATCCACCAATTCATTCACTTTTTTCTTATTACCAGCCCGAATATCCTTGTCCTGCTTAACGATGGCCAAGACTTCATCCACTGTATTTCTAATTAACGCCTCCGGCTCTGGCACGTTCGCCTGCACGCCTAACGACACACACGCCAGCAACATTCCCACCCACAATGCAATTATTTTTTTCATATCTATTATCTTTTAATTAGGTTGTTTATCAACTTGCTTGGAGTCTTCGGCCTTGCTATATAAGAATCTACTGATTAAATCCTCCAGCACCACGGCAGACTGTGTTTTCTTGATTTCGTCACCCGCTTTCAAAAATGCTTCATCACCACCCGGAATCAAGCCGATGTACTGTTCACCTAACAGTCCTGAAGTCAGGATATTGGCGAACGTGTCTTTGGGGAACTGATAACGCTTATCTATAGTCATTGTCACTTTAGCCTCATAACGCTCGGGATCCAGGCTAATCTGAGCCACCCGGCCAACAAGCACGCCAGAACTTTTGATGGATGCCTGGGGCTTGAGGCCACCAATATTAGAAAAATGGGCCTGCAACTGATATGTTTCAGACACATTGTAAGTACTCAGGTTCCCCACCTTGAGCGCAAGCACAGCTAACGCCGCTAAGCCTGCCACGACAAATATGCCGACCCATAAATCCAGCGTGGTGCGTTTCATACTACTCCCCTTGAAACATAAATGCGGTCAAAATAAAATCCAAAAATAAAATTGTCAGCGACGACTCGACTACTGTGCGCGTGGTCGCACCGGACACCCCTTCTGCAGTGGGTGGTGCATCATAGCCTTCGAACAATGCTATGGCAGTCACGGCCACTCCAAACACAAAGCTCTTAATCATCCCGTTTACGATATCGTGCTGAAAATCAACCCCGGCTTGCATTTGCGACCAAAACGAACCTTGATCAACGCCAATCAGCACCACCCCAACCACATATCCACCAAATACACCCATAGCAGAAAATAACGCCGATAGCAGTGGCATAGAAATAACCCCGGCCCAAAAACGGGGCGCCACCACGCGCGCTATCGGATTGATTGCCATCATCTCCATTGCTGAAATCTGTTCGGTGGCCTTCATCAAGCCAATCTCTGCAGTCATCGCCGAACCAGCGCGACTCGCAAACAACAGGGCGGCCAGCACTGGCCCCAATTCGCGCACCAAACTCAACGCTACGAGCGACCCAAGCGCAGATTCAGAACCGTAGCGTTTGAGTGTCTCATAGCCCTGCAACCCCAACACCATGCCGACAAACGTACCGGCCACCAAAATTATAATAAGCGACATCACCCCACTTGAGAAAAGCTCCTTGACGGTCAAGTGAAAGCGCCGGAAGCTGGTCCCGGAATAAAAGAGGATCAGCATGAAGAAGCGGGAGGCATATCCAATACGCCATACCGCATTCACAATACGATGACCTAAGAACCTCAGATTTTCAACGATTGTCATCGCGACGGCCGCAAATTTAAATCTTGCCCGTAATCGCTAGAGGGATAATGGAATGGAACCGGGCCATCCATTTCGCCATGCACGAATTGATGCACGAACGGCTTATCGGAAGTGCTGATTTCAGCCGGCGTCCCTTCTGCAACAACCACTCCATCGGCAATAAAATATATATAGTCAACAATCTTGAGCGATTCCTGCACATCATGCGTAACCACTACCGAAGTCGCGCCCAGCGCATCGTTCAAACGGCGAATGAGATTACCCACCACGGTAAGAGAGATGGGATCCAGTCCGGCAAACGGCTCGTCGTACATAATCAACATCGGATCCAGCGCCACCGTGCGCGCCAACGCCACGCGTCGCGCCATGCCACCTGAAAGCTCAGCGGGCATCAAGTGATGTGTGCCGCGTAAACCTACCGCATGCAGCTTCATCAGCACTAAATCCCGGATGATCTCTTCCGGCAGATCAGTATGCTCGCGCATCTGAAACGCCACATTGTCATATACGGACATATCCGTGAATAACGCCCCAAACTGGAACAGCATGCCCATCCGGCGACGCATGAGATACAAACCTTTATGGTCAAGCTCATGTATCACCTGCCCATCAACTTTCACATAACCACTGCTTGGCTTGAGCGCACCGCCGATAAGCTGTAGCAATGTAGTCTTGCCACAGCCACTACCGCCCATAACAGCAATCACCTTACCCTTAGGGAAAGTGAGATTGACACCTTTTAATATGGGGCGGCTGTCGTAGGCAAAATTGACGTCGCGAATTTCGACCAGCGCTTGAGATGACACGTATCAACACCTTGATAATCCGGTTAGAGAGGCATTCTAAACCATGCAATCGTTTAATCGCAACATTCACCACTACAGATTTAGCGAGCAACGAAGCTGTCTCGTTATTGACGGAAGAGCTCGACTGTATTTTCATAAAACAGCGCTTTTGATTCTAAGATCTCCGTCCAACCCTCCGTTTGAACGACACCGCAAACTGCGTTTTCGTCTACGCCCATTTCGGGGTGTTGCTCAACTTTGTTACGTCGGACCTCGCCAGTTGCTTCTTGCAGGGCATCGAATGATAATCACGCAACCTGTGCATTTTGGAGTCCATCATGAATGTCTATTCAGCGGTAATTGAACGGTTTTCACAAACTGGCCTGTTCGTTGGTTTTGTCCCCGGATTTCCCGGTGCCCACTCTCAGGGGGAAACGCTGAACGAGGTCAATCACAACCTGCGCGATGTTATTACAATGCTTCTGGCAGACGACGAGCCTGTGCTGGAGTCCGAGTTTGTTGGGATTCAAAACGTCGCCATCGCTTGAGTCATGGGCAATATCCCCATCCTCAGACCCAGTGAAGTCATCACCACCTTCTTCAAGCTCGGCTTCATCGAAATCCGTCAACGCGGATCACACAAACAATTTCGCAATAGTACAGGCGAGAGCCTGTTCTTTACTCTACCCATTTTTATGCAGCGCCGGTTAGTTCTACGTTAACCATCATGAAGCAGCACACCTCAATCGCTCAAGGTCGTTATCTTCTGTTCCTCGATATCCTTGGATTTCGCCAGTTGGTCGAAACCAACAGTACGCAGGATATCTACGCGGTCATCGACGATGCCTTAAGCGCCTTCGATCGCTGGGAAAAGCTAAATGGACTTTTCAAGACCATTTATTTCTCCGACACGTTCATCTTCTACCAAGAGCCCAAAGGCTACAGTGACTGGGCGTTCCTAGACGTGTATGCAATTGGGGGAATGGTTTTGTCCGCATTGCTGGCCAAAGGCATTCCTGCGAGAGGCGCGATTTCTTTTGGCGAGTTTGAGGTCAAGCTAGATGCAACCGACCGTCACCAAGTCTACTTCGGCAAAGCACTGATAGAGGCATACCAAGCCGAGCAGCTCGAAAAGTGGATCGGCATAACAATACTACCGTCTGCATGGAAGCCATATGAAGCCATAAATCCAGGAACCATTGATGCCCTCGCAAGTGAACGAGTGTGGTCGAAGCGGGACGACGACGTACTGCTACTCAACCCTTTCATCAAACTCAGAAGCTGGTACACCTCCGCACTCATTGGAGAAGTGGACAAACCGTACTCAAGTTGGAATGCACCAGAATTCCCGAACGACATCCTTGGATTCAAATTCATTCGAGAAAAAGCTGACTTCTATGCAGCAAGAAATGACTTTACCAGCACCCTCGCGATCAAGTACCACACGACAATACGTTTCCTGGAGAGTATTCTCGGCGATCAACTCTATAAGTGGGGGGAGGAAGCCGCCCTTCCGGGCAACTTCTACCCGCGCCAAGATGACTAACCCTTCCGTCGAGAGGGAACCGGCAAGGAAGATGAACAAAAACTGGGTATGAAGCGTGGTGCACCTGAGGCAACTGAATGAGGAGGCGATTGAATTGGAGCGCCATCGCGATGGCAGTTTACTTCAACGAATATTAGGTTGCTAAGCCAATTTATAAACGTTCGAGTTGATGAGCCAATAGAACAAGCTATAATAACTTATTCTTAGTATCTAACCGAACGACAAACCCATGCCAAACGACAACGAACTTACACCTAGTATCGACAAACTCACACCCAGTACCGACCAGCCTATGCCTGTTACCGGCAAGGCATCTAAAAAAGACATTCCCATGATTCCGATGGAAGACTGGGATCTTGATGACAATCCTCCCTTGGTTCCCGCTTACCCGGATGTTCCCAAGGCTCTCAATGAGAACCCCAATCCGATCGCTGACCCCAGGAATTATCCTAAGAAAAAACCAGTCAAGCGTGAATCCAGCCCTTCCGGGTGGACAGATATGTCACATATTCTGCCGCCAGAAATACACCCCTTGTATAGGAAAGGATGGCTCGGCGCGCTTGAGCTGAATAACCGCGTTGTTATGGCGCCCATGACCCGCAGCCGGGCTGGGCTGGGCAACGTGCCGAATGCGATGAATGCAATGTACTACTCTCAACGCAGTTGCGCTGGCCTGATGATTTCCGAACCCACTCAAGTTTCTGCCCAAGGAATTGGTTATCCAGGCACACCGGGCATAACCACCCGCGAACAAATAGACGGTTGGAAAATGGTGACTGCCCACGTTCGCAGAACGGGGGGCAAGCTTTTCATGAACCTATCGCATGTTGGCCGAATCTCACATCCATCGTTGCAGCCATTCCAAAGTTTGCCAGTCGCGCCTTCTGCTATCCAACCAGCAGGGGAGGTTTTCACCCCCAAGGGAATGGTGCCGTACGTTGCGCCCCGCGCACTTGAAATTGCTGAAATGGCGGGCATCGTCGAACAATATAGGCAAGCTACGCTTAATGCCGAAGAAGCGTGGTTGGACGGCATAGAAATAGATGCCGCGAATGGATATCTGCTCGACCAATTTTTACGAGACAGCACGAATCAACGGACGGACGAGTATGGTGGCTCAATCGAGAACCGCTGCCGCTTGCTGTTTGAAGTAATTCAAGCGGTATGTACTGTGTATCCATCGCAAAAAGTTGGGGTTCGTCTGTCCCCAGTCAATCCATTAAATGATATTTTCGACTCAGCGCCGCAAGAAACCTTCGAATACGTCGTCGAACAGTTGAATCGTTTCAACCTGGCTTATATACATATCGTTGAGGAACATTCTTCGACATTCGATTTTAAGCGCTTACGAAGCTTATTCAGAGGCAAATACATAGCAAATGGCGGTTACGATGCGGAACGTGCCGAGAAAGCAATTGTTGAAAAAACCGCTGATTTCGTATCATTCGGCGCACTATTCATTGCCAACCCAGATTTACTGCTGCGGCTGCGGGAACGTCGAGATTACAACATTCCAGATCTAGCAACGTTCTACGGCGGCGAAGCCGCTGGCTACATTGATTATCCATCGCTGCCATTTTAGTGTCACAGTAATTAAGGAAATTTGTATTTAGTAGCGGCGATAAAAAATTATTCAACATCCAGCAGGATAGTTTATATGTCACATTCCGCTGCACTAAACGTCCCTAATGACAGAGGAACGCTGAGGATAGCTAGAACAAATTGAATTAATAGGAATTTAAAGGTTCCAGTCCAGCCTGTCAGCTTCACAAGCTCATGAACTCAATAACGACAAAAGCAAACTTGATTAAAAATATTGCCATTGTGATGGCAGTACTATTCGCTCTCGGTGCTGCTTATCTGTGGTTTGCTTTTACCTGGAGTTACTCAACTGGTGAACGGGCTGGATATGTTCAAAAATTTTCAAAAAAAGGGTGGGTATGTAAAACATGGGAAGGTGAATTAAGTATGATGTCCCTTCCTAGCCAAGTGCCTGAGAAATTCTTCTTCACTGTACGAAACAATACCATTGCTGAAAAGATCAACCGAAGCCTCGGCAAAAAAGTGGCTCTCAATTACGATCAATACAAAGGACTTCCCACCAGTTGTTTTGGGGATACGGAGTTTTTTGTTTCCGATGTTAAAGTTATTGAATAATACATTTTTGGCTCTTTTTGCCAAACCCATTCGTAATCAATCAGACAAACAAAAGCTGATCTAGCTTAGATCAGCTTTTTTCCAAATACATAAACGACTTTCGTTTCTAATGAGCAATACCGGTTATATCTTTTGCAGAAATTTATAGCCCGGCATCCGCACGTAGGGCAGAGGCCTTGTCTGTCGCTTCCCAAGTAAATCCTGGTTCTTCACGACCAAAATGGCCGTAGGCAGCAGAATTAGTATAAATTGGACGCAATAGATCAAGCATTTGCACAATGCCTTTAGGCCGCAAGTCAAAATGTTTCTTAACCAACTCCGCAATTTTTTCATCGGAAATTTTGCCAGTGCCATAACTGGTAACCCAGACACTGGTAGGTAGCGCCACGCCAATCGCATAGGAAATCTGAATTAAGCACTTGCTGGCCAAACCAGCAGCGACGATGTTCTTGGCAATATAACGGCCAGCATAAGCCGCAGAACGATCCACTTTGGATGGATCCTTCCCGGAAAATGCTCCGCCACCGTGTGGAGCTGCGCCACCGTATGTATCCACAATAATTTTACGGCCTGTCAAGCCGCAGTCGCCTTGCGGGCCACCGATAACAAAACGGCCAGTGGGATTTACCAGATACTTAATGTCACCTTTGATTAATTCCTGTGGAAGTACAGGCTTGATAATATCTTCAATTACAGCTTCGCGAATGGTCTCTAACGACATCTCGGGAGAGTGCTGGGTCGATAACAATACCGTGTCGATAGAGCATGGCTTACCATCCTTATAACGGATGGTAACTTGCGCTTTGGCATCCGGACGCAGCCAATTCAGGCGGCCATCACGGCGCAGTTGCGATTGGCGTTCAACCACGCGGTGCGCGAGATAAATCGGCAATGGCATCAACGTGGGGGTTTCATCGCAAGCATACCCAAACATCAGGCCTTGATCGCCCGCCCCCTGATCCATGTACTCATGAGATGCGCGATCAACGCCTTGAGCAATGTCCGGACTTTGCTTGTCATACGCAACAAGCACGGCACAACCTTTGTAATCTATGCCGTATTCGGTATTATCATAGCCAATTCGCTTGATGCAATCGCGTGCCACGTTGATATAGTCCACATTAGCGCTGGTGGATATTTCACCGGCAAGCACAACAAGGCCAGTGTTAACCAATGTTTCAGCTGCTACTCGAGCATAGGGGTCTTGCGCTAGAATAGCGTCCAGAATGGAATCGGAAATTTGATCCGCAACCTTGTCGGGATGACCTTCAGATACTGATTCGGATGTAAACAGAAATTCACTCATGGCGCCCCGCGATATAGGTTAGTTGAACACATAGCCCATTATAGCAATAACTTGGTTGTAATTACCCTCATGATATCCTCCCTAGTAGCCTGGTTATTCAATTTAATAGCGCATTTACCGCTGAGTGTGTTACATCGTCTAGGTGCCGTGCTGGGCAAATTAACCTATAGCCTGTCCGACAAGTATGCCTCACGATTACGCGAAAACCTTAGTACTGCATGGGAAGGCCGTTCCGAGACAGATTTTCGCAAAATTTTAAACGCCAACATAGCTGAAACAGGCAAGGGAGTGGCTGAATTACTGTGGATTTGGTGCCGGCCTTTAGCAGAGGTGACCGCTAGCATCAAAACATGCTACGGCTGGGAGCATATTGAGGCGGCACGCGCACGTGGCAAAGGAGTAATTTTTTTAACGCCACACTTGGGCTGTTTCGATGTGTCAGCCCTATATGTCGCTGAACACATGCCACTCACCGTGCTCTATCGCCCACCCAAGCTAATCTGGCTAGAACAGGTGATGCGTCGTGGTCGCGAGCGGGCCCAATTGCGACTAGCGCGTACCGATGTGGGTGGCGTGCGCCAATTGTATAAAGCACTCAAACGGGCCGAAGCAATCGGACTTTTACCAGATCAGGTACCCGGCAATGGGGAAGGGGAGTGGGCAGACTTCTTCGGGCGGCCAGCCTACACCATGACGCTGATTGGGCGGTTGGTGCAATCCAGCGGCGCATCGGTAATCATGACATCCGTCGAACGATTGGCGCATGGGTCAGGATATATCCTGCGCTTCACACCGCTGGAATTCATTGTTGATTTACCCATAAGCAGGCAGATCAATACAGCCCTGGAAAAATTGGTGCTCATAAATCCTGCACAATATTTGTGGAGTTATAATCGTTACAAGACGCCAGCAGGCGTTAAACCCGCCATGAAGCAAGAAACAACTCCGATATGATGGTGCGTTTTGGCATTTTTTTGCTGTGGCTACTGCACTTCCTTCCATACCGGTTGCAAGCGTGGACTGGTAATATCCTGGGAACGCTGCTTTATCTGCTTACAGCCAGACGGCGGCGCGTGGCAAACATCAATTTGCGCTTATGCTTCCCCAAACTAAGCGAAGCACAGCGGACGCGGCTAGTGCGGCAGCATTTTATCGCCTTCGGCCGCAGCATTGTGGAACGGGGTATTTTATGGTGGGGCAGCCGCGAGCGCATCCAGAAGTTGATACGGGTTGAAGGAGCAGAGCACTTTCAAAATGCGCTTGGTAATCCACTGATTTTGCTTACGGCACATTTTGTCGCCCTGGATGTTAGTGGATCCTGGATTACCCAACATACCGACGGGGTTAGCGTTTACTCCAAACAAAAAAATGCTTACCTGCAAAATTTGGTGTTACAGAAACGTGCGCGTTTCGGCAAGCAGCTGTTATTTGCGCGACAAGCAGGGATGCGTCCGGTAGTAAAATCATTACGCGAATGTCGGCCATTTTATTATTTTACGGATCAAGATTGGACCACCAAGGATGGTGTGTTCGTTCCTTTCTTTGGCATACCAGCCGCTACGTTGGCGACTTTGCCTCGCCTGGTAAAAATGGCTAACGCAAAGGTGGTACCGTGCATCGCACGTGTATTGCCGGATTATAAGGGGTATGAAGTGCGCTTCTACCCATCGTGGGAAAACTATCCTACCGATGATTTGATAGCCGACACCCGCCGCATCAACGAATTCATTGAACAGCGTGTGCTGGAAATGCCGGAACAATATTTCTGGCTACACAAGCGATTTAAAACCCGGCCCGAGGGCGAAGAAAGCTTTTATAAATGAAATATCATGACCTGCGCGACTTTATCTCGCAATTAGAAAAACTAGGGGATCTCAAGCGCGTGATTACATCAGTTTCTCCGCATTTGGAGATGACAGAAATCTGCGACCGCGTATTACGCGCTCAAGGTCCTGCTGTACTGTTTGAACATCCTGCGGGGCATAACATGCCAGTTCTGGCGAATTTATTTGGCACGCCGCACCGCGTAGCATTGGGCATGGGCGAAGAAAGCGTAACGGCATTACGCGAAGTGGGCAAATTACTGGCTTACCTGAAAGAACCCGAGCCTCCCAAAGGCCTAAGGGATGCCTGGGACAAATGGCCGGTATTGAAACAGGTATTGAATATGGCGCCCAAGGTAGTTTCGAGCGCTGCCTGTCAGGAAGTAGTATGGGAAGGCAGCGAAGTAGACTTGGGTAGGCTGCCCATACAAACCTGCTGGCCAGGAGATGTAGCGCCACTGATTAGCTGGGGGCTGGTGGTTACCCGCGGCCCCAACAAGCCGCGCCAGAATCTTGGCATTTATCGCCAGCAGGTGATCGCGCCCAACAAAGTCATTATGCGCTGGCTGGCTCATCGCGGAGGAGCGCTGGATTATCAGGAGTGGTGCAATGCGCATCCGGGCCAGCCGTTCCCACTGGCAGTGGTGATCGGTGCCGACCCGGCTACCATTTTGGGCGCGGTCACGCCGGTGCCGGACAGCCTGTCTGAATATCAATTTGCCGGCTTGTTGCGTGGATCGAAAACAGAACTGGTTAAATGTATTGGTTGTAATTTGCAAGTGCCTGCCAGCGCCGAGATCGTGCTAGAGGGAGTGATTCACCCAAATGATATCGCGTTGGAAGGACCGTTTGGTGACCATACCGGTTATTACAATGAGCAGGAAAAATTTCCGGTATTCACCATTGAGCGCATTACCACGCGCCGTAACCCCATTTATCACTCCACCTATACCGGCAAACCGCCAGATGAGCCGGCCATTTTAGGCGTGGCATTAAACGAAGTGTTCGTGCCACTTCTACAGAAGCAGTTTCCCGAGATTTCGGATTTCTACCTGCCGCCGGAAGGCTGTTCTTATCGTTTGGCAATTGTATCCATGAAGAAGCAGTATCCAGGGCATGCCAAGCGCGTGATGTTCGGCATCTGGTCCTATCTGCGCCAGTTCATGTATACCAAGTTCATCATCGTGGTGGATGACGACATCGATATCCGTAAATGGCAGGAAGTCATCTGGGCGATCACTACACGCGTCGATCCCACACGCGACACACTGCTGGTGGACAACACGCCCATTGATTATCTTGACTTCGCCAGCCCGGTGTCCGGCCTGGGCAGCAAAATGGGACTGGACGCGACCAACAAATGGCCGGGTGAAACGCAACGCGAGTGGGGCACGCCAATTGCGATGGACGACGTGACTAAACGCCGTATAGATGCAATGTGGGGGGAGCTTGGCTTGTAGTTGTCCGTGTTAATCCATCACCAGCACGACCTTGCCGGTGATACCCCCTTGTTCAATAAGACGATGTGCTTGGGCAACATCTTTCAATGGCAGTATCCTATTCACCAGCACGCCGAGCTTACCTGCTTCAATTAGCTGCGCGCCCTGTTCCAGTATTTTGCGCTGGCGTATACGCTCGTCATGCAAATGCATCAGTTGCGGCGTGAGCATCAATTCGTAACACAGCGACAGATTGCGCAGTCGTGCCAGCTGGGTATCAGCCAATGATAGCGGAGTAGACAGCACGCTAACCACTTTGCCGCCGATGCGCGTAGCATTGAGTGAGCGCAGAAAAACATCGCCACCTACCGTGTCAAATACCACGTCCACGCCCTTATCAGCGGTCCAGATAAGCACTTCCCGAACGAAATCCTGCTCGCGGTAGTTAATGATTTTTTCTGCACCGAGACCCCGCACCAGCCCGGCTTTCTTGTCATCGCTTACGGTTACCGCGACATGCGCGCCGAGATGGTGGGCGAGTTGCACGGCGATATGACCAACACCCCCCGCCGCCGCATGGATGAAGATAGTTTGGTTCGCTTGCAGATTAACGCGTTCGATTAGCGCTTCCCACACGGTGATTAACACCAGTGGCAACGCGGCGCTTTCATACAGGCTGAGGTTGGCTGGTTTAAAAGCGCAGTAGTCTTCATGCACATTGGTATATTCAGCATAACAACCGGGCTCGTCGCCAATGCCACCATTGCAGAAATAAACCGCATCACCCACTGTAAAACGTGTCACGGCCGTGCCGATGGCATCTACGACACCGGCACCATCACAGCCCAGGATGGCGGGAAGTTTGTCAGGGTAATAGGCTGGCTTAATTCGCAGCTTGATGTCCAGCGGATTGATGCCCACAGCGGCCAACTTAACCCGCACATGTTGTTGTGAGGGTAGTTCGGGTTGGGGGATTTCACACAGCTGCAGCACATCGGGGCTGCCAGCTGCGGTCATTAAAATTGCTTTCATTTACATAGCCAAGAATGGATAGTTAGCGGGGTAATCAGGCCAAAACCGAAAATTACCCGACAGACTCTCAAATAATACCGCACATCAACCGCCTACTCGGAGCGACTTGAGAGAGGTGTGATATGTTAAACTCGCTTCATAAATTTAGCGAGTTTAACCATGTCGGGAAATACATTAGGTACTTTATTCTGCGTGACATCTTTTGGCGAATCGCATGGAGCGGCAATCGGTTGCGTGGTGGATGGTTGTCCGCCTGGGATGGCATTGAGTACAGCAGACATTCAACACGAACTGGATCGACGTAAGCCGGGCACTTCGCGCCACGTCACCCAAAGGCGCGAGACAGACACGGTAGAAATTTTATCCGGCATCTTTGAAGGCAAGACCACGGGCACACCCATTGCGTTGTTGATCCGCAACGAAGACCAACGTAGTAAAGACTATGGCAACATCGCCGAAAGCTTTCGTCCCGGCCATGCCGATTACACTTATTGGCAAAAATACGGCATCCGCGACCATCGCGGTGGCGGGCGGGCATCTGCGCGCGAAACTGCAGTGCGCGTAGCGGCGGGAGCGATTGCGAAAAAATGGCTGAACGAGCGTTATGGTGTTGTGATACGCGGCTATTTATCGCAATTGGGAGAAATAGTGGTGCCATTCAAAAGTTGGGATGAAGTCAACTGTAATCCCTTCTTTGTCGCCGATGACAGTTATGTTGAGCAGCTGGAAGCGTACATGGATGCGTTGCGCAAATCCGGCGATTCCATCGGTGCAAAGCTCACGGTCGTAGCTGAACATATGCCTGTGGGTTGGGGCGAGCCGGTGTATGACCGACTCGATGCCGACATTGGCTACGCCATGATGAGCATAAATGCCGTAAAAGGAGTAGAAATTGGTGCCGGCTTCGCTTCAGTAACGCAGAAAGGCAGTGAACATGGTGACGAAATCACTCCGCAAGGTTTTTTATCCAACCACGCTGGCGGCATACTGGGCGGCATTTCCACTGGACAGGATATCGTGGCGCATGTCGCCATAAAGCCCACTTCCAGCATCCGCCTTCCGCGCCGCTCCATCAATAAAGCGGGTGAACCAACACTCGTGGAAACCCATGGTCGTCACGACCCGTGCGTAGGTATTCGCGCTACGCCCATCGCCGAGGCCATGCTGGCCTTGGTACTGATCGACCATGCTCTGCGCCACCGGGCTCAGAATGCAGACGTGGTATGCGCCACGCCAAAAGTTCCGGGCAAGATCGACTAGTATTCGAAATTCCATATCATGCAACTACTTTGCCATTTGCCTGGCCGCGTTGTTGCTGACTTGATACGCTGCATAGCGCGGTAACGCAAAACGTTCCAAATACCAGCCGGATGGCATAACGTGACGTAATTTTTGTTCGGTGTCTTCACTGATCAGGATACGCTCACTTGCAGTACGCGCCTGGTCACACAAATGTGCAGCCAAATTGACAGGCGCACCCATAATCGTAAAGATACTGGTACCACTGTAACCCATGCGGCGTCCGTAAACCGGCCCGCTCGCAATGCCTATCCGATGATCCAGCAAATCCAGCGTGTAATTCAAACGTTGCCACTCCTGTTTGATCTCATAAAACTCACGCTGCATTTCGAGCGCCGCACGCAGCGCCTTCGGGGCATTTTCAGCACCTGCTGTTTCAAAACTCAGCATCATGCCATCGCCCAGATATTTATCGATACGTGCACCATGCTGCACACCAATTGCACCCAAACGCTCCAGATATTCATCTACCAACGCGGTCGCATCGGCCACCGCCAATTGTTGAAACAGCAAGTCGGAATTAGTGATATCGGTAAACAGAATTGTGGCTTGATTGATGTGGGGATCAAGCACGACACCCAAATGCACCAGATTGATCGGGTCAGCAATGATGTTTGAAACCGCCAACGCCAACTTGACGCAGATCGATTCGATTTTCTTCTCATCCTCTATCGTAAATGGCGTAGTGCGATCTTCATTGAGAAACTGCACCACACCAACCAACTCGCTGCCAAATTTCAACAAAGGCTTAGTAAGAATATTATTCGATTGAAAACCGGATTTGGTATCCAGCCGTTTTTCATGTGCCTTATTCGCCATCGCAGGCGAATAAATTGAAGTCTTGCGTGACAGATACACTTCCCCGGCTTGACTACCATGCAAATCAATTTGCATTTTGATCACGCTCTGCGCAGCCGGGCCGTGCGCAATCAAGAACACCAAGGCTTGATCAGAATAGGGATTACGAATAATGATGGAGTCGGCCACTGCGCGAATCTGGCTGCGCGCATCAGCCAATAGAGTGTCAAGCTGTTCCTTGTGCTGCTGCATTTCCAGCAAACCTTGATGCAATAACTCGTTTGAGCGTTTCTGCTGTTCCAGCGCCGCTTCCAGCTTGACCACTTTTGTTTTTTCGACTTCTACGATTTCTTCCAACCGTTCTTGCTCTCGAAAGAATTTCCAGCACGCAAAAGCAATCGCAAATACTGGTGCCAGCCAAGCCGTAGAAATTTGTGCCGGAATCAATTTTAAAAAATTATCAAACATCGCTCGCCCCTCCCGGTCATGATGTTCGGCGGATTATGCGCCGTGACGTTTAAGATTTCCATGTCCTACAATCCTCCTACTCCGGCGATATTGCTTGGCCGCCTTAACCGTTTAAAAAATTGAGAACTAATGGTTTCACGTGAAACAACTATAGGGGGGTTTTCTGCCTTCGTAACATTTTGATGTATGATGCACCCCTCCGTTTCATCAAGCAAATTACCGTTTCTGTAACCAACCGATCAAGAACACAAAGATGGATTTCCCGAAAAAATTCGATGTAATTGTTGTGGGCGGCGGTCACGCCGGGACAGAGGCTGCGCTCGCTAGCGCCCGCATGGGTTGCACCACTTTGTTACTCACGCATAACATTGAAACGCTCGGAATAATGTCGTGCAACCCATCCATTGGCGGCATAGGCAAGGGGCATTTAGTCAAGGAAATAGACGCCTTGGGTGGTGTTATGGCGGCGGCCGCTGATGAATCGGGCATCCAATTTCGCATCCTCAACTCCTCTAAAGGCCCAGCAGTACGCGCCACGCGTGCTCAGGCAGATCGATTACTTTATAAGCAGGCCATTCGCAAGCGCTTAGAAAATACCCCTAACCTTTGGTTATTTCAACAGGCGGTGGATGATTTACTGGTAGAAAATGGTAGGGTATGCGGGGTTTCTACCCAGCTGGGCTTACGTTTTTCTGCAAAAACCGTTGTCCTGACAACCGGGACTTTCCTTTCTGGCCTGATTCACATCGGACAGACCAACTACCAGGCAGGTCGGGCGGGCGATCCGCCCTCTTTTAGTTTAGCGCAATGTTTGCGTGAACTAAAGTTACCGATGGGCCGACTGAAAACTGGCACACCACCGCGCCTTGATGGGCGCAGAATTGATTATTCTGTAATGACCGAGCAACCTGGTGATACGCCAGTGCCGGTGTTCTCATTCATGGGACAGGTGAAACAGCATCCGCAACAATTATCTTGCTGGATTACCCATACCAATCAACACACGCATGACATTATTCGCGGTGGATTAGATCGTTCTCCCATGTTCACCGGGGTAATCGAGGGTGTGGGGCCACGCTATTGCCCCTCTATAGAGGATAAAATCACGCGCTTTGCCGACAAAGAATCACACCAGATTTTTCTGGAACCGGAGGGGTTGACTACTCACGAAATCTATCCAAACGGAATTTCCACCAGCTTGCCTTTCGACGTGCAGCTAGCGCTAGTGCGCTCCATAAAAGGCTTGGAGAATGCGCATATCACACGCCCTGGCTATGCAATTGAATATGATTATTTTGATCCACGCGGCTTGAAGCACTCATTGGAAACCAAAGCTATAACCGACCTATTCTTTGCCGGCCAAATTAATGGCACCACAGGATATGAGGAAGCCGCCGCCCAAGGTTTACTGGCAGGCATTAATGCCGCCTTGCGTGCGCTTGGCAAGGAAAGCTGGTGCCCGCGTCGCGATGAGGCCTATCTGGGCGTGTTGGTCGATGATTTAATTACGCGGGGCGTGTCTGAACCCTACCGTATGTTTACCAGTCGGGCCGAATATCGCCTGCAATTACGTGAAGATAACGCGGACCTGCGTTTAACAGAAATCGGTCGCAGCCTGGGTGTGGTAGATGATGCCCACTGGCAAGCATTTGACTTGAAACGTACTGCAATTGCACGAGAACAAGAACGGCTGAAATCCATTTGGGTTAATCCGAAGTTGTTATCCCAGGAAGATGCGGAGCGTGTGCTGGGCAAAGGAATCGAGCACGAATATGCGCTACATGAGCTTTTACGCCGCCCCGATGTAAGCTATGCCAGCCTGATGACTTTACCCGGGGCGGGTGATCCGGTGGCCGATGAAAAAGTAGCAGAGCAGGTGGAAATTCAAGCCAAATACCACGGCTACATCGAGCGGCAGCGCGATGAAATAGCCCGAAATGAAAGCAATGAAAACATGCGATTACCTGAAACAATGGATTATCGTACGGTGCTTGGCCTATCAATTGAAGCACAACAAAAACTTAATCAGCATATGCCCGAAACGGTAGGAGAAGCGACTCGCATTTCCGGAATAACACCGGCAGCAGTCTCCCTGTTATTGGTACACCTAAAACGCGGTTTTCGGGGTGCAGTGATGACTCCAGACGTTAAAGTACCACCAGAAGGCGGGAAAGTGCAGAAAAACGCATGAATCAGGCCGAAGAATTGGCGCTGGGCATCACACAACTTGGGCTGGATGCCACGCCAGAATTACAGCGCAAGCTGTTAAGTTATCTTGAACTGTTGCAAAAATGGAACCGGGTTTATAACCTGACGGCCATTCGTCAGCCAGCACAGATGATAAATAGCCATTTACTCGACAGCCTTGCCGTGTTGCCACATTTATGGCCTGGTCGTTGGCTAGACGTAGGTTGCGGCGCAGGTCTGCCCGGTTTGATACTAGCGCTTATGCGCCCGAAATGGACATTCGTCCTTCTGGACAGTAATAGCAAAAAAACAAGTTTTGTACAACAAGTGAAAATCGAACTGGAACTACACAACGTAAGCATTACCTGCACACGCGTGGAAGCCTGGCAAGCAGGGGAGAAATTCGACGGTATCATTTCCCGAGCTTTTGCAGAAACTGCAAAATTTGTTACGCTGACGCGTCATTTGCTGACTCAAGAAGGACGCTGGGTCGCCATGAAGGGGATTCCGCAACAGGAACTGGAGCGGTTACCGAACGATGTCAGCGTGGAACAAGTTATTCCGTTGCAGGTACCGGGGTTAACCGCCGCGCGCTGCCTGATAATGTTGAAACCCTCTTGAATATGATCAAAATACTAGCGATTACCAATCAAAAAGGGGGGGTGGGCAAAACTACCACATCAATTAATCTAGCCGCAAGTCTGGCAGCCGTTAAGCAGCGTGTATTGCTGATTGATCTTGATCCCCAAGGTAATGCCACTATGGGCAGCGGTATAAATAAGCGTGATTTGTCAGCAACCATTTACCACGTGTTGCTAGGAAGCAAAACCCTGCATGAAGTTCGTCTTCATTCGGAAGCCGGAAGGTATGACGTGCTGCCAGCGAACCGCGATCTGGCTGGCGCCGAAATTGAACTGGTTGATTTGCCACAGCGTGAAACCCGGCTTAAGGAAGCTCTACAAGCCGTGACGGCTGAATATGATTATGCATTGATTGATTGTCCTCCCGCTTTAAATCTGCTTACCCTCAACGGGCTGTGCGCAGCCAAGTCAGTCATGATTCCGGTGCAATGTGAATATTATGCCTTGGAAGGGCTTAGCGATTTGGTCAACACCATCCGAAAAGTGCGGGCGCACCTTAATCCAGATCTTGAAATTGAGGGTTTGCTGCGTACCATGTTCGATCCACGTAATACGTTGGCTTTGCAAGTATCCGAACAATTACAACAACATTTTGGCGAGAAAGTTTATCGTACTATCATCCCGCGTAATGTGCGATTGGCGGAAGCGCCCAGCTATGGTGTACCGGTGCTTCATCATGACAAACCTTCCAAAGGTGCGCAGGCCTATCTAGCTCTGGCAGGCGAATTGCTCAATAAAGCGGCGCAATCAGCACCAGCTTAACCTAGAAGGAAATGACTTGGCAAAACCAAACAAAGGATTAGGACGCGGCTTGGATGTGTTGCTGGCCGGTAGCGGCAAAGAGCAAGACGACGTATTAAGTGAAATGAAGGTTGATGAACTCAAACCTGGCAAGTATCAGCCACGCAGCCGTATGGATGAATCCTCACTCAATGAACTGGCCGCTTCGATCAAAGTACAGGGCGTTATGCAACCGATCCTGGCACGTTTGTTACCCAATGGTAGTCACGAGATTATTGCAGGGGAACGCCGCTGGCGTGCCGCCCAGCTAGCTGGCCTAGTTCAAGTACCGGTATTGGTGCGCAAGGTGGCGGACAACGCCGCACTCGCCATGGCGTTGATCGAAAACATTCAACGTGAAGATCTCAATCCATTAGAAGAGGCTGTCGGTATTCAACGCCTTATAGACGAATTCAAGATGACACACATGGCAGCCGCCGATGCGGTAGGGCGTTCGCGCAGTGCAACCAGTAACTTGTTGCGACTACTCAAGCTACCGCAATCAGTGCAAGGCATGTTAATGGGCGGCAGCCTAGATATGGGCCATGCCCGAGCACTGCTAGCGCTGGATGGCGCACAGCAGATCACCGCCGCCACCAAAATTATAGCGGACGGGCTGTCGGTGCGCGAGGCAGAAAAACTGGTACAGAATTTATTGAATCCCATACCACAACACAAAAAAGCAAAGCCCAATCGCGATATCCTGCAATTGCAAGAAGATATTGCCCAGCATCTCGGCACCAATGTACAAATCAAAACAGGTAAAAAAGGCGCAGGCAAGCTAATTATCAACTACACCAGCCATGATCATTTGGCCGATCTAATCGCACGTTGGAAATAAACCCCTGAAAATAAATCGTTGACGCCAACAAGCGAGATTGAGTAGAATGCCGGGCTTCGAAGGATTAGGGGCGCTTGTGGGCAGTACGGTTCGCCGGATTATTTTGATTCAGCTAGCTGTGACCGTGGCGATGGCATTTATAATGCTGGTGTACCTGAATGTAGTTGCCGCAGCCTCGGCTTTTGCTGGAGGGGCGGTAGGCTTTCTAACCAGTTTGGTTTACGCTAAAAAAATGTTCGCGCCACAAGGCAGTGAACCAAAAACAATAATTATGGCGCATTACCGCGCCGAAGCTTACAAACTGGTATTTACAATTCTATTGTTCTCTTTGGTCTTCACGCAGTTTAAGGAAGTGCATGTGTTGCCGCTGTTTGTGGCATATATTGCAACGTTGATAGTTTATTGGGTAGCACTAATTTTTGTGTAAAATTTATGAGCACTGAAGGTCTGACGACATCCGCTTATATTAAGCACCATCTTCAAAATCTGACCTGCTCCATTCAGGAGGGGCATTTCCATTGCGCACACACGGCCGAAGAAGCTAAAGCAATGGGGTTCTGGGCGTTCAACGTAGATACCCTTTTGGTGTCGCTGTTGCTAGGACTGATGTTCTTATTCCTTTTCAGCAGGGCTGCAAAGCACATAAGTGCCGATGTGCCAAGTGGCATGCAGAATTTTGTGGAATGGGTGGTCGAATTTATTGACAGCAGTGTGCGCGGCTCATTTACCGGTCGCAGTACACTGGTTGCTCCGCTGGCGCTCACCATTTTCGCCTGGATTTTCCTGATGAACCTGATGGATCTGGTGCCTATCGACTATGTTTCGTTGATTACCCAGCCAATGGGCATTGGTCATTTTAAGCTGGTTCCTACAACGGATCCAAACGCTACGATAGGTATGGCCATCGGCGTATTCCTGCTAGTACTTTTCTACAGTATCAAGGTTAAGGGTCTGGGTGGTTTTGTAGGTGAATTAACACTACAGCCATTTGGTAAATTTGGTTTGCCAGTCAATCTGTTTCTAGAGGGCGTCAATCTGATTGCCAAACCGGTTTCATTGGCATTGCGTTTGTTCGGTAATATGTATGCTGGTGAGATGATATTCATCCTGATCGCGCTCATGGGTGCATCTTGGGTAAGCTTTTCATTTGCCAGCACATTATTGTTCAGTTCACAGATTATTCTTTCTTTGGGATGGGCGATTTTCCATATTCTGATTGTCACACTGCAAGCCTTTATTTTCATGACGCTGACTATCGTTTATTTGGACATGGCGCATCAGGAACACCATTAAAGAACTATAAATTTATTTTCTTAAACACTTAACTTTTACTGATAGGAGAAGAAACAAATGGATACGGCACAAGCACTGCTTTATATCGCCGGCGCGATCATGATGGGGCTCGGCGCTTTGGGTGCCGCAGTGGGTATTGGTATTCTGGGTGGCCGATTCCTTGAGGGTGCCGCTCGTCAGCCTGAATTAATTCCAATGCTGCGTACCCAGTTCTTCGTGGTCATGGGCTTGGTTGATGCTGTTCCGATGATTGCGGTCGGTATTGCCATGTATGTTCTGTTTGCAGTGGCAGGCCAATAAGCCTGCGTGCATTTAATCAAGGAAAGGTTTTTGCATGAACATTAATGCGACCCTTATCGGCCAAACGATCATGTTTGCATTGTTTGTTTGGTTTTGCATGAAATTTGTGTGGCCACCCATCATGGCAGCGCTGGATGCACGCAATAAGCGGATTGCAGATGGTTTAGCTGCGGCGGAACGGGGTAAAAATGACTTGGCGTTAGCTGCCAAACGCTCCGCTGAGCTTCTCCGAGAAGCAAAGGAAAAAGTGTCTGAAATCATTGCATTGGGTGATAAGCGGGCGAGTGAAATTGTCGAAGAAGCCAAAGCACAAGCCAAGATAGAGGGCGACCGTATTATTACAGCAGCCAAGGCTGAAGTTGAGCAGGAAGTATTTCGCGCCAAGGAACAATTGCGGACGCAGGTGTCCGCAATTGCATTGGCTGGCGCAGGAAAAATTCTAGGCCGCGAAATAGATGCCAAAGCACATAACGATTTGCTTGATAAGCTAGTAGCGGAAATTTAATTATTATGGCTGAAGCTATTACTGTCGCACGCCCCTATGCCCAAGCTGCATTCGAGGAAGCGCGCGGGCTTGACGACTTGAAAGGTTGGTCAGATATACTGCAATCGTTAGCTCAAGCAGTGATTAACCCTGAAATTCATGCGATTATTACCAGCCCGCGCGCAGTTAAAAGCCAACTAGCAGAGCTGATGCTGGCACTTTGCGGTGACAAGGTAAGCGATACTCAGCGTAACTTTATCAAGTTGCTTGTAGAAGGTCAGCGCCTCTCTCTGTTACCAGAAATCGTCATGCTGTTCGAGATAATGCGAGCTGAAGCAGAAAAAAATGTGGACGTTGTGGTGACTTCCGCTTTCGATTTGAGTGAAGCGCAAAAGCAAAAAATTACTGCTGCGCTAAAAAAACGCATGGGACGTGAGATCAAGCTTAGCTGTGAAACTGACCGCACATTATTAGGCGGAGTAATTATCCGCGCCGGTGACAAAGTGATAGATGGTTCTGCGCGAACTCACCTTTCCGAGTTAGCCAACGCCTTGGCTTAATGGCAGATTTATTGAAATTAAGGAACAGCAGATGAAGCTCAACCCTTCTGAAATTAGTAATTTGATTCGTAGCCGTATCGAAAATTTCGACGCGCTATCCCAAGCACGCACGGAAGGTACAGTGGTCAGTGTAACGGATGGTATTGTACGTATTCACGGCCTGTCAGACGTAATGCAGGGCGAAATGCTCGAATTTCCCGGCAATACCTTTGGTCTAGCGCTCAATCTAGAGCGCGACTCTGTCGGCTCAGTAGTGCTGGGCGACTATGAGCATATTACCGAAGGCGACACTGTCAAATGCACTGGCCGGATTCTGGAAGTACCTGTCGGCCCTGAACTGATCGGGCGCGTAGTGAATGCCCTTGGACAGCCTATTGACGGTAAAGGTCCGGTCAACGCCAAGATGACCGATAAGATAGAAAAGGTTGCACCCGGTGTAATTGACCGAAAATCAGTATCGCAACCCGTTCAGACCGGCCTAAAAGCCATTGACTCTATGGTTCCAGTTGGCCGTGGCCAGCGCGAACTAATCATCGGTGATCGGCAGACCGGAAAAACCGCCGTAGCGATAGATGCCATCATCAACCAGAAGGGTCAGAACATGACCTGCATCTACGTGGCGATCGGTCAAAAGGCTTCTACTGTTGCCAACGTAGTACGTAAATTGGAAGAGCACGGCGCGATGGAATACACCATTGTAGTTGTGGCAACTGCCTCTGACTCTGCGGCGATGCAGTTTCTGGCGCCATACGCTGGTTGCACTATGGGCGAGTACTATCGCGATCGCGGCCAAGATGCACTGATTGTTTATGACGACTTAACCAAACAAGCATGGGCTTACCGCCAAATATCATTGCTGTTACGCCGACCACCGGGTCGTGAAGCCTATCCTGGAGACGTGTTCTACTTACATTCCCGTTTACTTGAGCGTGGTGCACGAGTAAATGAAGAATATGTTGAAAAGTTTACCAATGGCGAAGTCAAAGGCAAAACAGGTTCACTGACTGCGCTGCCGGTGATTGAAACTGCTGCAGGTGACGTGTCTGCTTTTGTCCCAACCAACGTAATTTCAATTACCGATGGCCAGATTTTCCTGGAAACGGATTTATTCAATGCGGGTATCCGTCCTGCAATCAACGCCGGTATTTCAGTGTCACGCGTGGGCGGCGCAGCACAGACTAAAGTAATCAAAAAGCTGGGTGGTGGCGTACGTTTAGCATTGGCACAGTACCGTGAATTAGCCGCCTTCGCGCAATTCGCTTCTGATTTGGACGAAGCCACTCGCAAACAACTAGAGCGTGGTCGCCTAGTAATGGAATTGATGAAGCAGCCGCAATATGCACCATTATCCGTAGCGGAAATGGCAATAACACTGTTTGCGATCAACAAGGGCTCCTTCGATGATGTGCCGATGAACAAAGTTCTTGCATTCGAAATCGGACTGCACACATTCGTGAAATCGCAATACAAGACCTTAGAAGAAGCAATTGAATCCAGTAAGGATTTGTCTGCCGACAATGAAAAAATCTTGATTGCTGCGATTGATAAATTCAAGTCCACTGCAGTTTACTAAGCTGGAGTCAAGATAATGGCTGGCAGCAAAGAAATACGAACTAAAATCAAGAGCGTTGAAAATACGCGCAAGATCACACGCGCAATGGAAATGGTGGCAGCTTCCAAAATGCGTAAAGCTCAAGATCGTATGCGTGCCGCTCGTCCCTATGCGGAAAAAATACGTCAGGTTGCAGCGCATTTATCGCGCGCTAATCCGGAATATAAACATCCATTTCTGATAAAACGCGATGTCATCAAGAACGTCGCGGTAATTATTATCACCTCAGACAAAGGATTGTGCGGTGGTCTTAATACCAACATTCTGCGTCTGGTGGTGACGCGGATGAAGGAATGGGAAAGCGAAAGCAAAAACATCAGCATATGTGCTATTGGCAATAAAGGGTTTAGCTTTATGTCCCGTATCGGTGCAAAAGTTAAATCGCATATGATCGGACTAGGAGACATTCCGCACATCGAAAAACTGATTGGAGCGGTCAAGGTCATGCTGGATGCTTACAATGCTGGCGAAATTGATGCAATTTATATTAGTTATAACGGCTTCGTTAACACCATGAAGCAAGAGCCCAGAATGGAGCAATTACTGCCGCTCTCAAGTGAAAATCTGGAACCTGCGAATGGTAATACATGGGATTACATTTATGAGCCTGATGCCAAAGTCGTAGTAGATGAATTACTAGTACGCTATATTGAATCGTTAGTTTATAACGCAGTCACCGAAAATCAAGCGTCCGAACAGAGTGCACGCATGGTAGCCATGAAAGCGGCTTCCGATAATGCAAAGGAAGTAATAGGCGAACTTAAGCTAATTTACAATAAAGCGCGTCAAGCAGCAATTACTAAGGAAATATCAGAAATTGTCGGTGGTGCGGCAGCTGTAAGTTAATGCTTACAGTTGGTTGGAGCTTTAATTCTGTGCAAATGATATAACAGTATATGTAGATTTGTTAGACAAAATCATATCGCAATAGAATTTGAATTAGAGATGTGCTCTGATGTTTGCGACATCGAGTACAGAATCAATATAAAGTGGGGAACCTCAAGATGAGTCAAGGAAAAATTGTTCAGTGTATTGGTGCGGTGGTAGACGTTGAGTTTCCACGTGATTACATACCCAAAGTCTACGATGCGCTGGTAGTACAGGACGATGGAAGCTCTGTCGCTGAAAAAGGCCTGACCTTGGAAGTACAGCAACAGATTGGCGACGGCGTGGTGCGCACCATTGCAATGGGGTCCTCCGACGGCCTGCGTCGCGGAATGGGTGTAACCAATACGGGTAACCAAATTACTGTGCCAGTTGGCCATGGTACTTTGGGTCGCATCATGGACGTATTGGGACGCCCTATTGATGAGGTGGGTGAAATTAAGTGCGAAGAGCGTCGCTCTATTCACCAGAAGGCACCAAAGTTTGATGAATTGTCTCCATCGGTCGACTTATTAGAAACTGGAATTAAGGTCATTGACTTGGTGTGCCCCTTTGCTAAAGGCGGCAAGGTCGGTCTATTCGGTGGCGCAGGTGTTGGCAAGACCGTGAATATGCTAGAACTCATTAATAATATTGCCAAACAACATTCTGGTTTGTCCGTATTCGCCGGGGTGGGTGAGCGTACCCGTGAGGGAAATGACTTCTATCATGAAATGTCGGAAGCGGGTGTAATCCAATTGGACAATCTGCCAGAGTCCAAAGTAGCAATGGTATTCGGCCAGATGAACGAGCCTCCAGGCAATCGTCTACGCGTAGCATTGTCTGGCCTGACAATGGCGGAGTATTTCCGTGATGAAGGCCGCGATGTCCTATTTTTTGTAGACAACATTTATCGTTTCACGCTAGCGGGTACTGAAGTCTCTGCTCTGTTGGGGCGTATGCCGTCAGCGGTAGGTTATCAGCCAACGCTGGCAGAAGAAATGGGGCGCTTGCAAGAACGTATTACCTCAACTAAAACTGGCTCAATTACTTCGATCCAAGCTGTGTATGTACCGGCAGATGACTTGACCGACCCGTCCCCTGCGACAACCTTCCTGCACTTGGATTCCACCGTGGTGCTGTCACGCGACATCGCTTCTTTGGGTATTTACCCCGCCGTAGATCCGTTGGACTCAACCTCGCGCCAGCTTGACCCCTTAGTAGTAGGTGAAGAACATTACAACGTTGCCCGAAGCGTACAGCAGACGTTACAACGCTACAAAGAATTGCGCGACATTATTGCGATTCTGGGCATGGACGAACTGGCCCCCGAAGACAAGCTGGCAGTGGCCCGTGCGCGTAAAATTCAACGTTTCTTGTCACAGCCTTTCCACGTAGCCGAAGTGTTTACCGGCAGCCCTGGAAAGTATGTTACTTTAAAAGAGACCATCAAAGGCTTTAAGGGCATTGTCAATGGCGATTACGATCACTTGCCCGAACAGGCGTTTTACATGGTCGGCACTATTGATGAAGCAATTGAAAAAGCCAAAACTCTTCAGTAAGGCTTGACGCTGTAATTGGACCAAGTGTCGTAGTAATAAGGAAAATTATGGCAATGACTGTTCATGTTGATGTGGTGAGCGCAGAAGAATCCATTTTCTCTGGCCTTGTAGAAATGGTTGTCGTTCCGGGTGAAATGGGCGAACTAGGAATCTACCCACGTCATGCACCACTACTAACACGCATTAAACCAGGTTCGGTACGCCTCAAACTGCCGGATCAAAACGAACTTATGCTGATTTACGTTTCTGGCGGAATGCTGGAAGTTCAGCCTAGCGTGGTTACGATTTTAGCTGACACCGCCATTCGCGGTGCAGACTTAGATGAAGCGCGCTCGCTCGAAGCTAAACGTGCAGCGGAAGAAGCTATGAAAAACCGTGCTTCTGATATTGACTACGCTACCGCACAAGCTGAGCTATCTGAAGCGCTTGCCCAATTGCAAGCAATTCAGAAAATGCGCAAGCAACAACCCCACTAAGCTTGCTGGGTTAATGTGATTCGCAAATGAAAGCGGCTTAGGCCGCTTTTTTTGTTTATACTTCTTTATCATATTTTATATCGCATACAACCATGACTACACTCAACATCGTCATTCTTGCTGCTGGCAAAGGACAGCGCATGCACTCGAATAAACCAAAGGTGCTGCACTTCTTGGCTGGTCGTCCACTATTGCAACATGTACTCGACACCGCTGTTCAATTTTCTTCCGGTATAACCTGCGTGGTGTATGGTCATGGAGGCGAAGTGGTGCCACAAGCGATGGCGAAGTATGAGGCTAATTTTATTCTACAGGAGCCGCAACTCGGGACTGGCCATGCGGTACAGCAAGCACTTCCACACTTGAATGATGATACTTTAACACTGGTGCTGTATGGCGACGTACCGCTTATTCAGCCTGGGACACTGGAAAAAATGTTAGGTGCGCAGCAAGCACTCACCCTGCTCACCATTCACCTTGACAACCCCACCGGTTACGGACGTATCGTGCGCGATAGCGCAGACAATGTAAGCTGCATAGTGGAGGAAAAGGATGCCACGACCGAGCAGCGCGCCATCCGCGAAGTGAATACAGGCATTCTAGCCGTTCCCACTCATCTACTGCGGATCTGGTTATCCAAATTGCGTAATGACAATATACAAGGCGAGTACTATCTGACCGACATCGTCGCTATGGCCGTGGCGCAGGGCGTTGCCGTACATACGGTACAACCTGCCCATGGGTGGGAAGTGGTAGGTGTTAACAGCAAAGCACAGCTGGCCGAACTGGAACGTACCTGGCAATATGAACAAGCGCACCAGTTATTGGTGAAGGGTGTTACGTTGGCTGATCCTGCGCGCCTCGATGTGCGCGGCAAACTGATATGCGGACGTGATGTTGAAATTGATGTTGGCTGCATCTTCGAAGGCGATGTTGATCTGGGAAATGGAGTGCGAGTTGGCGCTTACAGCGTAATAAAAAACACTCGCATTGGCACCAATACCTACGTCGAACCATATAGCCATATTGATCAAGTAATGATCGGCGACAACTGCCGTATTGGTCCTTATGCCCGCCTGCGACCCGGCAGCAAATTACATAACGAAGTGCACATTGGAAACTTTGTCGAAGTAAAAAACAGTGAAATTGCCGCCAGTAGCAAGGCTAACCACTTAAGCTATATTGGCGACAGCAGCGTCGGTAGCCGTGTCAACATAGGTGCAGGCACTATCACCTGCAATTATGATGGCGCAAACAAACATCGCACGATCATCGAGGATGATGTTTTTATCGGGTCAAATACGCAACTGGTAGCACCAGTAAAAATCGGACGTGGTGCCACCATAGGCGCCGGTTCCACCATTACGAGCGATGCACCGGAAGGTGAATTGACCCTGTCGCGTGCCAAACAAGTTACTCTGCCGGGCTGGCGGAGACCCAGCAAAAAAAATAATATACCTAAATAGGTTTCGCCATACTTACAACGTTACTCTTTAAATTTTTATTTTCCGATGCAAAACCGGCTGAATATTTCACCAAGCAGATCATCCGCACTAAACTCACCCGTAATGGAATTTAGTTTTTCTTGAGCAAGTCTCAACTCTTCCGCGCACAGTTCTGGGCGATTTATTTCCCCTGCTGCCCGCTGCAAGTGATCACGTGCGTACAATAACGCATGAACATGGCGCTCACGTGCCATAAATATGCCTGCTTCTTGATGCCAGCCAAGCAGTGACAGCAACTTATTACGCAGGAGCTCTAGCCCATCGCCTGTTTTAGCCGATAGATAAATGTGATATTCGTCATTTTGCTCTTTTATATATGCATGCTGAGCAAGCAAGTCAACTTTATTAAAGACATGTAATCGCGGAATTTCACGCGGTAACTCGTCTAAAATTTTCTGATCATCCTCAGTCATGCCGTGGCTGGCATCCAACAGGATCAGGATAGCATCCGCTTTTTTTAGCGCTTTATATGTACGCGCAATCCCCATTTGCTCCACTGCATCCGCTGCCTCGCGCAAGCCCGCCGTATCTATAATATGCAACGGCACGCCCCCGATCTGAATAGACCGGCTAATAAGATCGCGCGTAGTGCCTGGGAATTCACTCACTAACGCGACATCCTCCCCACTCAATCGGTTGAGTAGACTCGACTTGCCGACATTAGGCTGACCGACCAGCACAATATGCGCACCTTCTCGCAACAGGCTCCCCTGTTGCGCCAAACTCAAAATATTTTCTAATTCTGCATGCAATACGCCTAGCCGTATATCACGCTGTGTGACATTTAGAGCATCAATCTCTTCTTCCGGAAAATCCAACATGGCTTCGATCAACATGCGTAACGCAACTAACCCGTCCACTAAGTGATGAATCGCCTGGGAAAACTCGCCTTGTAACGAACGCATGGCACTGCGCGCAGCTTGACTGGTGGTCGCCGCTATCAGATCAGCAACGCTTTCTGCTTGTGCCAAATCAAGTTTTTCATTTAGAAATGCCCGCTGTGTAAATTCGCCCGGCTGGGCAAGGCGAGCTCCAATTTCAAGACAGCGTTGCAACACCAATTGCAGTATGGCTGTGCCGCCATGCCCTTGCAATTCTAAAATGTCTTCGCCAGTGTAAGAATGCGGGGCGGGAAAGAACAAAGCGATACCCTGATCCATAACCTGCCCTTGCGCATCCAGAAAAGAAGCGTAAGTCGCACGCCGCGGCACAGGTACTTTCCCTAACAGGATTTGTGCCAATAGGCTAAGGTCATGCCCAGAGAGCCTGACTACGCCAATACCACCTTGTCCATGAGGCGTAGCGATTGCGGCAATAACATCAGGCTTTGGCAGCACCTTTGACATTAGCCTCCAATCCTCGCGTAATGTACCACTGTTGAACGATAGAAAGTATATTGTTTACAATGGAGTACAGTACTAACCCGGCCGGAAAGAAGAAAAATACCACACTAAATACAATGGGTAATAATTTCATAAGCTTGGCTTGCAGCGGATCGGGCGGAACAGGGTTTAACTTACTTTGAATTATCATGGTGGCACCCATGATTAACGGTAAAACATAATATGGATCAGGCACCGACAAATCGGTAATCCAGCCGAAAAACGGGGCATAACGTAATTCGACACTTGCAAGAATAGCCCAATATAGCGCGATAAATACTGGTATCTGAACGAGCATCGGCAAACAACCTCCAAGCGGATTAATTTTCTCCGTCTTATACAACTCCATCATTGCTTTATGCAAACGCTCGCGGTCATCTCCATATTGTTGCTTGATTTTCTCCAGCTTCGGAGCCACTACACGCATTTTCCCCATAGAGCGATAACTGGCCGCAGACAATGGAAAAAATAACAACTTAATAAAAAAGGTTAACAAGATAATGGCTACACCCCAGTTGTATACCCAGCCATACAGGTAGGAAAGCAACCAGAACAATGGGGTCGAAATGATTGTCAGCCAGCCATAATCTACTGTTAACCCCAACCCTGGTGCAATTTCATCCAACGAAGTTTGCGCCGGTCCAGCATAAAGTGGCACACTAATCTTTGCACTCTGACCTGGCGCAATTGCCGCTACAGGTAAAATGACGCCTACCGAATAAAGCTCGTTTTCCAACTTTCTGGTATAAAACTCTCGCTGTAGCTTATCTTTAGGTAACCATGCCGCTACAAAGTAATGTTGCAGCATACCTACCCAACCATTGTCAGCACTTTGGGAATGTTTGGCATTTCCTTTCTCAATATCGGGAAAGCCCACCTTCTGAAATTTTTCCTTCTCTGTATAAATCGCAGTGCCCGTGTAAGTGGGCAAGAACATTGATGCACCTTCAGGTGTGGATTTATCGCGTACCAACTGAAAATAAGCGGACGGAGAAAGTGGACTGGTGCCAATGTTTTCGATCTCATAGCCCACATCTACCAAGTAACCACCTCGATGGAACACATAAAGTTTAGTTACTTTTGCACCGACACTATTTGCCGCAAGTAATCGCACTTCGATTGTGTCTTTTCCTTCGGTTAATAAATATTCATTAGTCTGAGCCGTGAACGCCGTATTGTGTGTGGGTAATCCAGTGCCCAGTAAACCCGTTTGGGCAATATACGTGTGCGCACCGTGTTCCTGCAGCAACACGAATGGTTTGCTCTTGTTTTTACTATCCCGCTGCTGCAAAAATTCCAAGCGACGCAAATCCCCGCCCAAAGTATTAATTTCTGCAGTTAGATAATCTGTTGTTACTGTAATTTTTTGCCCAGCTTGAATCTTTTTTTGAGTAGCAACTGCAATTGTTTCAGGGTTAACCGTAGCTGCTATATTAGGTGCAGTATCTGGCGGTACGGCAACTTGCGGCACGGCAACTTGCGGCACGGCAACAGGCGCTGTTCGGACTATTGGTTGCTGAGTGCGTTGCCAACTGTCCCACAACGACATGATTGATATTGAGAATATCAAAAAAAAGAACAACCTAAACAGCTTGTGAAAATCCATATGGTTTCGCCTATATAAATCTATGGGGCGGGATCATAACCACCTGAATTCCAGGGGTTGCACCGAATCACCCGTTTTATGCTTAACCAAGTACCACGCCAAGCACCATGTTTAGAGATAACCTCACGAGCATATTGGGAACAACTTGGAGTAAAACGACAGGTCGGTGGCATGAGCGGACTCAATAAATATTGATATAAACCTATCAACTTAATTAAGAGTTGTCGCATCACATGCGGACAGATTGAAACAATTGTAACAAGGCCTCTCGTCCTTCAGCCGCAGTTTCAGAATTAAATTGCCGCTTGGCCCGCACCACCACATCCACCGAGTATGCTACTGAGAAATTAAGTCGAAATATATTTCGAATCATGCGCTTTGCAAAATTTCTTGATACTGCCTTTGGCATGTTTCTTTTGCTGGCTATTACCCCAAGACGGGAATAACCACTCTCGTTTTTCCGTATGTAAACTGTAAACCATTTATTAGTCGAATAGCCAGCACGAAGCGCCAACTCAAACTCTATCGGTTGCTTTATCCGGCGGCGTGAAGGTAAAGTTTGTTTGGTATTAAACGGCAAGGCGCACACGGCCTTTAGCTCTTCGAGCTGCTATAACGGCTCTTCCTCCCTTGGTTTTCATACGAACAAGAAATCCATGAGTCCGTTTCCTTTTAGTGACGGACGGTTGATATGTACGTTTCATTAGTTATACCCCTAATTAGTAATTAATACTTGAAAACCCGCTATTACATTATTTACTGGGGTCTATGTCAAGCTTATTTTTACCATTATGTAACGAACTATATAAATTATCCGAACTTTTCACAGATAATTTATCTGGTATCAAATTAGCTCACAAAAATAATCATGATTAATTTAAAATTTTCCTTCAATAACTTATCTACTGTGAATTATTTCTTGCCTTGCATGTAGTAGAATGTATCAAAGATTTTTCTGCATTATCATCTGGAAATTATGCAAGACAAAACATTATGGGATTCCTGTCTTCTTTTTTTTGAAGATACGCTTACCTCACAACAATTTAATTCTTGGATTAAACCCCTTATTTTTGAAATTCAAGGTAATCAAATTATCTTGACCGCGCCTAATAGTTTTACGTTGAAACTCGTGCAGGAACGGTTTTTACCCGAAATCTCCAAGCAAGCAGAATTATTTCTTTCATGCCCGCCACGTTTTGAATTACGCACGAGAGATCAACCTCTCAATTTGCTTTCATCAAAATTACCAGTTCCTATACCTAATATTGTCCCATCGGCTGTATCCCAACTCACCCTCAGTAAGCACAAAAATCAAAACAAACTTAATCCATTACTCTCTTTTGATAACTTTGTTACTGGTAAAGCAAACCAATTGGCTCATGCAGCAGCAATACAAGTTGCTGATACTCCCGGCACAACATACAACCCATTATTCATTTACGGTGGAGTCGGATTAGGAAAAACTCACTTAATCCAAGCTATTGGAAATCATATAAAGTATGAAAATGCACAAGCAAAAATTTGCTATGTTCATGCTACTAATTATATTTCAGATGTTGTCCGCGCTTTTCAAACTAAAAAATTTGATGAATTTAAACAATTTTACAATTCATTAGATTTGCTATTGATTGATGATATTCAATTTATCGCTGATAAAACTGGAACCCAACAAGAATTTTTCTATACTCTCAATTCATTGATTGATGGACATAAACAAGTTGTAATCACCTGCGATACTTTCCCTAAAGAAATTTCTGGAATGACGCCACGACTTACTTCTCGGTTCAGTTGGGGATTAACAGTAGCTGTTGAACCACCTGGTTTGGAAATGCGGGTAGCAATTTTGCTACAGAAAGCTGCTATTTCTAATAATCCAATCAGTGAAGATGTTGCTTTTTTTATTGCCAAGCATATTCGTTCTAATATCCGTGAATTAGAAGGTGCACTTAAACGTATCGATGCTTATTCTCGATTTCACAAACGTACCATCTCTATAGAACTTGCAAAGGAAGCACTTAAAGACTTATTAGCTTCTCAAAATAAACAAATTTCTATAGAAAATATTCAAAAAACTGTGGCTGATTTTTACCGTATCAAGGTTACTGATCTTCTCTCTAAAAAACGTACACGCTTAATTGCCAGACCTCGACAAATCGCAATGTGTTTAGCAAGAGAATTAACACAATTAAGTTTACCCGAAATTGGAACCGCTTTTGGAGGACGTGACCATACAACGGTTATGTATGCATGTAAAACTATCGAGAGCTTACGCAATTTAGATTCACCTCTTAATGCAGATTTCAATTTACTTAATCAAACATTACGAAATTAATATCCTTAGGTTAATTTCGTTCATATTGTATTTATATTTTGTGAATAACTATTCTGAATAATATTTTTTAAAAAACTATACACAAAAATTACCTTATTCAAATGTACACTTATCCACATCTTTTTATAAACTCTAATGTGTTAAAAACAAATAAAAATACCAAGTTATACACTGTATTTAATATCTATTATTGTTATTACTAAGGATATATAAGAATGTTTATTGAAAAGATTGAAAAAGACAATTTACTAAATTCTCTTCAAAAAATTATTGGAATAGTAGAACGTAAACAACCTCTCCCAATTCTGTCAAATGTATTAATTGAAAAAACTGGATCAAATATATGTTTTGTAGCAACTGATCTTGAAATTCAAATTTCAACACAATTTACTGATATAAATCAAACAAATCCTGATGCAACAATTACCGTAGCTGCTAAAAAACTACAAGAAATTCTTAAGGTATTGCCTGAAGGAAGCAAAGTTACATTAGATATTCATGAGAATCGTCTTTTAGTAAAAGTAAATAAAAGTAAATTTACTTTACAAACTTTACCTGTTCAAGATTTTCCAAAAGTTTCAGAACAATTAAAGCAAGCCATAAAAGTTCAAATTGAACAAAATAAACTTAAAAAATTGTTTGGTATGGTTCAATATGCCATGGCGCAGCAGGATATTCGTTATTATTTAAATGGAGTTTTATTAGTTATTGATGGCTATTTTTTAAAATTAATAGCAACAGATGGACATCGTCTAGCTTATGTTATTACTAAGCTTGATCAAGAATATCCTAAACATGAAATTATTCTGCCTAGAAAAACAGTTAATGAATTAATTAAACTTTTAACTGAGGTAGAAGAAAAAATCACATTTGAATTAGCTGAAAATCAAGTCCGCGCGACTTTTTCAAATATTATTTTAATTTCTAAAGTAATCGATGGAAAATTTCCAGACTATGAACGTGTTATTCCTAATTATACTAACCAACTTACGTTAAATAGAATTGAAATATTACAAGCATTACAACGTGCAGCAATATTATCTAATGAAAAATTCAGGGGTGTACGTTTTGTGCTAACAGAAAAAAATCTGCGCATCATAAGTAATAATAGCGAGCAAGAAGAAGCACAAGAAGACATGGAAATAGACTATCAAGGAATTGCACTTGATGTTGGTTTTAATGTCAATTACTTAATGGATGGATTAAATAGTGCGACTACGGAAACAGTAATATTTTCATTTGGCGATGCAAATAGCAGTATTTTGATCACAATTCCAGATAATAAAGAATTTAAGTACGTTGTTATGCCAATGCGTATTTAATAACAAATAAATTTTTAATATTTGATGTATTTAATTGCTTTATCACAAGCCATTTAAAAAAATGTCATTCAAAGTAAGTAATATTTTGAATGCATTTTTAATGTTTCACGTGAAACAAATGAAAGAAAATAATGAATGAATATAACTCCACTAGCATTAAAGTTCTCAAGGGACTGGAAGCAGTTAGAAAACGTCCAGGTATGTATATTGGTGATACTAATGATGGCAGTGGTTTACACCACATGGTTTTTGAGGCGGTTGATAATGCTGTAGATGAAGCATTAGCAGGTTATTGCAATGAGATATCAGTAATTATTCATCCAGATAATTCAATCAGCGTAACAGATAATGGACGTGGCATTCCGACAGATATTCATGAGGAAGAAAATCGTTCTGCGGCAGAAGTAATAATGACGGTGTTACATGCTGGTGGTAAGTTTGACGGAAATTCCTATAAGGTTTCAGGTGGTTTGCATGGGGTAGGGGTTTCGGTAGTGAATGCATTGTCCGAATGGTTACGATTGACAATCTACAGAGATAATAAAACCCATTTTATGGAATTTAATTCGGGGGAACCCGTTGCACCGCTTAAAGTAATAGGAGAAACAAATAAACGCGGTACAGAAGTACATTTTTTGCCGAGTAAGGAAATTTTCGGGCTAGTTGAATTTCATTTTGATATTTTGGCTAAACGTCTTCGCGAACTGTCTTTCTTAAATAATGGCGTAAAGGTTTCCTTAATAGATAAACGAAATGGTAAAGAAGAGCTTTTTGCATTCACAGGCGGAGTAAAGGGCTTTGTAGAATACATGAATAGAAACAAGAGTGTACTTCATAAAAATATTTTTTATACTCTTGTGGAAAGAGAAGGGATAACAGCCGAAATTGCCATGCAATGGAATGATTCTTATCAGGAAACTGTGCAATGTTTTACTAACAATATTCCGCAGCGTGATGGGGGGACGCATCTGACCGCTATGCGTACCGCAATGACTCGTACTTTGAATCAGTACATTGAATCTGAAGAAATTGCTAAAAAAGCTAAAGTTGAAACAACAGGTGATGATATGCGTGAAGGATTAACCGCGATACTTTCGGTAAAACTTCCTGATCCAAAATTTTCTTCGCAAACTAAGGATAAATTAGTTTCTTCTGAAATTCGCCCGATTGTCGAAGAGGTCGTTAGTCAACAATTGATGGCATTTTTGCTAGAAAATCCAAATGATGCAAAAGTAATTGTTGGAAAAATTGTTGAAGCTGCACGTGCTAGAGAAGCTGCACGTAAAGCTCGTGAATTAACTCGTCGTAAAGGGGTGTTGGATGGGATGGGATTACCCGGTAAGTTAGCCGATTGCCAAGAAAAAGATCCGGCACAATCAGAGTTATATCTGGTTGAGGGTGATTCTGCCGGAGGCTCGGCAAAACAAGGACGCGACCGTAAGTTTCAAGCGATTTTGCCCCTTAAAGGTAAAATTTTAAATGTTGAAAGAGCGCGTTTTGAAAAAATCATTTCATCACAGGAAATCGCCACGCTGATCACGGTTTTAGGTACGGGTATTGGTCGGGATGAATACAATCCGGACAAGTTACGTTATCACCGGATCATCGTGATGACAGATGCTGATGTAGATGGCTCACATATACGCACCTTGTTATTAACATTTTTCTACCGCCAAATGCCAGAATTAGTTGAGCGTGGCCATGTTTATATTGCACAACCGCCGTTGTATAAAGTCAAACAAGGCAAGGAAGAACGTTATTTAAAAGACGATCATGAAATGAAAACTTTTATGCTTCGTTCCGCTCTGGTTAATGCCGAGCTACATACTGATCAAGATTCACCGGCACTGAAAGTTGAAACACTCGAGCATTTGGCAAAGGAATATTTCCTTGCGGAAGCCATCATCGATCGCTTATCCCGAGTTATCGCAAAGGAAGCATTGCATGCAATACTCAAGCAGCCAGATATTCAATTGGATAGTGTAGAACAAGCAGAACAAAGTGCGATAAACCTGCAGCAAGTTTGTGGCCCGGAAATAATTGTGAAAGCGGAGATTAATCCAGTTAATGATGAAAACCGTTTACGTTTGGAAAAGTATTTGCATGGTAATTATTCTATAAGCTACGTTGAGCCGAGCTTTCTGCTAAGCGGTGATTACACCCAACTTAAACAAACAGCACACGCTTTGGATGGATTGTTGGGAAAAAGCGCATACATTAAGCGTGGGGAACAGCGCAAACCTGTAGCCGATTTCAAACAGACCATCGAATGGTTGTTGGAAGAGGCAAAACGTGGAGTTAGTATTCAGCGTTATAAAGGGTTGGGAGAAATGAATCCAGAGCAGCTGTGGGAAACCACCATGGATATAAAAAACCGGATCTTGTTGCGCGTACAAATCGAAGACATGATTTCAGCAGATGAAACGTTCACAACTTTGATGGGGGATATAGTGGAGCCTCGCCGTGCCTTTATCGAACAGAATGCCCTGGGCGTTAAAAATCTTGATGTATAGAATAATATTGATTACCCAATAGAATAATTTTGGCCGCGCATCGTCACTAAGAAAAAAAGTTTCTGTTTTTGGTGGTTATTCATAGATTTATTCCATTAACTTAGTTGTATTGATAGGGTGTACATTTTTTTTCCTGATTAGTTACATGCCTCAGCTGCCCGAATGGCAGCTTCAGGGCATGGGTTGTAATCGCCGCAGCACGAACGAGGCGCTTGATGATGGTGCCAAGATCGAAGCGGCGGTTAAAACGGTACTGAACCTCGGCCAGGTAACGGTCAGCGTATTTACGGAAATCGAAAGCATGGTAGGTTCCACTGATAGCTGTTTTCAGGTTGCCC
>QFXJ01000050.1 GCA_003402375.1 Candidatus Nitrotoga sp. CP45
TACGGCATGGGATGGCTGCATTCCCGCCGCGCGAGTTTCGCGAAGCTCTTGAGTCCTTGCGGTATGATCATCCTGTGCTGCAACTTTGAGGGGAGACCTCAGGGTCTGACCCCATTTATTATTCTCGCGGCACGCCGCTTCTATCTTGCGGCTGCTGATGATGCCCCGGCTGTAGGCCAACAGAATTATCTTGATCAGCACTGCCGGATCAAAGGCAGATGCGCCATCGACATCATTTTTATAGCGGACATGGAAGGCGGAAAGATCGAGTTCATGATCGACCAGACGGCATAACGCGTATTCAAAACTACCGGAAATAATTTGCCGTGCAAAGTCGACTGGCAGAAGTTTTAAGCCTTTGTGTATCGGTTTGAATCGCGCCATATCGCATCCACTTTAGTTTTGTTTCGTAACGAAATTATGGCAGATCAAGAGGTGAATTTTTAAGCGAATTCAGGTTTTTCTACAGCCTCAACGCTGGGGGTAAGCGGCGCGCGGCTTTTCGCGCGTCCGCTTGACCGAATTGTTAGCCGTACTAGATGTCGAGATCATCGAGTGCGGCATTTAGATTGTTACGTTGTTGGATCTCTTTCGCAGCCTCGCGTGCCTTCCTCTGATCTTGCCTCTGTAAGAACTCGCGGTACTTGGAATTGGCAGACGTTACATCTTGTTGGATGTCCCTGAGGTGATACTTTTTGACCTCCTCCGGCACACAGTAGACAACGACCGCATCACCATCGATCCAAGCTTTTCTCCACATAGTGTGGCGAGGAAAGCGTCGTTCGGCATCAAATATCTCCACCCATTCGCTTGGCGGGTAAGTCGAGAGATTGAAGTAGACATTGAAAAGGACCTTGGCCGGATCTGGGTTATAGGTTCTAGCTTTGTCTACGCCAGAGATGGCGATATCCACAAAGCCACTCAGGTCAGGTGCGAGCGAGCCGTTTGGGGGCTCACTACGCGTCTCAGCTAAAGCGCTTGTCGGAGGTGTCGCGATTTCAGTGAGTGAACGATCAATATGCAGCGCCCTGAGAAGGCGTGCAAATGGCGCATCGAAATCGCTAGGGTCGCTAAAGTCAGCGTATAGCTTGTCTCTCAAAAATGCCGGGAGCTCACACGGCTCAATTAAGATGGGTAAGACGCGCACAGCTCTGTCCTCCAGTTCGATTGACATCGCCATCTGAAGCTCGCGCTGTACCCAAGAGGATTGCACAGAATTATGGGAGATCACCGCTGCGACGTAATCCGTTTCTTCAATCGCTTGGGCAATCTTTGACTGCAACGAGTCGCCAATGTTGATCTCTGCTTCATCGATCCAGACTTTGACGCCCAGTTCGCGAAGGCGCTCCGCGAGCTTTCTAGTGAAGGCTTTGTCCTTTGAGCTGTGGCTTAAGAATACGGATGTCATTGATCCCCCCTGTACGGCTAACGAATAGCGTTTATCTGCCGCCCCGCCCAAACTTGTTTAACCCGCGTCCTGTATTGGCGGCAGATAAACCTTGTTGGACTGAACCTTACGGAGAGCGGAACCTATGGGGATTGTAAGGTTTTGCGGCAGGTCGTCAACTGCATGATCGGGGAGTACGCCAGTGGGTAAGGAATAAGCGGATACTCCAGCGCAAACTTTCTGCGCGCATTACTGCCTGAATGTCGCACAAAATGATAAGTGCGAACGCCGTTCCTGCCGTATGGGCGAGCGAATCCACGGCAGGTGCAAACACACGATTGCCAAGGCAACATAATAAAAAACAAAGAGACTTCATGGCGGCTTCCGAGGCGGCGGACGCGGCATGTGCGGGGGGATCGCATGTATTACCCGTAACTCGCCTTCACCGCAGTGCGGACAGTTCAGCCACTCGATACCCGTCACCCGCCGCATGAATGCTTCCAACGACTCCACCACTAATGGGTCGGGCGCGGGCACGTTGAGCGCCGCGCGCGCGGCGGCCAGGTTGTCGGCTTTGTGCGCGGGGCCGAGCAAGCCGTAGTGACGGATGCGCTTGAAACCGCCGGGCAACATGTGCTGCATGAATCGTCCGATGAACTCGCCCGCTTCCAGGCGCATCACCTTCTTGCGGTTGCCATTGGCCGAGTCGCGCATCCTGAAACGCACATGGTTCCCGTCCATGCCGAGGATGCGCTCATTGGAAATTGCCACCCGGTGCGTGTAGCGCCCGAGATATTCCAGCACCTGTGCCGGGCCGCCCAGTGGCTGCTTGGCATACACCACCCAGTCGGGGCGGCGTAAAGCGGCGATAAGTGTGTGCCATGATGCATCGTCTTGCGCCGCATCGTAGTACAAGTTGCCCGCCTTGCGCGCCGCATCAAGCGCGTCCATGAACTTGCCCCGGTAAACAGCAGACAGCGCTTTCACCGGAAACAGGAAGCCGCGCTTCGCGCTCATCCACTTGCCCTCCGTAGTCAGCGCTCCGCCTGCTACTAGAGCGTGGATATGGATATGCCTACCCAAGTCCTGCTTCCAGGTATGTAACACCAGCGTGAAACTGGACGTGCCGCCCAGCCAACTCGGATTGGCAGCGAATGCATTCAACGTGTCAGCCACCGCGCTGAACAATAGCTTGTACAGCATACGCGCATCGTATCCCGCCAGCCTGTTCAGGGCGTGAGGCAAGGTGAACACCAGATGGAAATACGGCACCGGCAACAGCTCCCGTCGCCGCGCCGCAAGCCACGCTTCCTTGGCGCGTGTCTGGCATTGCGGGCAGTGGCGGTTGCGGCATGAATGGTAGCGGTAGCGCAGTGTGCCACAGCGGTCGCAGCATTCGATATGCCCACCCAGAGATTGGGTACGACAGGCGACGATAGCTCGCCACGCCTTGTCTTGGACAACAGACAGTGCGTGCGTATCGAGATAGGGCTGGCCGTGTTTGCGTAAGATATCGGCCAAACCCACACCGTGGGACACGACGGCTAACGTAGAATGCAATTTATTGGTTGATAAAATCGGGCAATGTAAATAGTGGGCACAGATATGAATCGATTTAACAGTATTTTTTTAGGAATTTCCCTATTGTTGTTGCAAGCATGCGGGGCAACTCCGCCATTGGGGGCGAGGCATCAGCCTTCTGGCCTGAACACGCAGTTCAATGGTGGTCAATTGACGTTTTCTGATTACGTGGCCGATAGCCGCGCGATGATTAAAAAAGTACGTTCTGAAAATGATGTGGCCGAGTTGGAGAAAATAGTCAATGGCAATGCTCCTTTTGAATTAAAACCGGCTGAGGGCTGCCCCAAAGGACGTAACAAACCCTATCAACGCGGTATTTTGCTTACCCACGGATTGACCGATGCGCCTTATTCCATGCATGTACTGGCATCTTTTTTTCAGGAAAACTGTTTCCGTGTCATGGCAATACTGTTGCCCGGGCATGGTACGCAGCCTGGTGATTTGCTTGATGTAACGTGGCAAGAGTGGGCAAAAGCGGAAGCCTATGGAGCCGACAAGCTCGCCGCTGAGGCTGATGAAATTTATCTGGGAGGGTTATCTACCGGCGGCACGCTGAGTGTTTATCAAGCTTTGGGAGATAATCGGGTACGCGGATTGTTCCTGTTTTCTCCCGCGCTAAAAGTTACTCCAATGGCTTCTTTGGCCAATGTCCATAAAGTTTATAGTTGGTTGCTGCCATCGGCAAAGTGGGTCAATATTTTGCCCGACAAGGCTATCTATAAATATGAATCCTTCCCCAAAAATGCTGCGGCCCAGATATACGCGTTGATACAGGAAGTACAAGCTCGGCTGCACGAGCACGCGGTAAATATCCCGATATTTACCGCTGCCAGTCAGGACGATACAACCGTTTATACGTCGGCCACTTTGAATTTTATGGCCCACGCGCACCACACATCTAATCAATTGGTTCTTTATACGACCGATACCAAAAAAATTCCGCCAACTATTCCAAAAAGAAATTTGGAGTTGGTAAATAGCGTTTTTCCCGAACAAAAAATATTAAGCGCTGCGCACACTTCGATAATCTTGCCTGTAGATGATGCGTACTATGGAATGATGGGAGCGTATGCAAATTGCACCCACTATTACCCGGATGATATTAAACAATATGATGCGTGTAATAAAAATTCGGAACAAAATTTGCAAGGCGAGTTAACTGAAGAAAACCTTAAAGCCGGTACGCTTCGCCGTTTAATGGTTAACCCGAATTTTCCAACGCTTAAAGTTTCCATGAAGAAGTTTATTGATAGTTTGCCATGACCATGCATATGGCGGGCAGCGTTTGGTTTGTGGATGTCGCAGTGCCGCTACCAAGTTGGGTAGCGGGTTTGGGTAAAATTTAGTTATGGTTTCTGAATTTGAGTTGATCCGTCGTTTTTTCACCCGCGTTACACCTGGCGCGGTCTTGGGCGTGGGCGACGATGCAGCGCTTCTGCACGTTGGGAGTGGCATGGAGCTGGCAGTGTCAACCGACATGCTCGTGAGTGGGACGCATTTTTTCCCGGATGCTGATCCTTTTTTTCTTGGACACAAGGCGCTGGCAGTAAATCTTTCCGATATGGCGGCGATGGCGGCGCAGCCGCGTTGGGTGACTTTGGCGTTGTCATTGCCCGAGGTTGATGAGATGTGGCTGGAAAAATTCAGCGCGGGTTTGTTTGCGTTAGCGGATGAGTATCAAGTAGCGCTGATTGGCGGGGATACTACCCGTGGGCCACTTAATTTGTGCGTCACGATCATGGGTGAAGTGCCACATGGTGCGGCGTTGCGGCGTTCGGGGGCACAGGTTGGGGATGATATTTGGGTGTCTGGCGTGTTGGGTGATGCCGCGCTGGCATTGGCCCATATACAAGGGCGTATGCAATTGGCGGCGAAGGATTTTGTGGCTTGTGCTTCGGCGCTGCACCAACCCATGCCACGTGTGGCACTTGGGTTGGCACTTCGCGGTGTGGCGCACAGTGCAATTGATATTTCAGATGGATTGCTGGCAGATCTCGGTCACATCCTAGAATGCTCTAACGTTGGAGCCGAAATTGCATTCGCCGCTCTGCCTATTTCTTGCGCAATGCAACCTTATTTAGAGCAACCGCTGGGCAAGCACTGTGTGCTGGCAGGGGGCGATGATTATGAGCTTTGTTTTACCGTATCCGTTGCGCATCGTTCCGAAGTGGAGAAAATTGCCGTCAATCTCGGTTTGCTGCTGACACGCATTGGCACCGTCACGGCGGAAAAGAAGTGCACAGTGCGTGCTGTGGATGGCAGTATCGTCAACATTGAGGAATCAGGCTATGACCACTTCCGCTGATTTTCGCGTGCAACCTTCATGGCGTTTTGTCTTTAGCCATCCTGCGCATTTTCTTTCCTTTGGTTTTGGCAGTGGCCTGTTTCCCGGCTCACCCGGCACGGCGGGCACATTGGTCGCTTTCCCAATTTATTGGGTTCTTGCCGAACGCTTAACTGATGCGCTGTTTATCATGGCGTTGATCTGGGCCTTCGCCGTAGGTGTGTGGGTGTGTGAAAAAACCGGGAAGACACTGGGTGTGGCAGACCACGGAGGGATGGTGTGGGATGAGATTGTAGCTTTCCTGCTGGTGCTGTTTTTTACGCCCGAAGGTTTTTCTTGGCAACTGCTGGCGTTTTTACTGTTTCGATTTTTTGATATCGTTAAGCCACCGCCTATCCATCATTTTGACCGGACATGGCACGGTGGCCTTGGCGTCATGTTCGACGATATTCTCGCGGCGGGTTACACCTTACTGGTCTTGGCGCTGGTGAAAAGTGCGCTGCTGTGAAAAGCGTCCTTAAAAATGGATTGGTAGCTGTTCTATTTCTACTCGGCACACTCAATGCCGCTCACGCTGAAGAATTTTTAGCCAAGGTTATCGCCGTGATGGATGGTGATACGGTTCTTATATTACGCAACAATATGCCGATCAAAGTGAGGCTGGCTGAGATTGATGCGCCGGAAAAAGCGCAGGGGTTCGGTGAAGAGTCCAAGCAATCGCTGGTCGAGTTGGTACTAAATAAACAGGTGCGTGTGGATAGCCAAGCAATAGATGATTATGGCCGGTTGGTAGCACTAATCAAAGTAGATGAATTGAACGTTAACTACGAACAAGTGCAACGCGGAATGGCGTGGGTGTATTCTCGTTTTAACAAGAGTGAAGTATTGCTGGGTTTGCAAAACGGGGCTAAAAAAGCTAAGCGCGGGTTATGGGCGCAGACCGATCCGATACCGCCGAATAAGTGGCGAAAGGACAATATAACGTCTCAGCAACAATATGTTGCGCAGAATGCTATCTGTGGTAGTAAGCGAAAGTGTTCACAAATGAACTCTTGCGACGAAGCCAATTTTCATCTATCCCATTGCAATGTTAAATCCTTGGACAGGGATAATGATGGCGTGCCATGCGAAAATTTGTGCGGTGCTACAAAGTAATCGCTTCCCAACTGCACCCTACTACATCGCAGCGCAAGGCATTCCCTGTCTCGTGCCAATCTCCTAGTACCCAACGCTCGCAACTATGGCCATCCACCATATGCAAGTGGCGCTTTAGCCGATGGGTGTGCCCATGGATCATGCGTGGGTAATTATATTTGCGCAGCAAGTCCGCAACTGCATCCAGATTTACATCCATAATATTGTGGCTTTTATGTTTTTTGTTATTCTCGCTACGTGCACGCAATTGCGCAATGAGGGCCTTGCGTTGTGTCAGCGGCTGATCAAGGAATTGCTGTTGCCAGGCGGGGTCATGTACTTGTTTACGGAAATTTTGATAGTCAATATCGTCAGTGCATAGTATGTCGCCATGGGTAAGTAATGTTGGCGTGCCATATAAATTAAGCAGCGTAGGGTCAGTTAATAGCGTGGCGCCACTGGCTTGTGCCAGTTTCTGGCCCATTATCAGATCACGGTTGCCATGCATAATGTGGATGCCGGTGCCGCTAACGGAAAGTGTGTGTAAGGCATCGGTGATTTGATGATTAAATGAGTCGTCGATATCATCATCGCCAGCCCAGTATTCGAATAAATCGCCGAGGATATAAAGTGCTTCGGCTTTTGGCGCAATCTGTTGCATGAAATGCAGAAATACCTGCATGCTTTGCGGCTGTTCAGCGCAAAGATGCAGGTCAGAAATAAATAAACTATAGGCCACGGAATTGGTGGAGCGCTGAAGAACTTAAAAGAAGTTTGTTATACAGGTGGTTGGTTGATCTGTATTTCGTCGCGTTTCGGTTGCTTAAGTAAAACGCGACGAAATTTGTACTTGCTTAGTCATTTTTTACTTCAAGACTTCAAGTGCGGCAGGCTTGTTTAATCACCGTACATAAATTATTGCACTACTTCCGCTTTAGTGAGGATTACGTCCTCCAGCGGTACGTCCTGATGCCCCGACTTATTGCCCGTCTTGGCTTTGCGGATAGAATCCAGCACTTCTGTGCCAGACACCACTTTCCCGAATACGCAATAACCATAGCCCTGGCTACTGGATGCAGTGTAGTCGAGAAACATGTTGTCCTTTAAGTTAATGAAAAACTGCGCTGTGGCAGAGTGCGGATCGGAGGTACGGGCCATGGCGATTGTATATTTATCGTTCGTCAAGCCATTAGCTGCCTCGTTTCGAATTGTCGCCTTGGTGGGTTTTTCTTTCATGCCGGGCTCGAAGCCGCCGCCCTGAATCATGAAGCCATCGATTACGCGATGGAACAGCGTATTGTCGTAAAATCCGCTGTTCACGTAGTCGAGGAAATTCTTGACGGTGACAGGCGCTTTTTCAGCATCCAGTTCGATGGTGATATTGCCGTGGTTGGTATGCAGTTTGACCATGCTAATTTTTCCTTTGTGGGCTGAGTGTTGTTGAGAAATGGGAGCCGCTTGTGCTGTGCACAATAGTAAGCAACTAAGCAGCAGGGTAGTGAATATTTCTTGAAGTTTCATTATATGATTTCCTCGTAAATGATATGAAGACAATTACCACACTTAACTAATGTCCACGCGGTTTAAAGATTGTTACTCAATAATTTTACTCTCAGCTTAATAAGGTAGGCTTCTCGGTTTGTACAACCGACAAGTCCCAAACGCTATTTTCCATCACTGCACTTCTTCAGCCTTCTTGAGAACGACCTCCTCCAAGGGGACGTTTTCGAGTCCATAGCGAGTGCCGACTGCGACCTTGCTGATAACATCCACAACTTCTGTGCCTCCCACTACCTTGCCAAACACACAGTAACCATAGCCTTGCTTATCGGGTGCAGTGTAATTTAGGGAGTTATTATCTTTCAGGTTAATGAAAAATTGAGATGTGGCGGAGTGGGGGGCAGATGAGCGCGCCATGGCGATAGTGTATTTGTCATTCTTCAGGCCATTGGCAGCCTCATTTTTTATGGGCGGATTAGTAGATTTTAGTGACATCTTTGCAATGCTGCTCATCGAAACTGTTCCCAGTGAGTAGTTATAGCCACCTCCCTGAATTACGAATCCATCGATCACACGATGGAATAAAGTCTTGTAGTAAAAACCACTGTTAACATATTCGAGGAAATTTTTAACAGTGGCAGGCGCCTTCTCGGCATCCAGTTCGAGTGTGATTATTCCATAATTGGTATGCAGTTTAACCATGCTAAATTCTCCTTATATTGTTGAAGGTTGGGAAAAGTGCCAGTTGGTGCGGCGCACCATCGCATACAACTGAGCGGCAGGGAAAGTGATGTGCCCGGGGTTTCATATGCTATCTCTAAATATGCGTGTGATATATACGCGGCATAGCATTGCATTTTCCGGTATGTATTGAAGATATGAAATCAATATGGATGTCAGTGCAAGTCAGGGTCAGAGACTGGGAGGCATCGGCAGTTAGGCTGAGGGGCATGTTAAATTATTTTACGGCACGCTCTTCTTGGATTAGCCATCTGTCGTTGGATTTTACCAGAAGCATGATTTTGTCGAAGGACGTGTTTAAGTAGTCGGAGCGATAGGATTGGTGAAAGGTAACGGTGGCATGGTTTTCATCCAGGAAGCTGATCTTTTCATTGCTGATATTGATCTCGATATATTTGGGTGCGCTGACCCGCGCCTTGCTTGCGCTTTCCCACTGGTCGCGGTTTTCGCCGTTCGGGGTTTTGAAATCGATCGCATAGAAATCTAAGTATTTGTTGATATTTTGGGACGACCATACTTCAACCCATTCATGCAATGTCTTCAACACTTCAGCGTCATTATGGGCAGCCAGCTTTTTAATCATTGCGGGCTTTGTGGATGAAACGGATTCGGGTACGGCAGTGATTACTTTGGGCGATGCAGGTATTGTCCCAGGAGCGGCGGCTTGCGGCTTGGCTGCACTAACAGTGGCGGTATTCGGTTTATTCTTGGGGAAAAGGTCATTAATCAGGGCAAGTTTGCTCTGTGTGGCGGAATTTTTCCGGTCTAGTTGTAGCGCGCGCTCATAAGCTTGACTTGCCATTTTTGCGTAGATATCGCCTAAATTTTCCTGTGCGGTGGCATAGTTTGGATGGTTGTGGATCGCCCTTTCCAATGCGATTTTGGCCTTGTCGTATTGGCCTAGACCCGCATATAACACGGCGAGGTTGTTATATGGTTCCGGTAGTTCTGGATAATCCTCAGTCAACGATTGGAATATGCTGATCGCGTCATTGGTTTTAGACTGAGTAGTGAGGATTAGCCCTTTCAGAAAGCGGGCCTGTGCGTCCTTGGGCTTGTTGACGAGATAGGTGTCAACCCGTTTTAGTGCTTGCGCATGCTGATTCTGCTTGAACAGCTTGTTGATATCCTGGATTTCATCCGCGCCTACTGTGAAGCCGAAGCTTAATAACAGTGCGCCTCCACATAATGTTACGTAGCGGCCAAAACGGTTGAATTTATCCATTATGTGGTACTTTACCGGAATGATTTTATGGTTGATACGAAAGATTTTGTTCGCTTGAGCGTATAAATAATTACGCCACGTTTTTACCAAAACTTCTCTATCAGTCAATCCTGCGCGATCATCACGCGAAATTTATGAAGCATTCAGAATAAATGGGTACCCAAGGGAACCGGATTCTATCAAACCTGCCCATTTTTTTCACAGCTTATCGTATCGGCTGACAAGGTGATCCATGCTTCATCTGTTTGAGTAAGGAGATTTTCGGGTAAAATTGTTGCTCTTGCCTTAAAAGAACCATCGAATAATGAGCAGCCACACACAAGCACCCATCCCCCACTTCATCCGCAATATTATTGAGGCCGATCTGGCGAGTGGTAAACATACCGATATTGTCACACGCTTCCCGCCGGAGCCGAATGGATATCTGCACATTGGCCATGCCAAGTCTATTTGCCTAAACTTTGGTTTGGCGCTTGACTACCAGGGCCACTGCAATTTGCGCTTTGACGACACTAATCCAGAAAAGGAAAGCGAGGAATATGCACGCGCTATTCAGGAGGACGTTCAATGGTTGGGCTTTCAATGGCAGGGTGAGGTGCGCTGGGCGTCTGATTATTTCGAGCAGCTTTACAGCTTTGCGGTCGAATTAATCAAGCAAGGCAAAGCTTACGTGGATGATCTCAGCGCTGAGGAAATGCGCGAATATCGTGGCACACTTACGCATCCGGGCAAACCCAGCCCGTACCGTGAGCGCTCTGTAGCTGAAAATCTTGACCTGTTTCAGCGCATGCGCGCTGGTGAGTTTGCCGATGGCGCCAAAGTACTGCGCGCTAAAATCGACATGGCTTCTGGCAATATCAACTTGCGCGACCCGGCAATTTACCGCATTCGTCGCGCGCATCACATCCGCACGGCCGATATTTGGTGCATCTACCCGATGTATGACTACACTCACTGTATTTCCGATGCGCTAGAGTGTATTACTCACTCGTTATGTACACTGGAGTTTGAAGATCACCGGCCCTTATATGACTGGGTGCTGGATCAGTTGGCTGTACCGTCCCATCCCCGACAAATTGAATTCTCGCGCCTGGAATTACGCTACACCATAACCAGCAAGCGCAAGCTATTACAACTTGTCACCGAGCAACATGTATCCGGCTGGGATGATCCACGTATGCCGACCATTATCGGTATGCGTAGACGCGGATACACACCGCAAGGCATCCGCGAATTTACGCGCAGGATTGGCATTTCCAAGAGTGAAAACGTGGTTGACATGGCTGTGCTGGAAGCATGTATCCGCGAAGATTTAGAGGCGCGTGCGGCGCGCGTGATGGCGGTGGTTAAACCGCTGAAGGTCATTATCAGTAATTTTGTGGCAGGTGAGAGCCAATCACGCGAAGCTGGCTTTCATCCGGAGCACCCAGAATTCGGTAGCCGCATAGTGCCGTTCAGCAAAGAGATTTGGATTGAGGTCGACGATTTTACCGAAAATCCACCCGCAGGCTGGCAGCGTTTGACACCCGGTGGTGAGGTGCGTTTGCGCTACAGCTATGTGATGCGCTGTGATGAAGTAGTAAAAGATATTGCCGGTAACGTAATCGAACTTCGCTGCTCTATTGATCAAGATACGCTGGGCAAGAACCCGGCAGGGCGCAAGGTGAAGGGCGTGATCCACTGGCTGTCCGCTGAACATGCACTGCCTGCGGAGATTCGTTTGTATGACCGCTTGTTCACCGTGCCGGAACCAGACAACGACAAGGCGCGCGATTTCTGTGAATTCATCAACCCAACGTCACTGACTGTGGTACAGGGCTGGGTTGAACCTGCCGTGCGTGACGCGGCACCTGAAACACATTACCAGTTTGAGCGTCTCGGATATTTCTGCACCGATCGGCATGAGCACGAACCAGGTGGAAAACTGACGTTCAATCGCACCGTGACCCTCAAAGATTCGTGGACGAAAGATCACGGTTAAGCAAGCGGTATCAATTCATATGCGTACTGTGGTATCTGTGGATGAATAATATGGCGGAAGGTAAAATCCGTACAGCATCCAAGCCAGCGTTGCTGGTACGTAGACAATCAAGAAAAGTTTGCTCTAAAGGTTTTTGATGCTGAAAATTTACAATACTCTCACCCGCGACAAGCAGGACTTTATTCCCATTGAACCTGGCAAAGTTCGAATGTATGTATGCGGTATGACGGTTTATGATTATTGCCATCTCGGTCATGCGCGGGTGATGGTGGCATTCGACATGGTATATCGCTGGCTTAAGGCAAGCGGGCTGGACATAACCTATGTGCGTAATATCACCGATATTGACGACAAAATTATCAAGCGTGCGGCGGAAAATTCTGAATCTATCCATGCACTCACGCAGCGTTTCATTGATGCGATGCACGAGGATGAACGTGCATTAGGCATTCTGCCACCGGATTTTGAACCCCGAGCTACTCAATACATACCGCAAATGCTGGACATGATCGCCAGGCTGGAAGCTAACGGGTTAGCCTATCAAGCCGCTGATGGAGATATGAATTATGCAGTGCGCAAATTTGCCAATTACGGCAAATTATCTGGCAAAACACTGGCGGATTTGCGTGCCGGCGAGCGTGTGGACGTGAATGACGGCAAGCTTGATCCGCTCGACTTCGTACTGTGGAAACATGCCAAAGAGAGCGAGCCCGACGAAGTGAAATGGGATTCTCCTTGGGGGGAAGGGCGACCTGGTTGGCATATTGAATGTTCGGCGATGAGCCTGGCAACGCTGGGTAAACATTTCGATATTCACGGTGGGGGTGCCGACTTGCAGTTTCCGCACCACGAAAATGAGATCGCACAAAGTGAGGGCGCTTGTCAGTGCAAATCTGTGAATGTCTGGATGCACAATGGCTTCGTGCGCGTAGACAACGAAAAAATGTCGAAAAGCCTTGGTAATTTTTTTACCATCCGCGAGGTGCTGAATAAATATGATGCGGAAGTCGTGCGTTTTTTTATCCTGCGCGCGCATTATCGCAGCCAGCTGAACTATTCCGATGCGCATCTGGACGATGCAAAACAATCATTAAACCGCCTGTACACGGCATTAAAAAATATTGCTGTGCCTATCGAAACGAGTTCAATCAATTGGAACGAACCTTACCCACAGCGTTTTAAAACGGCAATGAATGATGATTTCAACACGCCTGAAGCGATGGCAGTCCTGTTCGACCTGGCAAATGAGGTGAATCGCAACCAATCAGTAGAAGCTGCAAAGAAACTTAAGATGTTAGGTGACGTGCTCGGCTTGTTGCAGCAAAATCCTGATGATTATCTGCAAGGAAAAAACTTCGTCAAATTGACTACAGCTACCTTTTCGATGACCACAACCCCTATAAATGTCGAGGCTCTAATTGCCGAACGAACTGTCGCCAAACAATCCAAAAATTTCGCTGAATCCGACCGTATCCGTAAGGAGCTTTTAGAAGCAGGAATTGTGCTGGAAGACTCTGCATCCGGCACCACTTGGCGACGTTCGTAGGCCTGTCGAAAGATGAATGGATTTCGACAAGCCCAACCCGAACGGGGTTAATATTTCATTATGCCAAATCAATATTTTAGACAAATATAATAGTAGTTAAGTATTTAGGATATAACGACTCGAAGACGGAGGACGAGAGGGGCTGACAGGCTACTAGGAATTGCATAGGATTCTGATTAGAATGTAGCACCGCGTTGATTAAAATGTAATTTTAAGCGTAACGACAAATGCAATTTACCCACTTTACCGATTATTCATTACGTACCTTAATTTATTTAGGCGCACAGCAAAACATGTTGGCTACGATCAGCGATGTTGCTGAGAAATATGGTATTTCGCAGAGTCACTTAACGAAAGTCGTGCACCAACTGGCCAATCGCGGCTATATTCAAACCACGCGCGGCAAGGGTGGAGGAATGCGCTTGGCGCGCTTACCACAATTGATCAACATCGGGGATGTAGTGCGCGATATGGAAGAAAATATCAATCTGGTCGAATGTTTCAATGCAAAAAAACAAGGTTGCCCCTTAATACCCACGTGTATCCTCAAATCAGTGCTAGCAGAAGCGAGCAGAAACTTCTTTGCCACTTTAGACCGCTATACTCTCGCAGACTTATTGACTAATCAATCATCTCTGAAAAAAATACCTGAACTCCAGAAAAGCGCGCATTCAAGCCCATATTAGAGGTGTCCTTATAGATTTGTTGCTGGCGTCTTAGCTCGCCCATAAAGAAACCCCACGAATTAAACGTTGCTTATCATATTCACTGTGTAAAAAAGCCATTGCGCCGTATTACCCGAGCAGCGGTGAGCGGGACCGTCCACTCATTGGCTTGGTTCGAATGCTGCGTATGTATGTCGCGCAGCAATACTTTGGGTTGATGGCGTCGCCGTGGGTTGTAGTAGTCCTCAATCCAGGTGAATACGGCGAAGCGTACTTCGCGTTTGGTCGGCCAGCTATGGCGGTTGATCAGCTCGCACTCCAGACTGGCAAAGAAGCTTTGTGCCATGGCGTTATCGTAAGCATCGCCAACATTCCCATGGAAATCTAAATGCCCATTTCCACACCGGACCTCCATTCATGTGGCATATTGTCACAACTAAAGCCAGTGGTTTAAACCTTGTGATTAATTAACAAAGACGAAAATTTATGAAAAAATTGAACTCCTTTGAACTGATTTGGGCATCAGCGATATATATATTGGTGGCCGGCGCAAATGCAACACCCGTGAACAAACCCCAGGAAGATAACGTTCAGCAACCCCAAGGGACAAGCATACAAAAGCTGGCCCAAGAAACCGTGATAATAACGGATGAAGAATTAACAAAGCTTGCGGCAAACCATAGTGGTAATTGTAATGCCGCGCCTGATCCTGCAAAAGCGCAATACATTATTGGCTATGGCAGCTTGATGCAAGATGAATCACGTAAACGAACGACGCCCAACGCCAACACTGCTTATCCCGTTAAGGTCAATGGGTACCAACGTGGTTGGTTTACTAAAGGCAGCGGGATTGGTTTTAGCACCACTTTTTTGGGTGTCGTACAGAGCAAAGAGAGTGCGCTGAATGCCGCAATTTATCTGATTGATGTAACAGAAATCACCACTATGGATAAGCGGGAATTTTCTTATTGTCGATTAGCAGTGGAACCAGAAAACTATTCATTACTTAAGCAAAACATTCCACTGTCGCCCGGACAAACCTGGATTTACGTCAATAAACCAGACACCATTGCTACAGCGAACAGACGCTATCCCATTGTTCAATCTTATGTGGATATTTTTTTATCCGGCTGCCTGGAACTGGAACAACGTTTTGAACTAAAAGATTTTGCCAAGCAATGTCTTTTTACCACGAGCAATTGGTCAACTCAGTGGGTAAATGATCGCATTTATCCACGGCGTCCTTTTATCTACCAACCAAAGGCCGGGCGAATTGACCAGCTTCTAAAAGAACATCTACCACAGTATTTTCAGCATATCCGTATTGAGCAATCAGAATAATCGTGCCCGACTTTTCTGATACGTTACGAAAAAATCATAAGATGGTTACCCCTTCACTTTTCAGGTAACCCGCTCTTATTAGCACTCCAGTAGGTGATGGGGCTCCAGAACGACGGCCCTTCATTACCGATCGGTCCGACGTCGCAATTGCCGCAGACAGACATTGCTACACGATTATCTGTCTGTTCCTGCTTGAATTTACGACGTGCTTCGCCGACTAAAATGTCACTGAATTTCTGTGTCTTGAGATTGCCCAATACACCAGCTTGCGGATGCATACAACAGGGTACAACCGTACCATCGGCATCAACATATAGCTGATTGATTTCACCAAACCAGGGATGTGCATCGAATTCTTTTGCGTCAGCCACAAATGTACAAGAACCGCGTGGTACAGCGAGCGCCCGCCCGGTCTTATTCTCCTGCGCTTGCGGCAATGCCATCCAGCGTCTAAACTCCGGAGTCCAGCCGCGCGGGCGCAACACAGACTCCCATCGGCGTGCATCTTCCTCAGAATGAATGACAGTTCGCGTTAAAAGTTGCATTCCGGGCGCCCACCGATCCCGTAAGCTGGCCGCTCGCTCCAGGAACTCAATTAACTTTCCCCACTTCGACGGCGGGCGTAAATGCTCATAACTTTCTGGCGTGCCATTGCCATCGCAACTCACAAACAGTTTGGTGACAACCTCTAACTTAAGCATCTCCTCAAAGTCGTCCCAATAAACTTTTTGGGCGTTGGTGCTGATTTCGACGACAGACACCTTCCAGCTCTGCTTAGGAATTTGCGCAACGATAGACGAGAGCTGCTTGTGTAACAAAGGCTCCCCGTAATTAAAAAGACGCAACGAGTGAATACGCTCGACATCCATGTTGCCCAGGCAGCGTGCAAAATCATCTACCGAGATACGATAGATTTCTGGCTCCAGCGTCGAATTTGGACACCCTACACATTTTAACTGGCAGCCGTGTACGATATCAAAATGAACGGAGTAGAGGTGCTTCGGATGCATATAACTCCTTGTAAATATACAAACTAATTCAGTGTGATGGCCAACAAAGACCATTCCCTTTCATTAAGCCATTTTCAGCGCCATCAACGGACGGTTCCGGCGTACAAATCAGCGCTTCTCAACATATGCACTTTCGTACCCCGCTCGCTGCGTTACGACACTAACTAGCATTTTACCGAGCGGAAAAATCAATTTCAAAAACATAAAGTAACCTGATAGAACAGATACTACATAAATCATGCATACCAATTGTGAAGCACCTAGATGGTAACAAGAACAATCCGCACCATTCCCTCACTCAAGTTCAATTGTCTTCCTCTACGGCAATAAAATTGGCTCTTGCAGGTATCCATTCATGCTCTAAACGGCATAAGCCATAATCACGGGTTTGCCCAGTAATCCGCACCGTAGTATTCACCGTATCAAAAAGCCGCAGGCCTTCCGGATCCATGGCATGCGCACGGATGGTATATTTTCCTGGTAGTAACTGGAGATTGGAAAGACGAACACAAAAACCAAATTGCGAAGGAGCAATTTTATTTGGAAGATACGTAGCTTCGTTTGAATGAGTACCATAAACCGATGTTCCATCAACCCGGGCAACACCAAACAGAATTACCGGCGGCCGATCATCGGGAGAATGCACTACCCCACAAAGATGTAACATCCCCCCCATTTCAACCACAGTAGTTACCGCACCCAGACTATTTTCTAACCAAAGTTTGCGAATTTGGTATATCCCGCTCGGCTGCGCCACACTTTCCATATTCGCAGCTTTTTTATTTTTTTCTTCGTGGTAAGTCAAGTATTCTCGCGTCACATCGAAGCTATTGCCATACATATGCATCTGCCCATCATGAATCCATACTGCTTTCTGGCACAAGGTCTGGACGTGGAACATACTGTGCGAGCACAGCAGCAGTGTCCCACCTTGACTCAGATAACCTTCGATCCAGCGAATGCATTTTTTTTGGAACGATTCATCACCCACAGCCAGCACTTCGTCAGTAATCAAAATATCCGGCTGCATGGCGGTTGCCACGGCAAAACCCAGCCGAACCACCATGCCAGACGAGTAATGCTTGATCGGTTCTGCAATATGAGAACCGATATCAGCAAATTCGATTATAGAATCCAGCTTGCTATCAATTTCCGCATTGCTCATACCCATCAACGCGGCCGCCAAATGGATATTTTCCAGGCCGCTATATTCGGGGTGGAAACCGCTGCCCAGCTCCAGTAACGCGCCAATTCGCCCATTTACCACCACTCGGCCAGTGGAAGGCTTGACTACCCCGGCGATAATTTTTAAAAGCGTGGATTTACCCGCGCCATTTTCGCCAATTAAGCCAAGCGATTCACCTGCTTTCAATTCCAGGTTAACCCCCTGTAACGCGCAGAAACTCGGCGTTTCACCACGCTTAAAGAGCAAGGCAGCAATCGTACGCAACCGATTACTACCCGTGGCTACGCTGGGATAACTCTTGCCGATATTGCTTAGGCTGATAAGAGGTATTTGCACAATATCCGTGTCTGTTACAAATTAGAGGAAAATGCAAACTTGGAGAAATTGGAGAAATTGGTCATCTTGGCTATTCATTCCATGACACTGATCTCTCGCAATCCAAAAATCGACTGCCTTCCAAGAGTCATTATCAACTGATAGCGCACAAATCTTGATCGAATTTTAGACATAGACTAAATAAAATCCTCAAAATAGGGTGACAAACGATTGAAAAACCAGCGCCCAGCCAAAAAAATCAACAAACTGCCCGCCAGCATCATCATATCTTGCCAGCCAATCTGACTATTACCAGTCATCAATAACCCACGAATTCTGGTAATAAAAAAAGATAGTGGATTCAATGCAATGACCTGCTGTATCTGCTGCGGCACCAAACTGGCCGGATAAAGAACGGGGGTGGCGTAGAACCAAATCATGAATAGCGGCGTCAGAAAGTGCTCAACATCCTTGAGCAGCACTTGCAAAGCAGCAAGTATCAACGCCAAGCCACTGGTGCATAATAGCTGCATACAAAATAGCAACAACACCAATGGCAGAGATGAAAAGTACAGATCATTGCCGGTGAGCGCAAGCACCGCAATCACTAATAAAAAACCGACTACATGAACGGCATAAGTGGAAAGGACCGCACCATACACCAGCAACTCATGCGGAAAGGCGACTTTCTTGATAAGACCTCCGCCATTCTGCACTGCCAACGCACCACGTTGCGCACCTTCCTGAAAGCACAACCATGGCCATAGCCCTACCGCAACAAATAAAATAAAACTGTGGCCTTCCAGTTCGGGAAACTTTACCTTGAAAATAGCCGTGAATACCACCGCATACACTGCCAATAACGCCAGTGGGTGTAGTAGTGCCCAAAAAATTCCACTGACACTGCCTACATAACGGCTTTTAATCTCTCGCGATAGAAAATTAAGCAGCAGCCAGCGGTACGGCCACAAATTTTTTATCTGCATAGACTAATGTTTTGCGGCCTCGGATTTATTTATTTCTGATGGTTTAACACCACCTGATTTCACATCAGGGTTTGTCCAGAACTGATTAACCGCCTCTTCATTTAATTTCAGTGACGGATCGGTCAGTATCCCACCGACAAGCGTTTTGCGGTATTCATTTAAATGCTTCTCACGCTCCCCCTGTATGATTTTCTCCTTCACCTCTTCAAATGAACGTACCAGCTTCGGTTTCTTTTCATTAAGCTGAATAATGTGAAAACCAAAGATTGTCTTCACCGGTTCGCTGATATCACCTGGAGCACTAATGGCAAAAGCTGCATCAGAAAATGGCTTGACCATTTTTCCTTCTTCAAAAAAACCAAGGTCACCTTTATTCCCTTTAACACTCGGATCATCTGAATATTCCAGCGCTAACTCTTCAAATTTTTTACCACCAACCGCCTGCTCGCGGACTTGCTTGATGCGCTGTAACGCCTCTTCCGGCGTGCGGGTTTTAGTGTCCACCAGGATATGGGAAGCATGTACCTTTGTAGGCACAGAATATTTTTCGATATCAACCTGATACAACTCGCGGGCACGCGCGTCAAAGTTGGGTATCTTAATTTCCTTGGTGATCCGACTGATTTGTTCCTGCGCCAGCAATCTGTCAGCTGCCAGTTCTATCTGTTTATCCATCAGAGGTTCACGATCAATTCCTACACTACGCGCTTGTGCTGCCAACGTCTTATTAATCAGCATGTTTTCCAGTAATTTGGCAATGCGAGCCTTACTTGCCAGCACTTCCGCGCGATGCTCCAGTGGAATACGCAATAAATCCGCCTCAAAGTCTAAGCTCGTAATTCTGACCTTGTCGGATTCGATTAAAATTTGCTCCGCACTTACAGCTGAAGCGGTAGAACAAACCATCACAGCGAGCACCGTCAACTGCTTTAACAACATATGACCCATTATTCTCAACCTCGTGGTAAATTCAAAAAAATAAAAAACTCCTCCATCTTAAGATGGAGGAGGGGAGAACACAAATACATTCAGACCTAGCAGTAACCTACCATAGAGGTAAAAATATTTGTGTAGGCTTACCTGACTGTATCACCTTAAGGTACGCCATGTAACCCACCGCTTCAGCCTTTAAGTTATGTGGAATATTATTCCTGGTTTCAAAAGCATAATTCCATGTTCTAATATCTGTAAGAGGTGATAATGATGTCGGCGGAGTTGTTCTCGTACCTACCCCTCCTCCACCTCCACCTCCACCTGAATTTTCTGTCACTGTAATTTCTCTTGAAGCAGTATTACCCTTACCAACACTATTGATGCCAGCTACCGAATAAGTAGTGGTACTTGTTGGGTTAACAGTACGACTACCACCTGTAAAGTTAGTGCCATTCCATTCGTAAGAAGTGGCAGCGGGGCTGCAACTTGCAATCAACGTAGAAGTCGAACCTACGCTGATTGTAGAAGGTGAAGCAGTCAGTGTGCATGATGGCGCTTGCGTAGGAGTCTCTGCTGTTTCCGAACTACAGGTTACTGTCAGATTGCCGCTGGCATCCGCACTATAGCCGGTATAAGTTGGACATGTATTTCCCGTTACCCCGATCAAAGTCATCGTACCAGCCAAAACCGAACCTGAATTGACCATCATAAAAGTCAAAACAACAGACGCAACCTTTGTGCTTATTAATTTAAAATTCATGTTAGCCTCCAAATAATATAGAGTTTAATTACCAATTCGCGGAATCGCGCTTACATAAAAGCGAAGAGTGGTATACAACACATCGTAAAAACATACCAGATTTTCAATTCAAAAAACTTCATTTCAAATCAGACACCCTAGCTGATAGGCACAATATAGGCATTAACATTTAGTAGCAAATCTATTCTGCTGGATGGTAATAATACGAGAATGAATGGCGATTTTTAGCAAAAATTCGCATGGATACTCTTGAAGTTTAAATACATAACAATTTTAATGAAAAACGGGAGCAGAATTTCTTCGCACTCCCGTTTTAACCAACACGCATAACCGCTACATGTTGGCTCCTAGTAAAGACAGCTAACTATCAAAGGTTATTGAATGTTGAAACTGTATACTTATGACTGAAATTACCGCCATATGTTGCCAAAATTCCAGGTGCAGCATTTTGGTTAATAAAATCTTGCAACATAAAGCCAACTGTAGGCAAGCCAATATAAGTATCACCATCAACGCTAGTTAATGATTGGTCAGCAGTTGTTGTCAGACGTTTTACCCCATCACCATCAACTTGACCATTAAAAGCCGTCACGCCAGTAGCATTAAAGGCCATCCGCAACCATCCATTCTCGAAGTTAACTGGAACGTTTACTTCATTAGCCGAACCCAACAAGTGACTATTATTAAAGGTCACAACAGTTGTTTCCCAGCACAGGGATGTACCGCCACCTGGAGCAGGCGGTGAGAAATCAACGATAGCAACGTTACCTTCCTCACGGTTCCAATAGCTCAACCCAACTGGTTCACACGCACCATTAAGCCAGAACTTATGGGTAAATGGACTAAACAATTGAGTAGCATCCGTTGCCAGCGCCGGGTTATGAACAGGCACATTGTAACGCTTGGTCGGCATTGTTACCACCCAATCGGTACCGGACAAGGTTGCATTATCCAGCACAAATTCGTTGATAATATTGTTATGCATCAGCAACGCGCTGACCGTACTATCACCACTCAGCCAAGTGCTTGTTACAGTTACACCATGATTGAATATTATGCTGGTCAAATCTGCAAATGTCAGATCCGGGAAAATACTGCCAGGAGGATTCCAAATATTCTGTACATTAGACGGTGCAAAAGCATCCAATGCAACCGGATCGTAGCCAAAGTCTGTACCAGCTGCAACGCCTATCAGAGAGGCCGTACCTGCCAGACCACCGGTTGACGGATTTGCTCTAGCTGATTGCCCACCCACTATCAATGCACTAGCAGGACCCATATCCATATTCGCGGCCTGAACCACCGAACAATTAGCCGGAACACCACTTACGTGAGTAATAGCTGCACTGATCGCGGTATTTGTGATTGTGCCCATTTCGATAATTTCAAAATAGCCTTCACGGGTACGATCCAAGGATTGGGTCTCACCATCCCCACCACTTTGCTGAATACCTTCAAGAGCGGTACCGGAATATGCGAAGTTAACAAAATCTTTACCGTTAGCAGGAATCGCAGGAGCCGTGCATGACTTATCAGCAGTAATCATCTTTGCGCCGGTAGCAGTGTTCACAACCGCAGCAGTCCACATGTCATTCGGGGATAGATAGAGGTTAAAGTCCAATACTTCGCGACTATTCTTACCTTCGGTAAAACGTACTTTTACAGCTTTTGATGAATTAGTAGTATTAACTACAGACAGGTATGTGTCTGTTCCTGCACGTGTCGTGTAGTATGGATAAATCAGAACCTCACCCAAACCATTGGAATTTACATGCACAGCAGCACTTGCCGTATTTGCGATACCAACCGAACTTACTGCCGCTACTAAAGCAAGATAAAGTGACTTTCTCTTAAATTTTTGCATTATTGCTAGACTCCTTATATTTTATTACGAAATGTTGAAGTTTGACTTCGGGAAAAGATTATTACCTTTTATAAAGCATTACCTCAATAATTACTACAGTCGACTTTAGAAATTACTGCGATGTTATTGTATAACATAGTTGTTTCATTCTACAAGTGATTTTTTGTGCACATAATCCTCCTAATTTAAATCCATAACCCCTAATTATCTGCGCGGGACGTACCACCACTCCCCGTCTTGACGCAACCAATTCTCGTCCAGACGAGTCTCAAGTGATTTGATATCGCGATAGCTATACTCAATTGCCATTAGCACCTTGCACTGGTCTTGTTCGCATGAAACAGTATCCACGTTAGCTCTCTTCCAAATGCCGCCACGGATTTTAGCTCTATATAAATCCAACGACATAACATTACGCGTGCCCGGACTCAGATAACTATACGCTTTGGCGAAATCCTTTTGTATTAAGGCCTCCCAACGAGCAGCGGCTCGTTGGGCAACCATCTTTTGCGGTTCAACCTGCACTCTCTGTGCTGAACCACCCCCAGATCCTGCACAACCTATCACTCCAATACTCAGGACAAGCGCCACCACCCCTCGCGACTTGCAACCCATTTCGCACATCCATTTTTTCAAAAGCTCACCCAAAATATCTATGTTTTTTATTTCGACTATAGTCACTCTTGCGTTAATACACTGTCAAGGACAATCTAAATTCTTTCGTTATATCGTCTCTTTTTTACAACACATAAAAATTATAACTAGATTTAATCTACCTACTCTGCGAGTACCAGTCCGTTTAATGACTGCAGCATCCAATAACTTATACTCAAAATTTATTTACGGAATCTTGAGTACAAAATTAAATCTACTATTGATACGGCCAAGTGAAGTTTGAAGTGGAGGTACCGTCACTGTGCGGTTTGACTGGCCGATACGTTCGAACATATCCTGGCCGGATCAATAATTAAAAACGAACAGGAATTCACTTTTCGCACCTCATCCATATTCATCTTGAATATCACTTTACGACAAGACCTAGAAATACTTTAGCGCACTTCAAGGGTTTCTGAATACAAATGGAAAACTATCTGAGCAAAGGCACTTGTTTAACTTGCTTATCCATTTGTTTAGATATATCGCCGGGCTTCCCAACCCTCTCCAAAAGCTCATTCAATCCGGCAGGCTTCTTCGGCATCTCGCTAGATTTTCCAAAATTTTCCAAAATTTCACTTAACCCACTGAGTTTTTTTCTGAATTCTTCACTTACATCATGTGCCTGCTGGTTATTGGCCACCAAACGCGGTGTAATCAGAAGCACCAGTTCGGTACGATTTTCAGCAAATGTCTGGACGCCGAATAGCCCACCGATAAACGGTATTTTCGACAGATATGGCAATCCGCTGCTTGCTATGGTTTTATTATCCGTAATTAATCCACCTAACACCATGGTTTCACCGGATTTAACCACTACCGTGGTTTTTACCGCGCGCTTACTAATAGTAGGCGAATTAATCGAAGATGTTGTAGTTATCGAGGCCGCACTAACTTCTTGATTAATATCCATCGTTACCTGACCGCCGGCGTTGATGCGCGGTGTGACCGTTAACAAAATTCCGGTATCAATATACTGAATGGAAGCAATCAGCCCTGTGGCGGAACCCAAAACAGACTGAGTTTGACTAGTAATCGGCACGCGATCACCAACCTGGATCTTGGCGGTCTGATTGTCAGTGACCATTATATGTGGCGAGGAAATTACCTTGACGCGCGAATCGGTTGCCAATAAATTAAGTGCAGCGGCCACCCCACCCACTACATTCGAATTGCTCCACGTATAAGAAAAACCGGGCGCTAATGCACTAATCCCAGAGCCACCTGTATCAAGCTTGCCATTTCCGCGCTGTCCATTTTTAAAAGCCCACTCCAATCCAAACTTCAAATCACCTGTTAGCGTTACCTCGGCGATGGTGACATCTATCAGCACCTGCCGTGGTGCCACATCAAGCCTGCGAATAGCCGTTTCAATTTTTTCATAATTGGCTTGCGAAGCCAAAATTAATAATGCATTATTGTCCTTATCAGCAAGCACTCGAACATCGCCCTTAACCGCAACACTATCGCCAACGGCCGCTTGCTGTTCTGTGGTCGCATCCACAGGGGTCGTTTCTGTCGATTTCACCTCTGCTGGGGCCAAACCAGGAGCAAGCGCAGGCGGAGGTATAGTTGAAGCTGTTGATTTGCTGAATACATTATTGAGCAATGCCGCCAGCTTTTCCGCCATTCCATTCTGTACCGGATAAACAAATAAGCGCATACCGCCACCGACCCCGCCAGTGTGATCTAAGCGCTCAATCCATATTTTCGCTTGCTCCAAATACTTAGGCTGCTGCGTGATGACCAAAATAGCATTCAGACGCTCAATCGGCACCAACTTGACCACTCCAGCTAACGGGCTTAACGCCTGAGCACCAAAGATTTTACCGAGGTCAGCCACGGCAGTCTTCACCTCGACGCTTTGCAACGTGAATAAGGCAACCGACATACCAGATAGCCAATCTACATCGAACATGGCAATAGTGTCCTGCAAATGCCGTAATTCGCGCTCAGTGCCGGAAAGAATAATCAGGTTGCGTGCTTCATCAATACGCACGGCGTTCGCTTCAGTTACAAATGGCTCAAGAATCTTTACCATTTCTTTGGCGGCAATAAATTTCAACGGCGCGATCTGAACGCTGTACCCGCGACCGCCTTGCAATACTATCTTGTCGTCTCCCAATTGTGGCGTGATCGAACCGCGCGTGGCAGTAGCAGCCGGCACCACTTTGTAAACGCCCTCTTCCCTGATGATCGCTGCACCATTCATACGTAACAAGGTTTCCAGCGTTGGCAGCAAATCTTTTCGCTGAAGTGGGCTGCTTGTATGTAAATTAATTGTTCCTTGCACCTTAGGATCAATGATGTAAGTTTCATTGAATATATCGCCAACAATTGCTTTTACTACCTCACGCAAGTCAGCGCCCTCAAAATTAAGCATCATTTCGTCTCCTACAGCCGGCTTGACCACGCCTGCAGCCGGCGGCGGCGCTTTGACGAATACTCCCGTACCAGGATACAACTTGACTTTCTCCGAACCATCGACGACGGCAGATTTTTCCTCTTTCTTGCTCTTGGTCTCGGCATCGCTAATATTCCGCGTAATAAAATGCGGCTCCAAAGCCCCTTCACTCTTTTTTTCATTACTTTTTTTCTCATCGCTCTTCTTTACTTCGAACGCCTTAAAAAAATTAGCACACCCCCCCAGTACAGGTAGCATGATCATAACCAGTATCCAACGTAGGTAAGTTTTATTCATGCCCATTCTCTTTTCTCTTTAAATAGCATATGGCTTCTCAATAAAAATGGTTTGTTATTCCGGTGGTGGTTGTCGCAGTGCACGGCGACGTTCAAAAACAGATCGAGGATCAGCAACACTCTCCGCCGGAGCGGTAACTGACGCCCCAGGCAGTGATGCAGCGGGGGCAGCAAGTTGCGCTGGCACACCAGGACTACCAGGCCGTCCCGAATGACTCGGTCCTGTCTTGATTTTTAGTACCAGCTCCTCATGTTCATCACCTTGTTTAAAGGTAATTTTATCACGATCCAATTTCTCAATTTGCATGCCGTTGATTTCTTGGCCTAACTCGACACGTACCATCTTGCGAGTAACGATTTCACGCAGCAGTGCAATATTTTTGTCCTTGGTAATAATGATGCCGTCCAAAATAAACTGTCCTTTGCGCATAGTTGGCTTAGGAGGCGCTACCGGCACAGGCAAGGGCGGCGGGGATGGGGGGGACAGTGGCGAGAGGCGGCGAGAAGATGCGGAAGAAGATGCATGCTGGCGCGGCACGAACTTGGGCGGTAGGGGGCGGCGGGATGAGACGAACAATGGCCGTGCTAATATCTCAGTATAGGATTGCTCCAGTGGCAGTAAAGCAAACTCTGGCTGCAATGGCAGCACTGCTGGCCTGTTTTTTTGCAATTTTGGCTGCGGCAGGGGCACATTAATGCGGTTGCCCCAACCAAGTTCGGAGCCAATTGTCCCAATCAGCAACCCTATCAGTACTAACAATAATATTGTTGTGAAATGGCGAGGTTCAAAGGGGCTTTTCATTTGCTATCCGCTACCAACGCATAGCCAGATACATCGAACTGCGCTATCAATTCTGGCTCTGTCACAGGTGCACCCTTATTCAAAGTATTGGCCTGCGAGCGTATGCTGACATTATCAAGTAACAGATAAGGCTGCACCGTCTCTACAGCATAAAGAGTTTTTCTCAGCGTGGACATATTGCTGATAAATTGGACATTGACCGTAACACGGCGATAGCCGCCGTCGTCCTTGAATGGCACCACCTGCATACTGACCAGCTTGCCACCATTAACCTCGATCAAACTTTTTGCGGTTTCCTGAATTTCTGAAGCGGCCAATGCAGCACCAGTGTTTCTAAGAAAGTGCTGACGGCCATTTTTGTTCTTCACCTGATCGAGCGCCGACTGGACTTCAGCATGAGTCGCTATAACGTGCCGATAACGCCCCAAGTAATCAGCCATACTATCCAGCGACTGATCGTAATAGCGATGCAACATGTTAACCGGGATGAACAGCAGCAAACCGCCAATCGCCAGGAATAAGATTAACAATCCAATGGCCAAGCCACGACTTTGATTTTTGCTGAGGGCTTGCATCAAGATTTAACCTCAGAATCAGGCGCTGTCTTTATTGTTTGCTTAACTGGCGTATTCGAAGCTGGCAGCGCTGGCTTGAGGGCTGGGACTCGTAGCGGCAATGATGAATTAAACTTTTCCGCTTCAATCTTGCTGGAATCAGGCGTAGATTGCTCTGATTTGTTGTTGGTACCGTTATCGGACGTGCCTAATTCAGGCTCACCAGTCGATGACGATAGTTGCGGTGCAAATTGTCCGGGCGCGGGCGCAATGTCTGCGGCAGTTGGCACTATCTTAATTTCTGCCGCCAAATGGTAACGCTCGCTGTTTGGCATATTCCCCTTGGTCAGCGGCGAGCGGAAGTTGGCGTCATGCAAAATCCTGGCGCTCTCAATCAAAGCGATCAATTTCGACGAGGAGCCGGTTTCCCCCTGGATTTGAAGCTCCTTACCTTTAAGATTAAATTGTTGCACCCAGGTATCGTCCGGCAACAGGTGAGACAACTCGTCCAGCAGTGTTACCAATGGCGGGACTGCCTGTTTTTTATCCAGCATAAAGTTGAATTCTGCCGCCAGTCTCTCCTGCTCGCGCCGCAGCGCGTCGGTTTCTCTCGCTTTCTGCTTAGCACGGTCAACTATCGGCAGCAGGGCAATCACGGCTTGTCGCTTCTGCCAAATCGGGATAGTTATGGCGGCCATTGCCAAAAACAGTGTTAACAGCAATAACCCAGGGTTGACTCCGCGCAGCTTGGAAGGTTGGGTAGCAGCATTGCGCTCGGTTGGCATCAGGTTGATGGCATCGCCGTCCGGCACAGCAATGCTGGCGACATACGCAGCATTGGCTGGCGCACCCCAAAGCTCCAGCAGATCAAGTGAATTATCCATCGTTGAACGCGGTATAACCACCAGCTTGACGACAAGCCGGTTTTTTTGATTATCCACACGCAACACGCGAAAATCGAAATAAACTTGCTCAGCTTTGAATGGGGTATGGCGATCCATTTCGAAACCTAACACTTGGCGCAGATTTTTGGCTGCTGCCAGGGGCAGTTCGATCTGTTTGCTCAGGCATTGAGTATCCGCGAGCCACAACGCAACCCGCTCGTCGCGCTTATGCAGCTTACTAAAAAGTACCTGAAAAGCAATGCCTTGGGTATCATTATCACCAGATTGCCGATCAACCCGACCCTGCTCGGTCAAGCTGCCTTGCAGCCAGCGCTGCAATATAACGGCTTGAGGAGTAACTTCTATCAGCAGCTCATTAGCGGCATTTGCACTAGATTGCCGCAACCATTGCGGCACAAGCGCGATAAGTTCACCCGACCACCAACGCCAAAAGCGCCCAAGCGGGGAGTTCCTATCAAAAGTAAAGCGCGGCTGGCGCGCAGCTTGAGTTTTATTTATCATCTAGCACTGAAGTACGCATGTGACGTTCCTCTCAATTTTAGCGAAGAGAGGCTTAGGAGTAATGAGATCTGCCTGATCAACAGAAGTAACGTATGATAATTAACGGTTACTATAATTCCCTCAGCCTTTATCAGCATCTAGTCATTTAGATACCGCTACGAATCAACGACGCATCCCATAGCTTGTTATAGTCATGCTATCTATCGTTAAGTTCAACCAAAGCTTGATACTCATCAAAAAATTAAACTGATGCGTCCATCGGGACACTGTCAAACGATTACACACAATTTACTCATTGCAACATGCTCAACATAGAATGCTGACATATGTTTTTAGCCTGACCTAAAAATATCCTCAAGATGCATAGCTAGATGATGCATACCCGGCACTCAGTATTGGAGTGTTTGAGCAAACATCAATGATGCACATTGTGCGATCAGCTTTTCTTGTCGCTGAGCGCAAATGGAACGTGGATTAATCGCGCGCAATCGTTAATGAATGGCTACTTGTTCCTCAACGATCGGCTTTAGAGTCGCCGCCCCCTCTTTCCAGGAAAAAAAAACGAACTTGCGAACGGCACCTTGATCAATTTTTACCACAGACTCACGGACGAACACTGTACCGTCTAGCGACACCGCTTCGGCACGAACACTATACACGGAACCGTCGTCACCCGCTACGGCAGCGGCTGCTGGAGCAAACGGCGGCGGCGGTAAATTTTTAAGCAAGGCTTCCTGGCGCGCTAGAAGATAAGCGTCAACCAACTCTACATTAGCACCAGGCAGCGCCAACAAAACTTTTCTTGGCGCAATGGCTGCATTTACTCCAGCCTGATGTGAATCTACAGTCAGTGTATCTGCCAAATTAGCATACAACTCCGGTGTCATGCCCAATACCCGCTGCAATTCATTAACCGTTTCAAACGGTGCATTGGCCGGACGGTATTTCAATCCGGCCGCTTTGTATTCAGCAACCTCAGCACCTTTAGGACGTGGCAAGTCATCGTCGTCACGCCAATCTACAATAGCATCCAGCAAAATATTACTTTCTTCATCGTTAAGCCCGACGCTTTTCAATAGGCCCTTCAGCAAATCGTCTGATGCACTGTTAAGGTCAATTTTACCGGACACGTCCAAGAGCGAAATACTGAGCTTAGCTCCCCCAAATTCCCACTGATGCGGCACGCCATCACCCTTCCATCGTTGCAGGTCGCTGATTGGTTTGAACATTTCATAGAACGCACGCTGCATACCAGCGTCAGCCACCGCTTGCGCGCGCGCGGCAGCTGCCAGATTCTGGCCCAGCAATGTATCCGTACGCATACTGAAAGCAAAACTCGCAGCAATCACAGTCAACAATGTAGTTGCCCACAACACTAACACTAAGGCAATGCCATGTTGATGTTTTTTGTTAATCATAGCCTTCATTCACTCACACATCGATTGGCAGATGTGTCCCACGCACAGCCAGTATCAGAGCCGATCAACGGTGCCACTACCAAATCCGGCCAAACGCGGCCATTACTGAACTTGACCCGAACACGGATCAGATAAGGTAACCGCTGTTGACTATCCCGATTTCCCCACTGATCCCGCCATTGCGGTTCGGCATCTTTGGTTTCAGCACCAAAATAGGCGAAATTTAATTCCTCTACATGATCCGCCAGCACGATTTTTTCGGCTGTCTCCAATGCGGTAAAATCAACGCTGCCTGCCTCTGGAATAACGCGCCTCATTACCAGTTGGCCAACATTATTATCCTGATTATCCTGTACCAGCTCCAGACCAATCAAAAATAAACCGCCCGTACCTAATCGCACGGCAATCGGGGCTACCAGCTTGATACTATCTGGTTGACCGATGAACGCCAGATTCATATCTGCTTTTTTCTTCCAGTGAAATGGAGTGACCTGACTTAATTCACGCCGCAAAAATCCTTGCAGCAACGCCAAATGTGTCGAATTTTCTGCGCGTATCTCGCCGGCATCCCAGCTACGTGCGCCTAGACGCATACCACCAAACAATAAAGCCAAAATAAAACCGAGCAAAGACATGGCTATTAGCAATTCCAGCAAGGTGAAGCCGGCAATTCTGTGTTTGTCCAGGGTCACAACGCCACTCCATTCACCAGTCGCAACGTTTTAAGACTGGCCGAGCGCGGCTGGTCACTGCCACCCCATAGCACTTGGATTTCCACTTCCAGCAATGACACAGGCAAAATCGGCACTGGCAATCCAGTCTGGTCGCTCGCCTGTGCCGGAGCCACCAAGTATGGTCGAATACTGACATGCCAACGGTAAACGGCATCAAATTCACCATTGCTCTCACTTATTTTCAGAGGCGTCTCAATACCAATCGATGCTAACTTACTTTGACCCAACAACATTGCGCGCTGATATTCATCAACACGACTGGCATTACGCAAACCGCCAGAAAAAATCTGCATCAATACGCCCAATATCAGTGCCAGAATTACAAATGCCACCAGCACTTCAAGCAAAGAAAAGCCACGATTGAATTTATGCATGCCTAAGGGGATTGTCAGCAAATAACCTAAACATTTTCGCGGGTCTTAATTGATGCAATGTCGTACCAACGACCACATACATCAATATCCAGCCAAAATTTCCAAAACGTCCAGGTTCACATGCCGCCCTTAATTGAGAACGGAGACCTGGCCGGTCAGCCAGTCGATATTAATATCGTATTTACGGACACCAGATGTTAACGTGATACGACCGCCGGTGGAGCTTCCGTCCGAATAAAAACGGATCGCGCCGACTTTGTCGGGCAGCAATTCAGATTGTGCTGTGAACAAGCTGATGTCTAACTTTGCAGGCAAGGCGTAACGACGCTGGTCACCACTCACCTTGAAGTTTCGCTTTTCAACATCCAGTGTCAATGTCGATTCTTCTTTGCGTGTGACCGCTTGGCTGCGGGCTTGACGTAAGCCAGCCGCGAGCTGACGCGCCGCGCCCTTTAGTTCGGTGCCGGGCAAACCAGCAGAGATCGTCGGTATCGCCAAGGCATATACCATCGCCATTAACATCAGCACTACCAGTAATTCAAGCAGGGTAAAACCGGCGCTGGCACGCGATTTTATTCGCCCCAATTATTGATATCCTTGTTTTCGCCCTCACCACCTTCACGGTTATCAAGACCAAGCGAACTGATATCAAAATCTTTATTGTGCTGTCCCGGAGAAGCGTAATGGTAATCGTTGCCCCACGGATCTTTTGGCACTATCTTCGCCCCTTTAATATAAGGACCGTTCCAACCGGTCGCACCAGTTGGTGCCTCGATCAATGCCGACAAACTTTCCTGTGAAGTAGGATAGCGTCCTACTTCCAGCTTGAACAATTCCAAGCTCTGTCCAAGTTGCTCGATTTGCAATTTACCCGTTTTGCTTTTCGATGTCCCCAGGTAATCCATTACTTTTGGCCCTACCAAGCCAGCCAGCAGGCCTAAAATTACCAGCACTACCAGCAACTCGAGCAAGGTAAATCCTGTTTCCCGCCGTACCTGATTTATTCTGTTCATAATACTTCCCTCCCAAAATGTACCATTTCTATTTCCCTATGTTTTCCATGATTCCTGAATACATCATTGCTTAATGACAAGGTTCAATAAGATTAAGCGCTGTCACACAGCCGAACTCTCAATCTCTGATTACATCGCCAAGTCGTTAACACTAAGGATGGCAAGCAGAATTGACATAATGATACCGCCAATCAACAGCCCCAGCCCCAAAATCAGCACTGGCTCCATCAGACTTAACATACGCTTGACCGTTGTTTGCACCTCATTGTCATACACATCTGCAACGCGCAGCAGCATTTCTTCAAGCTGACCCGTTTCTTCGCCAACGACTACCATGTGAACCGCAAGCTTGGGAAACAAACCCGTTTCCATCATTGGCTTACCCAACCCCAATCCTTGCTTGAGCTGATTCGCCACAGTATCGAGTCCTTCAGCCATGACGCTATTATTCAAGGTTTCTTTAATAATAAAGAGCGCATTCAATAAAGTCACCCCATTACCTAATAAAGTACCCAAGCTGCGGCTAAAACGGGCCACCTCAATCTTTGCCACTAGGTCGCCTACCAATGGCAGGCGCAAAAACATGCCATCCCAGCGGTAGCGACTGCTCGGGTTACGCATTTGCTGTCGCAGCAGCACATAAATGGCTAGCACACCAATCAGCAACATCCACCAGTCATGACGTAGAAAGTCACCGGCGGCAATGACGATTTGCGTTGGCAGCGGCAGGGTTTTACCGGATTGCTGAAACATCAGGGAAAACTGCGGCACAACAAATATCAGCAACATCATCACAGAACTGACTGCCACCACCATCAGGATGGCGGGATAAATTAATGCAGATGTGACAGTTTGCTTGAGTGCTTTGGCGCGTTCCATAAATTCAGTGATACGCGTCAGCACCGGACCAAGTGCGCCTCCTGCCTCGCCAGCACGCACCATATTGAGGTAGAAACGGGAAAACACACCTTTTTGCGCTTCCATCGCCGCAGAAAGCGAAGCCCCACCGCGTACGTCGTCGCGCACTTGGGTCAGCAGGTTACGTACTTTTTCGTTTTCAGACAGTTCAACCAAAATTTCCAGGGCACGATCCAGCGGCAGGCCAGCATGGAGCAGGGTAGCAATTTCACTAGTAAAGGTGCCAATTTCCGCCTGGTTGACCCGCTTCGAGCGCAACCAGGAAAAAGAGGCTCTTTCCCCGCCTCGTTTCTCCTGCGCCTGTTCAATCTGGATCGGGATATAACCCATGGTGTGCAGACGTTCTGCCACTGCTTCATCGCTGCGGGCTTCCATTTCGCCTTCGAGCGTTTCCCCGTCTGCGGTAACCGCGTTGTATTGAAACATTGGCACGATCAGCTCTCCCGCGTTACGCGCAATACTTCCTCGATGGTCGTGACCCCTGCCACCACCTTGCGCAAGCCGCTTTCAAACATGGTGCGCATGCCCTCTTCTATTGCGAGCTTGCGGATTTCGCCAGCCGTGGCGTGCCGCATCACCAGGCTGCGGATGCCATCACTCATGGTCAGAATCTCCACGATATTAACCCGGCCGATATAGCCGGTATAGCCACAATGCTGGCACCCGACCGCATGGTACAACTCGATCGGGTTAGCGTCGATAAAGCGATGAAGCTCCATTTCCTCGACCACTTCGGGCAACACTACGCGCAATTCGCGGCATTGCGTACATAGCGTACGTACCAGGCGTTGCGCCAAAATGCCGATTACGGTGGAAGTCAGCAGATAATCATCCATGCCCATGTCGAGCAAGCGGTTGATCGTGGCTGCGGCATCGTTAGTATGCAGGGTGGATAAGACCAAGTGGCCGGTAAGGGCGGCCTGGACGGCAATTTGGGCAGTTTCCAGATCGCGGATTTCACCGATCATAATTACATCTGGATCCTGGCGCACGATCGAACGCAGGGCATTGGCAAAGGTCAGGCCGATCTGTGCCTTGACCTGAATCTGATTTACGCCTTCCATTTGATACTCTACCGGATCTTCCACGGTAAGAATCTTGACATCCGATTTATTCAAAGTTTGCAGCGCAGTATAGAGTGTAGTCGTTTTACCGCTACCGGTCGGACCGGTGACCAGAATAATGCCGTGGGGTTGCTGCAAAATTTCCAGGAAAATTTTAAGAACGTCCGGGTCAAATCCCAGCCTGGAAAAATCCAAGGTCGTGCCACTTTTATCGAGAATCCGCATTACCACGCTCTCACCGTGCATGGTCGGAACCGTGGAGACACGCAAATCGATTTCCTTGCCCTGGATGCGCAATTTGATACGGCCATCCTGTGGCAAGCGACGCTCGGCAATATCCAAACTAGCCATGATTTTAATGCGTGAGATGACAGCGCCAGACAGGCGCCGCGGCGGCGATTCGACTTCGTGCATCACCCCATCTACCCGGTAACGCACGATCAGACGATTTTCGAATGGCTCGATGTGAACATCGGATGCGCGCGCCTCCAGCGCATGACCAATAACCAAGTTAACCAGACGGATAACGGGCGCCTCGCTGGCGAGATCCTTAAGATGCTGCACATCGTCACTCGCGCCTTCTTCCTCAAGGGTTTCGATGTCGCCGACAATCTCCCCCATCGACGTCTTGCCACTACCATAAAGACGTTCGAAAGCGCTTTCCATATCCTGCTGCACGGCCACACGCACGCAAACCGAACGATGGGTCAACAAACCAAAAGCATTAATGGCATATTGATCAAGCGGATCCACTAGGGCCAGTACCAGCTCGTGCGCATCTTCATGTAGCGGCAACGCTTTAGATTCTTTTAGGAAACGCACCGATACACGCTCTTCCAGCAAGGGCACTTGGGGATAATCAGCTGGCTCCACCATTGCGAGTCCAAGTTGTGCTGCCAATGCCTCTGCCACATCACGGGCAGAAACCACTCCCAGCTTTAATAGCAGCGTACCAATACGCTCATGTTCACCGACTTCATCTTTCTGCAAGTCTAGCGCGCGCTCCAACTCAAGTGCATTCAGCTTCCCTTGCTCAACTAACAATTCTCCTAAACGTTTCCTCAACTTAATGCTTTCTGTGCGAAAAAGTGCGGGAATGGTATCACGAACATACGGATTTTCGCGCCAAGCCACCCGAATTCGCTTTTAACCAAACCACAACTAAAGCATATGCAGGACGTTTCAAATCCCAAGTGTAAAAAGCACATCATGGTGTTACTTGAAGCCAAAATCACCTGGCGTGAGTAATTGTGAAGGTGTTTCGACTCGAGTTATTTTCGTGGGTTCCGTGAGTGAAAATTTAGTTTCCGCACGCCCAGAATGAACGATGGGAGTTTACTTAAGGGTAAAACAAAAACAAACGATACCCCGTTGCTTTAAGGTCGACAGTATCAAGATGCAATTTGATGCCCATCTCATGACTGGGCAGTAACCCTTGTTTTTCGTCCTCGCTGGGTTTGAGATATTCCGCTGGAAGAAAAATACGGCGTGCCAGTACCTCATCCATTGAGTTGATAAGCGTAAGTTCGAGATTGGGATAGGTTTGCGCAAAAGTTGCACGGTTTCGCAAAATGGCATTGAGAGCAATGACCCCCGCTTGTTTCGGATCGAATTCCAGGTCAGAGGATTCAATACTCCACCGGTCAATTTTTTTCGGTAGTGGGATATCACAATTGGACAACTTGCAATAAGACGTGAGCACTAACTTAATGCCCGGCAGATGCGCGGCGAGTTCAACACGAAAGAAATAGGCTGTTTGTGCCAATAACACTATGAACAACAATAATATGACTACTACCCACGACCAATGAACATTCTTTTTAATAACTGCCGAACTGGTTTCCAGTGCTTTTTCCGCACTTGCCGTAGCGAGATGGCTGAAATCATACTTATCGCGGATTACTGGGATATGCTCTGTCGAAATTTTAACAGGCGCTTCCTGCATTTTTTCCTGAGGCAGGGCTAGGTTAAGTTGCGGGCTGGGTTCATCATCAGCCAATTGTTTTGTTGCATTGAATACCACCTGACAACGTCCGCAACGCACCATGCCCTGATGCATATCCAACTGAGCTTGACTGACCTTAAAGCGAGTACCACACTCCGGGCACTGGGTGACTGCGTTCATCGCTTCACGCCAGACAAACATGCCCAACCTTCTTCCACAACCAGTGGCCTGAAGTCAAACCACTGACCATAAGTTTTCATAACATCTTCGGCCTGTTCGCTAAGTACGCCGGATAAAACAATCCGGCCGCCTTGCCGCGTTGAACCTGCCAGCAATGGAGCGAGTACTTTGAGAGGATTGGTAAGAATATTGGCTACTACAATGTCAGCTTGTTGTTTCAGTGTGGCATTAGGCAGGTAGAACTGCGCGTCAACTTGGTTAGCCATTGCATTGTCGCGGCTAGCTTGCACGGCTTGTGCATCCACGTCCACGCCAGTGGCGCTGGCAGCGCCAAGTTTAAGCGCAGCGATGGTCAAAATACCCGAGCCGCAGCCATAATCCAGGACAGACTCACCCCCTTGCAAATGACTGTCCAACCAGCGCAGACACAAACGGGTAGTGGGATGGCTACCGGTACCGAAAGCCAAGCCAGGATCGAGCGTAATGTTGATTGCACTGGGATCAAACGGGGTGTGCCAAGTAGGCACGATCCAAAGGCGCTGCGAAATGCGGATGGGGTTAAACTGCAATTGAGTCAAGCGCACCCAATCATTGTCCGCCAAGGTTGCGATGACATAGTTTGGCGGTTGTTGCAACCCGATGGCGTGTGCCGCTTCCAGCATAATTGCGTCTATCGGCGTATCTTCGACAAACAGAGCAGTAACACGATTGTGTAACCAGAGATGGGGGACGGGTTCGCCCGGTTCGCCAAATATGGCTTGCTCATTCAAAGTATCGGCATCTGCATCGTGAATGTCCACCGATAGTGCGCCGAGTGCTAACAAAGCTTCACTCAGCATCTCCGCTTGGGACGCAGATGCAGTGATCGTCAGCGTAAGCCAAGCCATGTTATTTTACCTTGAGGCGTTCAGCTAACTTGTGTTCCAAATAATGAATGCTGGTGCCACCCCGTAAAAAAGCAGCATCTAACATCAATTCCTGATGCAGTGGAATGTTAGTCTCGATACCTTCTACCGCCATTTCAGATAGGGCAGTACGCATGCGGGCTATCGCCTGTTGACGGTTGTCACCATATGCAATGATCTTGCCGATCATGGAATCGTAATGTGGCGGCACAAAATAATTGGCGTAAACATGCGAATCCACGCGGATACCAGGACCACCAGGAGTATGCCAAGTCGTAATGCGGCCGGCCGAAGGCGTAAATTTGTAGGGATGCTCGGCATTGATACGACATTCGATGGCATGACCTTTAAGTGCTATATCATTTTGCTTGAAACTGAGTTTTTCACCGGCAGCGATACGAATCTGCTGTTGCACGATATCTATGCCAGTAATCATTTCGCTGACCGGATGCTCTACCTGTATGCGAGTATTCATTTCGATGAAGAAAAACTCATCATTTTCATACAGAAACTCAAAAGTTCCCGCGCCGCGGTAGCCAATCTTGCGGCAAGCCGCCGCACAACGCTCACCAATTTTGTTACGAAGACGAGTATTCAGCAAAGGTGCTGGCGCTTCCTCAAGAATTTTTTGGTGACGGCGTTGCATGGAGCAATCACGCTCGCCTAAATATACCGCATTGCCATAAGAATCAGCCAACACTTGAAATTCGATGTGGCGCGGATTCTGCAAAAATTTTTCCATATACACCACAGGATTATTAAATGCCGCCTGCGCCTCACTACGCGTCATAGTCACGGCATTGAGCAAAGCGGCTTCGGTATGCACCACACGCATGCCGCGTCCGCCCCCACCTCCGGCGGCCTTTATGATGACCGGATAACCAATACTGCGGGCAATCTTTGTAATTTCGGCTGGACTGTCTGGCAGTGCGCCATCCACGCCCGGCACACAAGGAATACCCGCTTTTTTCATTGCGTTTTTAGCGGACACTTTGTCGCCCATTAAACGAATGGTCTCCGGCCGTGGACCAATAAATACAAACCCACTTTTTTCCACACGCTCGGCGAAATCAGCATTTTCAGACAAAAACCCATAGCCAGGATGGATGGCCTGTGCATCTGTAACTTCCGCCGCGCTAATGATAGATGGAATGTGCAGATAGCTTTGTGACGAGGAAGCCGAGCCAATACACACTGACTCGTCGGCCAGTTTGACATACTTGGCATCTGCGTCAGCTTCGGAATGCACTGCTACGGATTTAATGCCCATCTCACGACACGCACGCTGAATCCTTAAGGCAATCTCGCCTCGGTTTGCGATGAGAATTTTTTCAAACATTATTTAACTGATAATAAAAAGAGGTTGACCATATTCCACCGGCTGGCCGCTCTCGACCAGAATCGTGCTAATGATACCGCTTTGATCAGCTTCGATTTCGTTAAGCAACTTCATTGCTTCAATGATACAGAGGGTGTCGCCCACGCTCACGCTTTGGCCTACCTCCACAAAGGGTTTGGCACCAGGGGAGGGGCTGCGGTAAAAACTACCGACCATCGGCGATTTCACTACATGGCCATCCGGTGCTGCAGGTTCGGCTGGCTCCGCAGGCACATCCGCCAGCTGCGGGGCAAGCGTGGTCATATGCTGCGGTGTAGTATAAACATGCTGCACCGCAGCACCAGAGCGAACAATGCGCACGCGTTCTTCGCCTTCACTGATTTCCAGCTCGGCAATACCGGAACCTTCAACCAGCTCAATCAATGTCTTCAGCTTACGTAAATCCATAATTAGCTCCTAACAGAATACTGCAGCGCGTACTGCACTGCGAGTTCATAACCGGTTGCACCCAAGCCGCTAATAACACCGATCGCGAGATCAGAGAAATATGATTCTTTGCGGAACGGTTCACGTGCAAACACATTGGAAAGATGGACTTCAATAAATGGGATAGCCACCGCCGTTAATGCATCACGTAAAGCCACACTGGTATGCGTAAACGCAGCAGGATTAATGACAATAAAATTAACACCATCCTGGCGCGCCAAATGTATTCGATCTATTAAAGCGGATTCAGAGTTACTCTGGAAATGCAACAGATTTGCGTCTTGAATACGCGCCAAATGCTGCAATTTGTTATTAATTTCGTCTAACGTGGCATGGCCATACACACTTGGCTCGCGGCTACCGAGCAAGTTCAGATTAGGGCCATGTAGAACCAGAATGATGTTCATAAGCGCAGTTTGCCGCAAATTAGGGCAATTTGTCTATTCTTTAGCAGAAATTGAACGAAACAGTTATGCGAGACGCTCTTCTTGCAAACGTTTACGCAATTCCTCAACGGTGAGGATGGGGGGGATAAAGCTTCCTCGCAATGCGAGTAAATCTTTTTCAACGCTCACCAAAGCATCTACCTTGGCTTTGTGGGCTACTGCCAAAAATACTTGGCTAAATATACCATGCGATGGCATCCAGCTGGATATGGAAGCCGTTTCACAGTACGGGAAAAAATCTTCCAGCAACAAATCCTGCTCAGCAATCGACAGGTTAAATTTTGGGTAATTCAATGAGTCAAATAAATCTTCTTTTGTTGCGCTGCTAATTACCGGGCGGATAGATTTCGCCTGCCAAGCATTTTTCAGCCACGCCAAATTCCCGTTGGCGAACAACAATGCAGAGAGTATTACATGGGTATCGAGAACAACACGCATGCTATTCTTTAGGTCGACGTGCCCAAACACAGGCATCTGCCACATCTTTTTCTAAAAGACCTAATACAATCAATTTATCACGAACGACATCAGCAGTTTGAACCAAATCTGATGTCAGAACAGTGGCAGCCCTGTCAACTTCAACATCGGAATATCCAGCGACCTCCATTTGGGAAGCAGTTTCATCCGGCAAGGTAATCTGGTCGTTTGGAGTTATCTTGACGTGCATAATAGTAGCTACCTCAGCGGCAAGCAAAAGTGATAAGGTAAATTATGATAAAATTGTACCTGAGAAAACGGACGCGCGCAAGTTCAAACCATTGTCCAATAAGGAGTAGGCGGGCTTTGTCAGCCTCACTATCATTAAGATTCGTAACACTTGTCCCCACGAAAGGTACGTTGCGTTTATTTGGGTAACAAATCGTCGTTTCTCGTGCGAGCTATGCCACTTCGGCACGTGCGGGCGGTACATTTCAAACGATTGCTCAGACCGACACCCCTCAAATGAAGTGCGAATGGCTCGTTGAAAAGCACGATTCCCGCAAGTGAACGTTAGGAACAAAACCCTGGAATAATACAAATAACTATTTTTCTCCTGTTGCCCTAAACAGGGCAGTGCGGCATAATTACCTACTGTTTGTTGTAAAAATATTTTATTTATTCTTTAAGAGATGTTCAGGAGGTTAGTGAAAGATGGCTGCGGCGCGTAAAGTACACCCCCCCAAGTTTAATGACATAACTGGAGCGATCCGCGCTTTGGCAATGGATGCGGTTCAAAAAGCAAACTCTGGCCATCCTGGCGCTCCGATGGGCATGGCAGAAATCGCTGAAGCGCTGTGGATTCACCACCTGCGCCACAATCCAGCTAACCCTAAATGGGCCGACCGTGACCGTTTCGTGTTTTCCAACGGCCATGGCTCAATGCTGATCTATGCCCTACTGCATTTGACTGGTTACGACTTACCAATTGATGAGTTGAAGCGCTTTCGCCAACTGCACTCCCAGACTCCAGGTCACCCTGAATATGGCTACACCGCTGGCGTCGAAACCACTACTGGTCCGCTGGGACAAGGCATTACCAATGCGGTGGGTTTTGCCTTGGCGGAAAAAATGTTGGCAAATGAATTTAATCGTCCCGGCCACGAAATCGTTAACCACCATACTTATGTCTTCCTCGGCGATGGCTGCATGATGGAAGGCATTTCGCATGAATCTTGCGCACTGGCTGGTACTTGGGGATTAGGCAAGCTGATCGCCTTCTGGGACGACAACGGCATCTCCATTGATGGACATGTTGAAGCCTGGTTTACTGACGATACCGCCAAACGCTTCGAGTCTTATGGTTGGCATGTAATAGCCAATGTGGAAGGCCATGATCCCGAAGCAATAAATGACGCCATCAAAGCCGCCAAGGAAGTTACCGACAAGCCCACACTGATCTGCTGCAAGACCATCATCGGCGCGGGCTCCCCAAACAAGGCCGGTACGCATGACGTGCACGGCGCTGCATTGGGCGATGCGGAAATCGCGGCTACGCGCGAATACATAGGCTGGAAATACCCTCCGTTCGAAATTCCAGCGCACGTTTATCAAGCGTGGAATGCGCGTACCAAGGGCGAAGGTTTGGAAAAACTATGGGACAATAAATTTGCAGAATACCGCAAGGTTTTCCCCCAGGAAGCAGCTGAGTTTGAGCGTCGCATGAAGGGTGATTTGCCGGCAGACTGGGCACAACATGCTGCAAACATGATCGCCAAAACCAATGAAAAAGCGGAAACCATTGCCTCGCGCAAGGCATCGCAGAATGCGATTAACGGTCTGGTGCCAGCACTACCTGAATTTCTTGGCGGTTCGGCGGATCTGACCGGTTCAAACCTGACCAATTGGACGGGTGCCAAGCACGTTCATGGAAAAACGACAGGTAACTATATTAGTTACGGAGTACGCGAGTTTGGTATGTCAGCCATTATGAATGGCGTGGCGTTGCATGGTGGCTTACTACCATTTGGCGGCACTTTCCTGATGTTCTCAGAATATGCACGCAATGCACTGCGCATGGCTGCGTTAATGAAACAACGCGTGATTTTCGTGTACACGCATGACTCCATCGGTCTGGGCGAAGACGGTCCAACTCACCAACCAGTGGAACAAACCGCTACGTTACGCTACATTCCAAATATGGACGTTTGGCGTCCTTGTGATACGGTGGAATCTGCCGTGTCATGGGTGGCAGCGGTTGAGCGCAAAACTGGCCCGAGCAGCCTCATCTTCAGCCGCCAGAACTTGGCATTCCAAAAGCGCGATGAGGCTCAAATCGCCAACATCCGCAAGGGTGGCTATGTGTTGTCGGAAGCTGCCAATGGCAAGCCACAAGCGCTTATTATCGCGACTGGTTCTGAGGTGGGTCTGGCAATGGATGCGCAGAAAACCTTGGCTCAAGACGGCATTCATGTACGAATAGTTTCCATGCCTTCAACCAGTGTATTTGATCGTCAAGATCAGGCATACAAGGACAGCGTGTTACCAAAAGGCAGTAAGCGCGTAGCTGTCGAAGCGGGTGTGACGGGTTTTTGGTACAAGTATGTTGGTTTGGACGGTGCGGTAATTGGCATGGATACCTTTGGCGAATCTGCTCCAGCAGGTGAGTTGTTTAAACACTTCGGCTTTACCATAGAAAATGTGGTAAAAACCGTGAAAAGCATACTTTAAATTTCTAGTAACGATTCAGCCGAATCCTTAAAGAACGCGAAAAATGTCTATCATGATTTACTGCGATGATCATCGCAAGACTATATCAAATCAGCTTCAGTGTTGCGATGGTGCGCAGCCAATGCAAACATCGAGGTTCACTACTGTTAACTTCCGTCAAAGCGGACACTAGCGTTGCAGCGGTACGGATCGGCGGCATACTTCTTAAAGTTATCCTGTCAACCAAATTACCTGTGGCGCAGCATGTAAAGATGCTGAAAGTTTAAATATTGATTAGTGTAGCTACAACATCAGAACAATATCGAGAAATTTGTCTGAATAGTTAATAGTTACAATTTTAGTTATAAAACCAGGAGAGAAGCATGACAATTAAAGTTGGTATCAATGGGTTTGGTCGAATTGGCCGCATGGTTTTCCGCGCAGCCGTGAAAAATTTCCAGGACATCGAGATAGTAGGCATTAACGACCTGCTTGAACCCGACTACTTAGCCTACATGCTGAGCTTCGACTCCGTGCATGGCCGCTTTGACGGCAGCGTCTCCATTGAAGGCAATACCTTGGTCGTCAACGGTAAAAAAATCCGCCTGACTGCCATCAAGGATCCCGCCGAACTGAAGTGGAATGAAGTGGGCGCTGATATAGTCATCGAGTCCACCGGTCTCTTCCTCACTAAGGAAACCTGTGAAAAACACATTGCCGCTGGCGCCAAGAAAGTCATCATGTCTGCACCGTCCAAGGATGACACGCCTATGTTCGTGTACGGCGTGAATGACAAGACTTATGCTAACCAAACGATCATCTCCAACGCTTCCTGCACTACAAATTGCCTTGCCCCTGTTGCCAAGGTGCTAAATGACACCTGGGGCATCAAGCGTGGACTCATGACCACCATACACGCCGCCACCGCTACCCAGAAGACTGTGGATAGCCCGTCTAACAAGGATTGGCGTGGTGGTCGCGGTATTCTCGAAAACATCATTCCGTCTTCGACTGGTGCGGCGAAAGCTGTAGGCGTGGTTATTCCTGAACTGAATAAAAAACTTACTGGTATGGCGTTCCGTGTGCCCACCTCTGACGTGTCCGTGGTTGATCTCACCGTAGAACTGGACAAGGCTGCGACCTACGCCGATATCTGCGCCGCCATGAAGACCGCATCCGAGGGGTCAATGAAGGGCATACTTGGCTATACCGGCGAAAAAGTGGTTTCTACCGACTTCCGAGGCGAGAGTTGCACCTCTGTTTTCGACGCAGAGGCAGGTATGTCTCTGGACGGTACCTTCGTTAAGGTTGTCTCTTGGTACGATAACGAATGGGGCTACTCCAGCAAGGTTCTGGAAATGGTTCGCGTTATAGCTAAATAAATATGCATGCAAGGTGAGGAACTCCCTCACCTTTTTGCATTTCTTGTTATCGTTTCACCTCGAATGCTTAATTGGAGAAAGAATTGTCCGTAATCAAAATGACTGATTTGGATCTCAAGGGCAAACGCGTCCTGATCCGCGAAGACTTGAATGTTCCCCAAGCTGATGATGGCACCATAACCGATGACACCCGCATCCGGGCAAGCATGCCTACCATCCAGCATGCCGCGCAGGCAGGCGCCAAAGTAATGTTAATGTCCCACCTCGGCCGTCCTGAGGAAGGCGTATATTCCGAAGCTGATTCCCTAAAGCCTGTAGCCAAGCGTTTGTCTGACTTGTTGGGTAAAGAGATACGGGTAATTAAGGATTGGCTGGAAGGCGACTTCACCATCGGCGATGGCGAAGTCGTGCTATTTGAGAACGTGCGCTTCAATAAAGGTGAAGGCAAAAACAACGACGAGCTGTCCCAAAAAATGGCTAAGTTGTGCGACATCTATGCGATGGATGCATTTGGTACCGCGCATCGCGCGCAGGCTTCTACCCACGGTGTGGCGAAGTATGCACCAGTGGCATGTGCGGGCCCACTATTGGCAGCAGAACTGGAAGCACTGGGCAAGGCATTGAAAAGTCCGGCTCATCCGCTGATCGCCATCGTCGGCGGTTCTAAGGTTTCATCCAAGTTAACCGTATTGGAATCGCTGTCCCACATCGTGGATCAATTGATCGTCGGTGGCGGCATTGCCAATACCTTCATTAAAGCGGCTGGTTATAACGTCGGTAAATCACTATATGAACCCGATCTTGTCGCCGAAGCTCAGCGTTTAATAAAAGCCGCCAAGACCAAGGGCGGATCGATTCCGGTACCTACCGATGTGGTCGTAGGTAAGAAGTTCGATGCCAATGAGCCAGCCGTGGTTAAGAAAGTGGCTGATATCACCGATGACGATATGATTTTTGATATTGGTCCCGAAACTGCCCAGACTTATGCAGCCTATCTGAAAAACGCCGCAACCATCGTGTGGAATGGCCCGGTAGGCGTATTTGAATTTGACCAGTTTGGCGCTGGCACCAAAACGCTAGGCATGGCGATTGCGGAAAGTCCCGCATTTTCTATCGCCGGCGGTGGGGATACGCTGGCGGCGATTGCCAAATACAAGATCAGCGATCAAGTAAGCTATATTTCCACGGGCGGCGGTGCATTTCTAGAGTTCCTCGAAGGCAAAAAATTGCCAGCGGTGGAAATTCTTGAGCAACGTGCCGCGAAGTAAATAAGACGAGAAATTTATGTTACGCAGAACCAAGATTGTTGCCACCCTGGGACCAGCCTCCAGCGACCAGAAAGTACTGGAGAAAATGATACTTGCTGGCGTGGATGTGGTGCGCATGAACTTTTCCCATGGTACAGCGCAGGATCACGTGGCGCGTGTTGAAAAAGTGCGCGCTGCAGCGGCTGCATGTGGCCGTATTATAGGGATTCTTGCCGACCTGCAAGGCCCCAAAATTCGTGTGGGAAAAATTGAAAATGACAAGATCATTCTCAAACAAGGGGATACTTTTATTCTGGATGCGGAATGGACAGGCCTTGGCAATCAAGAACGAGTTGGTCTTGACTACAAGAACTTACCTAAGGATGTCAGTAAAGGCTCGGTACTATTGCTGAATGATGGCATGCTGGAATTTGATGTTACCGAGGTCAAGGGCGCGCAAATTATCTGCAAAGTAGTGTGCGGCGGTGTGCTATCCAACAACAAAGGCATCAATCGTAAGGGCGGTGGTTTGACTGCGCCTGCACTTACCGATAAGGACAAGGAAGACATCAAGACCGCAGCCTTGATTAAAGCGGATTATCTGGCGATTTCCTTCCCGCGTTCGGCGAATGACATGAAATTGGCGCGTAAATTGATGCATGCAGCTGGCGGCAAAAGCTTGTTAATGGCTAAAATTGAGCGTGCTGAAGCCATTGCCGTACTGGACGAAATTATTGATGCATCCGACGCTATCATGGTAGCTCGAGGCGACCTTTCCGTGGAAGTGGGAGATGCAGCCGTACCAGGCTTACAAAAACGCATGATCCGTATGGCGCGTGCCAAAAACAAGCTGGTTATCACTGCCACACAGATGATGGAATCCATGATCACTAATCCGATTCCCACCCGTGCGGAAGTATCGGACGTGGCAAATGCAGTACTGGATGGCACCGATGCGGTAATGCTATCGGCAGAAACTGCGGTGGGCGACTATCCCATCGAAACCATAAAATCCATGGTGCGTATCTGTATTAACGCAGAAAGTGAGATGGAAGATATCGCCACCAGTCACCGTCTGCTACAAACGAAATTCGCACGTATCGATCAGGCTATCGCCATGTCTGCGCTATATGCAGCTTCTCACTTTACAATTAAAGCAATTGTGGCGCTGACCCAGTCCGGTTCGACTCCTCTGTGGATGTCCCGTATGAATGCAAGGGTACCGATTTTTGCGTTAACGCCAACTGAATCAACCTTGAGTAAGGTAACTCTATTCAGCGGAGTACATCCGATTGCGTTTAACACTACCTCAAAACTTCCTTCAGTAGAATTGCGCGCAGCGGAGGACGAACTGGTACGTTTGGGATTAGTACAAGACGGTGACATGATTGTAATGACAATAGGTGAAGCCGTTGGCAAGGCTGGCTATACCAATACCATGAAAATTGTCCGGGTAGGCGATCATCGTAAGCACTGATGAGTTGAAGCACGGCTCAGTTTTCCCGTACACTGCCAGATTCTATTTTTGATTTTGTTTGATAACTTTTAAATTTGCTAGGAGAAAAAAATGGCTCTTGTTTCATTACGCCAGCTGCTGGATCACGCAGCCGAGAACGGATACGGCCTGCCCGCATTCAACGTCAATAATTTGGAACAGGTCAAGGCAATCATGGAGGCGGCGGATGAAACTAACAGCCCAGTGATTATGCAAGGCTCAGCTGGCGCCCGCAAATATGCAGGCGAAGCTTTTTTACGCCACTTGATACTCGCTGCTGTAGAAACTTATCCGCACATTCCAGTAGTCATGCACCAAGATCATGGAGCCTCCCCGGCTGTTTGTATTAACGCCATTCGTTCCGGATTCTCTAGCGTAATGATGGATGGTTCCCTGAAAGAAGATGCCAAAACTCCGTCCTCTTATGAATACAACGTTGAAATAACAAGTAAAGTTGTCGATATTTCCCACGCGGTCGGTGTATCCGTTGAAGGTGAGCTGGGTTGCTTAGGCTCACTTGAAACCGGCATGGGCGAACAAGAAGATGGGCAAGGCGCTGAAGGCAAACTAGATCACTCGCAACTACTTACCGATCCAGAAGAAGCAGCCGATTTTGTCAGGAAAACTGGGGTAGATGCACTGGCAATAGCAATCGGCACCTCGCACGGTGCATACAAATTCACCCGCCCGCCCACAGGTGACACTTTGGATATTAAGCGCATCAAGGCGATCCACGCCCGCATCCCCAATACTCACTTGGTAATGCATGGATCTTCTTCTGTACCACAAGAATGGCTGAAAATTATTGATCAATTTGGCGGCGACATGGGGGAAACCTATGGCGTACCAGTTTCGGAAATAGTCGAAGGTATCAAACATGGAGTGCGAAAAGTTAATATCGACACAGACCTGCGCATGGCATCTACAGGCGCGGTACGTCGTCACTTGGCACAAAACCCCAAAAATTTTGATCCACGTAAATTCTTGGCAGAATCAACTATAGCCATGAAGGAGATTTGCAAGGCGCGTTATGAAGCCTTCGGTTCTGCTGGCCAAGCTTCGAAAATAAAAGCATTATCACTGGATGCGATGGCCCTTAGGTACACCAAAGGTGAGCTCAAAGCTATCGTCAAATAATTCAATGTAAATACAATTAAAAAAGCGGTTTTCGAACCGCTTTTTTCTTATCCCGAGAATTTCCTGTTTTTTTATCGGACATCCTCTCAAGAAACACAATATTAAAATAGGCCCTAAGCACCGACTGGTTTTTGTGGAGTGGGGTGGCCTCTAACCGCAAAGAAGACTGAGCAGCGCAATTATTTGTGCGCTTGGATGTGCCTGAGAACGTGTTTACGATCTCCTGAGCAGCAACCCCATAAATGCGAGATAGATGAACTGCAGGCTGGTGTTGAGCTTTCGCTCGCAGTTCTTCCACAGCCTCCTATTCTTCTCCAGCCAGGCAAAGCTGCGCTCCACCACCCAGCGCTTGGGGATCACCGCGAACTTGTGCAGTTCGCTGCGCTTGGCAATCTGTACCGTGACAGCCTGGCCCAGTATCTCCTGCGCGCCTTGCGCGAAGGGCTGGCCCATATAACCGCTGTCGGCCAACACGCTTTGAATCGTGCTCAGATTCGCCTTGCAATGGCGCATCGCCTGTAGTGCACCTTTGCGATCCGTTACTTCGGCAGTGGTGACGGCAACGGCATGGGGCAACCCCTGCGTGTCCACTGTAATGTGGCGCTTGATGCCTGAGACTTTCTTGCCCGCGTCATAGCCCTTGCTCCCGGCTGTGACTGTGTTCTTCACGCTCTGCACGTCCACAATCAATAGTGTGGGCATGGCGCTGCGCACCTGTTTCTCGCGGGCCGCGCCAACCTGATTTTTTTAAAGCCCGCTCCAGCACGCTGATATCGTGCTCCTCGGGCTTGCTCCACTTGGCAAAGTAGGCATACACCGTCTGCCATTTCGGAAACTCACTGGGCAGAAATCTCCACTGGCAGCCCGTGCGCAGTAAATACAACACCGCACAGAACACCTCGTACAAGTCCACCGTCGTGGGCTTGGTACGTCGCCGCACGCTGACCAGCAGTGGCTCTATCTCTGCAAATTTTTCCCGACTGATGTCGCTGGCGTATTTCTTCTCTCTCATCCCTATAGTTTCAGGCATATTCCTCAGATCGTAAACACGCCCTGAGAATTCGATGCGCGTTGCGCCCGAATCACTATCATCATCGCCAATGATGTCTGAAATTAAGTTGGCCAGTTGCACATTCATCCGGATTAACGCTTATTGCATGTGCTGAATATGCCAACCTTGAGAGGCCAGCAACATGTCGCGTTGTCGTAATGCCACACGCAATATGCAAATTTCATCCGTCAGGCGAAAAGTGCTGGACAGCAGGCCATAGCCTATCAACTGTTACAGTCACGGACAATCGAAAACATCTGGCTTGCGACCGGAGACATTTTTACCTGTCATGTATTAACGAGATTCACGGCCAATCTACGTGCTCCGGGAATCCCATAGCGCGGTATCCAGTTCACACCCGTCGATATGCTATTGCCACCCCGTATCCACGCCACAGCCATCAGCCAGTCTGCTCTTACTCCACGTCTTCTGTAAAACGTTGAAACTCCTGGTTCACGTCTCGCCGCATCGTTTCCTGTTAAACATATTGCGCCAGAAGGCCGACTACTACGCTTATTTCATGTCGGAAAGAGGCTGGAGTAGTTTGACCACCGAGGGTATTTCTGTTAGATTAAGAATATGGATAGCAATGAATTTAAACAATGGCTTGTTAAGCAAGGTGCTACATTTCAGCCAGGCCAAGGAGCTCACATCAGGGTGTTTCTTAATGGCCGTCAATCAGTTCTGCCGATGCATGACGCGGAACTGAAAATCGATACTATTGAATATATTAAAAAACGGCTAGGATTGAATTAGGGAACTTGCGATGTTTGAATATCCAGTGGACTTGATACCTGCCAAGGATGGCGGATTTGTCGTAACTTTTCCCGATGTACCGGAAGCCATTACCCAGGGCGATGATAAGGACGAAGCACTGCAGTATGCCAGTGAGGCGCTGGAAACCGCGCTTGGTTTCTATATAGGGGATCGTCGTCAACTACCCTTACCCTCCCTTGCAGCCGGGCGCCCCACTGTTACTCCAGATGCAATAGTGATTGCCAAGATGATTTCGAACTGGCTATCTATAAAGAAATAACCTAAGGTAGCGTTAAGAAACAGAATAGGCCTTTTGCTTTATACAAAAGGTTTATGACGGATCAGATTTAACACTCCAACTTCGCTGTTTTTCGCATGGTATTACTTCTCAGTTGGGATAGCCCCCATTCAATTCTGACATAATTCCAATTTAACCTGCCACGCGCAATACGAGCCCCTTGAGATATGCGCCTTCCGGGAAGTTCAATAATATCGGGTGATCCGGCGCGGCGTGCAGTTTGTGTATGATGTGCGCATTCACTCCGGCGTCCAAGGCAGCACCGGCAATAATTTTCTGGAACAGGTCATCGTTTATGCCGCCGGAACAAGAATAGGTGGCGAGCATTCCCCCCGGCCTGAGCAGCTTAAAACCTAACAGGTTAATATCCTTGTAGCCGCGCGCGGCTTTTTCAGCGAAAGCGGCGGTAGGCGCGAATTTGGGTGGATCGAGAATGATCAGGTCAAATTTGCGGTTCTGGTCACGCAGCTTGCGCAGTGCCTGGAACACGTCGATGCATTGCCATTCAGCGCGGCTGGCATCCAGTCCATTAAGTTCCACATTGCGCTGTGCCAGTTGCAGCGCTTCATTCGAAGAATCAATTGATAGCACTGATTTTGCGCCGCCACGCAGCGCATACAGCGAGAAACCACCGCTGTAGCAAAAGCAATTCAGCACATCCTTGTCTTGCGCCAGGGTTCCAATCAGTTCGCGGTTGTCACGCTGGTCGAGATAAAAGCCCGTCTTCTGCCCGTGTGCTACATCCACGGCAAAGTGCAACTTGTGTTCAACAATGGATAACGGTTCGGGCAAGTTGCCATGTAGTACGTTATTGCGTTCCAGCAAGCCTTCTAATGCACGTGAATCAGAATCAGAACGCTCGTAAATACAAACCGGACTGCACATCTTTTGCAGTATGTCGGCGCAAGTGCCGCGCCAGCGTTCGGCTCCCGCACTGCCAATCTGCATAACCAACACATCGCCATATTGATCTACTACCAGCCCGGGCAGGCCATCGGATTCGCCATGAATCAGGCGCAGGCCAGTGCTGTGTTGCGCCAATTTGAGATCTTTGCGCAATGCCAGTGCATGGGTAATTTTCGTGCGGAAAAAATCTGCATCGATGCTTTGCTCCGCGTGCCATGACCATACTCGCGCAGCAATTTGTGAATGTGCATTGTATGCGGCTTGAGCGAGGAAAGCGCCTTGTGTTGAGTATATCTGTACGGTGTCACCATTAATAGGTGAGCCTTCCACACATTTAATTGCCCCGGAGAATACCCATGGGTGTCGGCGCAGAAGAGATTTCTCCCTCCCCTCCTTAAGAATAATTTTATTCATGGGATTTTCTTTTTGGCCCGAGGATGCGCTGCATCGTAAATTTTACTGAGGTATTGGAAATCAAGATGGGTGTAAACCTGCGTAGTAGAAATGCTGGTATGGCCGAGCATTTCTTGCACTGCCCGTAAATCTCCGCTGGATTGCAGCACATGTGAGGCGAACGAATGACGCAACAAGTGCGGATGAACCCCACTGGTGATGCCCTGTTTGATGCCCCAACCTGACATGCGTAATTGCACCGCGCGCGAACCAATACGGCGACCATTGCGGTTAACGAATAATGCCGTTTCATCCTGTTTGGCCAACTGTCCGCGCACTACCAGCCAAGCTTGCAGCGCAGAGATCGCATAACTGCCCAACGGTACAATGCGGGTCTTGGCACCTTTGCCCACAACGCGCACAGCTGCATCAGCAAAGTCAAGCGCAACAGGATCAAGACTAACCAGCTCTGCCAAGCGCAGACCGGAAGAATAAAATAATTCAAACATCGCTTTGTCACGCACCGCCAGAATGTCGCCTGCTGTGGGTAGTTCCATCATGCGCACAGCTTCGTCCGGGGAAAGTGCATGCGGCAGATTGCGCGCCGATTTGGGCGCACGCAGCCCGATGCACGGGTTATCTTTAAACTGGTGGTCGCGTATTAGATAAGAATAAAAACTACGCCATGCCGACAGCATACGCGCCAAACTCTTGCCACCCAAACCGCTACCATGCAATTGTGCGACAAAACGACGAATTTGATGGTTTTTGAGTTCGTTTAGTGGCGTAAAACCAGCAAGCTTAAATAGACGGCAAATATCGCGGGAGTAATTTTCCGCAGTAAGGGGGGAGTAACGGCGCTCGTTGCGCAGATGATCGAGAAATCCGTGCAGTGCAACTTGGTTGAAAGTGGTAGCCTGCGCGGTGCTGTTTATCATCGCTTTATAGTGAGGGGCGTAGCGCGCTGCTCACAATTTCGGCAATGCGCTGCAGAAACAAAGTACCCATACCAGGATAAAAGCGTTGCGCATCCTCACTGGCCAATATTAACAGGCCGATGGATTGTTCATCCGCCCGCAGCGGTAAATAAGCAAACGAATGCAAATGGGCCGCGCTTTCGCCAAACCAGGCCAAAGTGTCATGAAGAGCGTGATAAACACAGACGGGTTGAAGTTGCTGATCCACAAAAGTAAGTACTTCCAAGCTAGGCGGTAACCCTTTCCAGATGTGCAACACAACATGTGGCACGGCAAAAATTTCACGCAAATTCTGCGTAATGACATTCTGCAAACTCATCAGGTCGCGTACGCCAAATAACGCGAGGGTGAATTGATGCACTTTTTGCTGTAATGCGTCGTTGTCCTGAGCAAACTTTACCATCTCGTGCAGTTTTTTTTCCAAGCCTTTGTTCTGCTCACGCAAAGTCAATAACTGCCGCTCGTTTAATGAAATGGTGCGTCCGCTATACGGATGGGGAATAGTGACTTCCGCTAACATATCAGCGTGATCTTCAAAGAACTGGGGATTATTTTGTAAATATAGTGCGATGTCTGCGGATTTCATGTCGTCCTCTTATAAATTTATTTCACCTTCAAATACAGCAATCGCTGGTCCGGTCATAAATACCGGTGTGCCGTTTCCGGCCCAAGCTATGTTTAGCACCCCACCGCGCGTGGCAACATTCACGCGCGCGTCCAATAGGCCGCGACGGATGCCGGTTACCACTGCGGCGCATGCGCCAGTGCCACAGGACAAAGTTTCACCAGCGCCGCGTTCATACACGCGTAATTTGATGTGTTTATGATCCACTATCTGCATGAAGCCTGCATTCACTCGTTGCGGAAAACAAGGGTGATGTTCAATGAGCGCCCCCTGTATGATAACTGGTGCATATTCCACATCAGCCACCACCTGTACCGCATGTGGATTGCCCATCGATAGTGCCGTAATCTGCACTGTTTCGCCCGCTATTTCTAGCGTTTGGATAACAGCATCACTACTGCCAAGAAACGGAATACGTGCAGCCTCAAAAATCGGTGCGCCCATGTTTACAGTAACTTGACCATTGTCCTCAAGGCGCGGTGTAATCAAGCCATTTTTTGTTTCTACCACGATTTCACGCTTGAGCGTCAGTTTTTGATCGTGCACAAAACGCATAAAGCAGCGCGCGCCATTGCCACATTGTTCCACCTCGCCACCATCAGCATTGAAGATGCGATAACGAAAATCCGCGTCGGGATGCTGAGCAATTTCCACTAGCAAGATTTGATCGCAGCCCACGCCAAAGTGCCGATCGGCTAACAGGCGCAACTGCTCCGGTGTAAGCTGGATACGCTGGCGTAATCCATTGAGGACTACGAAATCATTACCGGCACCGTGCATTTTAGTGAACTTCAGTCTCATCTCTTCGTCTCTGTTAATTCCAAATGCCTAAAATAATCCATTATGTACTGGTTTGCCATGCCAGTTGCCAGCATCCCATAGCAACGATTTTTTTATGCGCGTCATGGCAGGCAATGCGCTCGATGTCGAATTGATCGAAAGCTGACGGATAGTTTAGCCGTTTTTTAAAATGGCGATGCAGCTCAGCCCCACCTGCGCGCATCCTTATTGCACAGCAATACGCGTCATTCTTGGTCATGACAAACCCGGTACAGTTTATCCAGTACAGGCTTGCGTAATTTTTAGCGCTAAATAAACTTTATTAACAAATGTGTCGCCAATGCCAGCATCAGCATTGCGAAAAGTTTACGCAATAGCACAATCTTCATGCGATGTGCCACCTTCGCGCCGAGTGGCGCAGTAATAACGCTAGCAAGTACGATCCACAATAACGACGGTAGGTACACGAAACCCAGGTTAGGAGAGGGTAGTGCATAGGAACTAAGGCCCATAACAATGTAGCCTATTGTGCCACCTATGGCGACCGGAAAACCGATCGCTGCAGAGGTACCAATTGCATTGCGTATTGGCACATTGCACCAAATTAAAAATGGGACTACAACCGTACCGCCGCCAATAGATACTAAGCTACTGATCCAACCAGTAAACATACCCGTTAGCGTCATGCCGGTCATACCAGGTAATTGACGTGAGGCTTGCGGGCGCAATTCAAACAAAATTTGGATTGCTGCAAAATATACAAATAAAGCAAAAAATATTCCTAGTCCACGCGGCGAAACAAATGCGGCGCATAGCGCACCCAGTGCTGTTCCGAACAAAATGCCAGGAGTTATAGTACGAACCACGACCCAGTTCACCGCACCATACTGGTGGTGTTTGCGCATGCTAGCGAGGGAAGTAAACAGAATGGTTGCCATCGAGGTACCAAGCGCCAGATGCATAACGTAAGGGGCAGGGAAGTGCTGCATTTTGAACAACATCAGCAAAACTGGCACCAAAATGGTTCCGCCGCCAATGCCGAACATTCCACTAAATAACCCAACCAATGCACCCAGCGCAAGATAGGCGAAAGCCCATTCCATATTAATCGCGTACCAGATGCTTTAGAATAAACCTCCACTCGGCGGGATCAACCGGTGTGATGGACAATCGATTGCCACGTTGCAAAACGCGCATGCCTTCCAATTGTGGATGGCGGCGCAGCTCTGCCAATGAAATGGGTTCAATTTTCTTTACCCATTGCACATCTACATTAAACCACCGCGGCGTTTCCTGCGTGGCCTTGGGATCGAAATATTTGCTATTACGTTCGAATTGGGTTGCATCGGGATAGGCAATGCTGGAAACGCGCGCGATGCCTGCAATGCCTGGTACAGCACAATTGGAATGATAGAAAAATACCGCATCACCTTTGCACATTTGATCGCGCATGAAGTTACGTGCCTGATAGTTACGGACACCATACCATGCCACGGTCTTATCGGGCAGGTTAGCGAGGGCATCGATGCTAACGTCGCTCGGTTCAGATTTCATTAGCCAATAACGCACGTTATTCCATTTAAAACTCTAATAAAGTGAATCATTCTGTGAGAGTGCTTCTGAGAAAATAATCGCTATAATGGAAATTACAGAGGCGGCTCTCTCCATTATGTCATTCCATTAATTGAGATTGGAGCCATTAATCCGACAAAAAACAAATAACCTCCGGTTTGGAACAACTATTGTGGCGTCTACCGACTTCCCTATCCCAATACCTCTCGATGTCAGAAGCACCAAACTGAATGATGAACCTCCCACAAAGTAATGCATGCGACCTACATGCTGGTGTACCGATAAAAAATAATGCGGCATACGCCGCATTATTAATTAAAGCCCCCCGCCTGTGCCGTTGACCCAACATCTTGAACCTGGGTTCAAGAGGGCCGGTTCCCAGTTACATCAGGTACATCCGCAGAGGATGCGCACAACAGTAACATTAAGGGGCGCGACCTAAGCAGAGCTTATTGGTCCAAAGAATTATGAGCCTGACGAACACCGCAGGGGAAACCTAAAACAACTCATCCTGTTCCGCAAATAATGCGTCTATAGTTGCCACCATAGAGCCCATTCTACGCTTAAATTCACTCGTGTCAAAACTGGTCCCAAGACCTGGGGTTAATAGTTCGTGAGTAATATTTAAAGCAGACATAATTGCGATACGCTCGAGCGTGACAACCTTACCGATATCGCGAATTTCGTGCATTTTCTTATCAAGATAAGCGACCGCATCAAGCAATTCTGAACGCTCCGCTTCCGGGCAGGCGACGCGGAATTTCCGATCAAGGATTGTGACATCAAGCGTTCTTGCACTCTCGCTACTCATGTTTACTCTTCAGGTAATTGTGCCAGCAATCGTTCCAAGCGCGATTTGACAGAGTCAATCTTGTCATGGCATTGACGACTTTGACTCAGCGCTTGAGCCAATTCTTGACGCAGGTGATGGTTTTTTTCACGCAAATGTCTAGTCAATTGCACCAATTGAGCTAACTTACTTTCCAATGTGTCTAATTCTGCTTGCATGACGCGAACTATAGTTTAAAGAAACCTGACCAGTCAAATAGGTAACCAAAAATAATTTTAAACTGTACCGCCAACAGCCCGTTTAGCAGGCGCGCTTTCCAGTTGTGAAGCCCATTTACCTTTCGACAGGCTCAAGGCGAACGGACTTCAAACATAATCTGGCCGAATCAATAGTTATGCATTATGGGAAAAAATGCGAAACTAGTAACATAGAAGCTCCCGCAAGCATGAAATTCAGAATAGTTATAACATCATGCAATACGTACAAAACCTCCCCCTCCCTCCGGCTTTAAACGGATTAGACGATAAAAATGAAGTAAAAAAGCTAACCGAAATTAAACCGGTTAACCCCACCCCAGAGCGCACCCAGCCATCAATAGTGCTTCGGCAACTTACACAATCCGAACATCAGCCCCCCCTTATTAGGCCACTCGAAAGACGAAATGCAGAGACCCATCTTAGCGAACGCCGAACATTCTGTCGCCGTATTAAAACTCAACCTCTTCTGAAAGAGCTTCGTTCAAAGGTGGATCGACGACACCGTAAACAAAGAAAAACAGATATTACAGAACACATAGATGAAAAGGCTTAATCCCGGCAATTTCTCAAACTAACCAATTCTACCAATCATATAATGGCTACCCCCATCAGTATTATTTTGCGATACAGGGATATAGATATTAATCTGACAGTTGGGATTTGAAATTTTCATCGACACATTCCACACGGGGATTCTGGGAGTTTTTTGACGCGCCTTAATGACTGGACAATAATGCCGTGTGTGATCGAGGAGAGTCCACATAGCTTAACAATACACATCACGCCAACCCATTTACTAAGTTTAGATATGCCAATTTGCTTGACAATATCTTTATTTAAAGATACATTGAAAATGACTGTTATAAATCCTTACCAACTGAAACTTGTAATGATAAGAAAAATGACCATTGCCATCAATACATTGCGTACGTCCACTGTGGCTCGCCACCTCATAAACACTTTAACATTTTGTTTTTTAACAGGAATAACAACTGCAAGCTGGGCTGAGCAGCGTGAATTTAACCTGAGCATTGATGAAGTTTCAATAGAAGCAGCCCCAGGCTTTACCAACAAAGTTTTTGCGTTCAACGGACAGGTGCCAGGGCCACTCATCCGCCTCAAGGAAGGAGATGATGTGATGGTGCATGTGGCCAACAACACCACACTTCCTCACACTGTCCACTGGCATGGAGTTAACCAAACCGGCAGTTGGCAGCAAGACGGCGTGCCCAGCATTACGCAGGAAGCAATTCAACCCGGGGAATCTTTCACTTATAAATTCAATGTTGATCGTCCCGGAAGCCTGTGGTACCACTGCCATGTAAATGTCTGGGAGCATGTGGCGATACGCGGGATGTGGGGGCCAATGATTGTCGATCCCAAAAACCCGAGCGCACTCGAAAAAGAAGTTACCCTGGATGCCATTCTGATGATGAGCACTTGGCAATCACCTTATGCCAACGTATATGGCAAAGGGGGCAACCCGCAGGATGTTTCTGACTACTTTTCGGTAAACGCAAGATCCTTCCCGTTCACCCAACCGATTAGGGTCAAGAAAGGCGATGTATTGAGAATGCGCTTTATTGGCGCAGGCGATGAAACTCACCAAATGCATATGCATGGGCATGACATGCTCATCACCCACAAAGACGGATACCCGCTTGCCAGCCCTTATTATGTGGACACAGTCCCGGTAGGGCCTGGGGAGCGTTATGACGTAATCGTCAAAATGAACAATCCTGGACTTTTCATAATGCACGACCATGTTGACAAGCACATGACAAACAACGGTGCCTCAATGGGTGGGCCAGTGACCGTTTTCGAATATGAAGGCGTCAAAATGAATGACTGGTACGCATGGAAAGGTAAAGTGTACGACCCCAATTTCTTCTACAGTGTGTCACTTACACAAGGATATGGACTTTTCAACAGCGCACCTTTCATGGGAAAAGTCGTCGAACAGGGAAAAAGGAGGAGATAAATATGAAGCGAATAATTTTTGTTGTCTTACTTGGCTTTTCTGGAGCGACCCTCGCCGAGGGAGGAATGCTTCAAGGGAGTTGCGCCGCCTGCCACAACACTAAGGGGCCGGCAACTCAGACATTAAAAACTGCCTTTGAAAAAAAGGGGCCAGATCTTTTTTACGCGGGCAATAAATATCGCCAGGAATGGCTCGTATCTTGGCTGCAAAAGCCCGGGCGGATTCGTCCAGCCGGAATGTACTATGGCGGACATATCAAGGCTGGGGCAAAAGGTGATGAAATTGATGCTTCGACGCTCACAGATCATATTGCACTTTCCAAGGCCGATGCCACCTCAGTTGCGGCCGAACTCATGAAGATGAAACCGCATGATGACTTGATCGCAAAGGAAAAAATCGAGCCCGGTACAATACCAAAGCAGATGGGGGAAATGGCCTTTACTAAATTCTTGGGTTGTATGGCCTGTCACTTGATCGAGCCTGAATATGGCGGGCTATCGGGGCCAGAGCTTTATACGGCGGCAAAGCGTCTGCAACCACAATATATGTCAAGCTTCATCAGATCTCCTCAAGCTTGGGAGCCAAAATCCATGATGCCCAACAAAAACTTATCGGAGGTGAATATACAGAAAATGGTTCATTATCTTGAGACACTGAGCAAGGAGAACGCAAATGCCAACTAAATTAGTTTTGTTGCTTTTACTAGCGGCTTTCTCAGTCCAAGCCCAAGCCAAAGAAACACCCGCTGACAACTACAAAGCCTATTGCGTTCAATGCCACGGCAGTGATGGAACCGGAAAAGGCGTGAACGTCCGGGATATGACGGTCGTGCCGCGTGATCACACCGATGCGAAAGCAATGTCGGGGCGCTCGGACGAAACATTATTCAAGGCAATTAAAGAGGGTGGCCCATCCATTGAAAAATCAATATTGATGCCGCCATGGGGCGCAACCTTAAGTGATGAGGAAATTAAAGAGTTGGTGCAACATCTGCGTATGTTATGTAAGTGTAAGTTTGGTTAGTAGATGGTAGCAGCACGAAGTAGTAATAAAAAATACAATCTGTAGTTAATGTTCAATTAAACAGGGGAATAACATGTATACGCTTAAAAAAACAGCTGTTGCTGTCATGATGGTAACTGGGCTTTTTTCCGCACAGCAAGTTTTTGCGAAAACCGTTAAAGTCACGATGACGGCTATGGAAGTTGATCTAGCCGTGAATAACAAGGGTGATGCCAAAATGGCAGCATGGACATTCGACGGCTCCATTCCTGGCAAGCCTGTCCGCGTAGATGAAGGCGATACGGTCGATTTTACGTTGATCAACCCTCCTGAGAATAAAAATTCACACGCAATGGATTTTCATGCGGCTCAGGTAGACGTGCTGAATGAATTCGGTGAAATCAAGCCCGGACAAACTAAACATTTCAAGTTTGAAGCCAAGGTTCCAGGCGTATTCATGTATCACTGTGGCGCAAGCACCATGGCTCAGCATATTGCCAAGGGAATGTACGGGATGATTATCGTCGATCCAAAAGATAAAAAGAATTATCCGAAAGCAGACCGTGAATATATGCTGATTCAGCAGCAATACTTCCCGGACAGTGAAAACATCACTGGCTTACTTGAAAACACCGGTTGGAAAGGTGCTCTTATCAACGGTAAAATGTTCCATTACGATCCTGTTCATGAACCAAATGCAACTCAAGTTCTGGAGTCCAAACCAGGCGAACGCGTCCGTATTTTCTTTGTAAACGCGAACATCAACAATCCGGTCGCTTTGCATCCTATCGCAGGGATTTGGGATCGTGTTTATATCAACGGCAACCCGAAGAACACGCTATACGGCATTCAAACATACAACGTGGCGGTAGCTGAAGGCGGTACATTTGATATCGTTTCGCCAGCTGACCGTCCGACCAATGTCGCAATCGTCGATCATGCGATGGGAGCGGCGTTACGCGGTGCTATCACGGTTTTGATGAACAAGCCCGACGCTGACCCGAAAAAAGGACGTGGCGATCAAATCCTGATCAGATAATTTTTAGTAAAGCTATTCCGCTTATTTTTGAGGAGGCTTTTGCCTCCTCTTAACATTTAACTGGACATATGCACATCGCGTTGACCTCCAACTGTGGGAGGCGTAAAGTGGAACTCCCTGACGACCCGTCTTTTCGCTCAGTGTGTTATCGCACATACGTGCAACTGTTGAAAAGATATAGTCGGTCTCCCTACATATCAAACTAGTAGAGGGGCGTTGAAATGCCAATTTTCGAAAACATGGGGTCAGAGTCCACAATGAAGATAAATAGGCATGGAGCGTATAGAAATCATCCGAACTTTAACTATAAAAAACTATAAGGAGATTCAATTATGAAAATGAGCAAAGTCTGCGTTCTTGTTTCCTCATTAATCACGGCCGGCTTCTTGTCTGCCCCTGCTTTTGCTGCGGATAAAAATCCTCTATCCGGTTATACAATTCATGTTGTGGCGCCACATGTCATGGACGGAGAAATTATTGGTCCATTCCATCATTACTGCAAACCAATCAACGACGACGTTATTCAATGTATTTTGTTTGAGTCAGCCGAACCTAACGCCCGCTTGACCGAAGTTGAATACATGGTTTCCAAAAAACTGACCGCATCGGCCATACCGAAATGGTCACATACGCAAAACTGGCACGACCATAAGCAAGAGATAGAAACCGGTCGTGTTGCCATAGTGAATCCAACTGACCCGAAAGAGCAAAAAGGACTGGCGGATTATGTTGCTGGAACCGATGGCATTATTTTCCATCTCTGGCCTAAAGACGCGCCTATCCCTGACGGTTCGGTCGGCATTCCTCAATCAGTCGGACACTGGGAAGAGCTACATGGGAAAATTGGTAAAGATGCAACTAAAAAATAAGTTTTTTTGAATTATTCAAGAGACACGGGGTTTGTCCAAATGGATGAGCGCTGTGTTTTTTTATTTGTAAGTGAGGTGATGTCATGTTTTTTTTAAAGAAAAATATGTGGGTATGGATTGCCATCCTTTTGAGCGTCGGCTCGCAAAGCGCATTGGCTTTTCACAAGGACGTGTATGAACCGCGTGTACCTAAAGCGATTATTGAGCAGGAACAGCAAGTAAAAAGCCCTTATCCCGTCACACCAGAGCGAATTGAAGCCGGCCGTAAAATTTATTTTGGGGTAGGTTTTTGCGTAACTTGCCATAGTAAGGATGGAACAGGTGTCAATCTACCCGGACATCCTTCGCGTGATTTTACCGATGCAAAATGGCAGAAACTTCGCACAGATGGGGAATTAATGTGGGTTTTAAAAAATGGTAGCCCGGGAACCGGGATGCCAATTCGGGTTGGAACCGATATAAACGAAGAAGACGGTTGGAATGTAATTCAATTTATCCGTACCTTCGAGGGCAAGTAGACGACTTTCTTTCAAAAACGAGGCAATCCACCCTCACAAATTGTGGATTCGCCCTGCCCACAGTGAGCGTCGGACTTTCGTATATTGTTCACACCTCCAAGGTAATAAACTTCGCACCCTAAATCAGTAAGACGTAGCTAGAGCCTGTGCCACAAATAACATCTTTTAATCAGGCTTAGACCAGAGGAAATCGGACCATCAATATGGCGAAAAAAATAGCGGCCGGGATCGCACTGCTAGGAATCGTCATTCTGGCTTGGTATTTCTTCGGCCAGCACATTTCTATTTCATGGCTTGATACTCAAACCACGGCTCAAACCGCAACTCCTGATATCAAGATCTTATCCTTATCTGACATAGGTAAATCCAAACAGGAACCAATCTGGATTTGTCCGATGCACCCAGAAATCATGCAAAATCATTCGGGCACTTGTCCGATTTGCGGGATGGATCTGGTTCAATCAAAAAATCCCGCGGCTCACAACCACGATCACGGCATTCATGTCGATACCGCATCCATCCAGAAGCTTGGTGTCCGGTTGGAAAGTGTGAAGAAAGCCCCGCTCAGCCAGGAAATCCGCACTTATGGCAACGTAATAGTCGATGGGGATACGCTTTATAATGTCCATACCAAGGTCGATGGCTGGATAAAAAAGCTGAATATCAATTCGGTCGGGCAGCAGATTCGCAAAGGACAAATAATCTATGAGATCTATTCTCCCGATTTAATCGCACAACAAAAAGAGTATTTGAGGTTTGTGGTACGCCGTGATCAGACGTTAAAAACGATAGGCGACATTTCTCCGCTAGTGGAAAACCCGTATGTAATGGATCTGCTGCAAGAGCTTTCCAGAGAAAGAACTAAATTTCTCCATAAAGATATTGGCATTGAATCCGTGCAACAAATGGAGGACTCCAAGCAAGCCATTGAGGTGGTTAAAATACTAGCTGGTCAGGCAGGTGTCGTGACACAAATTAATGCACGGGAAGGTAACTTTGTTACGCCTTCCACCACCCTGTTTACTCTGGCCGATGTCTCCAAGATATGGGTTGATATCACGCTTTTCCCCGACCAAGCTGGCCGGGTACAGAATGGCGATGCAGTGACCATAAAAACCCCCGATGGGCAAGAAATCAAAACCAAGCTCGACTTTGTTAATCCTCTCGCCGAAAACAATAAAATCAACGCGCGGGTGACGCTTGATAATACCAATCTGCGTTTGCGTCCTGGCAGCTTTGTCGACGTGATTATTCACGCCCAGCCGCACGAAGCCCTCGTTTTGCCCCGCTCATCAGTCATACACACTGGACAGGGCGATTGGGTAATCCTGTCCAGAGGGGAGGGACATTTCCTCCCCGTTAATATCGAAACCGGGATCGAAAGCGGGGACTGGATCGAGGTTGTAGATGGCCTGCTGGAAGGCGCAGAAGTAGCCGTAAACGGCCAGTTCCTGCTGGACGCAGCATCATCGCTGCAAGATGCCGCGCAACGCATGCAGGAATCGCATAAGCACCAATGATTGCGCGCGTTATATCCTGGTCATTACGTAACCATCTGCTGGTTTTGCTGCTTGCCGCTTTAATCAGCGCCTGGGGAATTTACTCCTTGCGTCATACCGCACTGGACGCAATTCCCGATCTTTCTGATGTCCAGGTCATCATCAAAACCACTTACCCCGGCCAATCGCCGCAAGCGGTGGAAGACCAGGTAACCTATCCGCTTACCTCGGCGCTACTGTCGGTCCCCGGTTCTACTGCGGTTCGCGGCTTTTCCATGTTCGGCGAGTCGTTTATTTACATTATTTTCAAGGATGGAACCGATCCCTATTGGGCGCGCACGCGCGTGCTTGAATACCTGAGCCAGATGGCGGGAAAGCTGCCGCCCGGCGTCACGCCGGCACTCGGGCCGGATGCATCCGGCGTGGGCTGGATTTTTGAATATGCGTTAACCGATCGTCAGCATCGCCACGATCCTGATGAATTGCGGGCGCTACAGGATTTTTTCCTGAAATATGAATTACAAAGCCTGCCCGGTGTCGCCGAAGTGGCGAGTGTCGGTGGCATGGTGCGGCAATACCAGATCGAAGTGAATCCGACCCGACTGGCCGCATATAAACTGACACTGGACAGCGTGGCGCAATCAGTACGCGACAGCAACCTGTCCGGCGGCGGCTCAGTGGTAGAAATGGGTCGCGCCGAATACATGATCCGGGCGCGCGGCTACCTCAAAACGCTGGATGATTTCCGGCAAATTCCGCTCGGCACAGACGCACAAGGCATCCCTATCCGTTTGCAGGACGTGGCGCATATCCAGACGGGGCCGGAAGCGCGTCGTGGCGTTGTTGATCTCGATGGCGAGGGCGAGGTAGTAGGCGGGATCGTCGTGATGCGCTACGGCAACAACGCACTGGAAACGATAGAGCGGGTCAAGACGCGCTTGCAAGAACTGAAAGCAGGATTGCCCCAAGGGGTGGAATTAGTAGTCACCTATGACCGCTCCGGCCTGATCAAACGCGCCGTCAGTACCCTGCGCGAGAAATTGATCGAGGAATCACTGGCAGTGGCTCTTGTCTGTCTGCTGTTCCTGTTTCACCTGCGTTCATCATTGGTAGCAGTTGTAACTTTACCCATCGGTATCCTGGCAGCTTTCATCATCATGCAACAACAGGGCGTCAGCGCCAACATCATGTCGCTGGGCGGCATCGCCATCGCCATCGGTGCGATGGTCGACGCGGCCATTGTGATGATCGAAAACATGCATAAACATCTGGAGCGTGCCGGAGCCAAACCCGATTACTGGCAGGTGGTGAAAGCAAGTTCGCTGGAAGTAGGCCCAGCCCTGTTCTTCTCGCTACTGGTAATCACCATCTCCTTTCTGCCGGTGTTAACGCTGGACGGGCAGGAAGGCAGATTATTCGCACCCCTCGCTTACACAAAAACTTATGCAATGGCCGCCAGCGCGTTCCTGGCGATAACGCTTACACCGGTACTGATGGGTTATTTCATTCGTGGGCGCATTCGTCCAGAACAGCGCAATCCGTTGAACCGCATATTACAAGCCTTATACCGGCCAGTGCTTCTGGCCGCCTTAAGCAAACGCAAATTGACCGTACTCGCCACGCTATTGTTATTAGCTACCGTTGCGTGGCCGCTGGCCAAATTGGGCAGCGAATTCATGCCGCCCCTGTATGAAGGCGATCTACTGTATATGCCAACAACCTTGCCCGGCTTGTCCGTCGACGAGGCAGCCAATATTTTGCAAATTACAGATCGTCTGATCCGCGCACTACCTGAAGTCGAGCGAGTATTCGGCAAAGCCGGACGCGCCGATACGGCGACCGATCCGGCACCGCTTTCGATGCTGGAAACCACCATTCTGCTGAAACCGCGAGACCAGTGGCCGCCGGGAGAAACGGTGGAACAATTAATACACAAGCTCGATGACCAGGTGCGTCTGCCAGGGCTCACCAACTCTTGGGGCTACCCGATCCGCACCCGCATAGACATGCTTTCCACAGGCATCAGAACGCCGCTAGGAATTAAAGTCACCGGCCCAGATTTGGCCGGCATAGCTGAATTGGCTCAGCAAATCGCAGCGGCGATCAAGAACGTGCCTGGCACGCGCACCGTATTCGCTGAGCGCGCCACCGGCGGGCGTTATCTGGACATCGACATTAACCGGGCTCAAGCCGCACGGTATGGCGTTACCGTCGCCGATGTGCAGCGCCTGGTGCAAGGCGCAATCGGTGGCGAAAACATCGGCACGGTGATTGACGGACGCGAACGCTTCCAGATTAACCTGCGCTATCCACGCGCCCTGCGCGACTCCCTGTCGGCACTGGCGGCCAGCCGAATCACCCTGCCTTCCGGGGCGCAAGTGCCGCTGGGAGAATTGGCGCATTTGCACTTCAGTGAAGGGGCTTCTGAAATCAAAAGCGAAAATGCGCGTTTGACCGCCTATGTATATATCGACATCACCGGGCGCGATCTCGGCGGTTATGTGGGCGAAGCCAAGCGCACTCTGGAAAAATCGGTGACATTGCCGCCCGGTTATGCCATTGCCTGGTCGGGACAGTACGTAAATTTGCAACATGCCAAAGAACGCATGCAGTGGGTCATCCCGCTTACGCTGATACTGGCAATCTTGTTGCTATACATGCATTTCCGTCATTTCGGCAAAGTGCTGCTGGTGCTGCTGTGCCTGCCGTTCTCCCTGATCGGCGGCTTCTGGCTGGTATATGCGCTGGGATACAATTTATCAGTAGCAGTAGCGGTAGGCTTCATTGCACTGGCTGGCGTAGCCGCTGAATTTGGCGTAGTGATGCTGCTATATCTTGATAATGCCATTGAAGACTTACGCAGCGCCGGACGTTTGAACAACCGTCATGATTTGCACCAAGCCATCATTCAGGGAGCACTGCTGCGCATCCGCCCAAAAATGATGACCGTTTCGGTAATCGTGGTGGGCTTGTTGCCGGTGATGTTCAGCCAAGGTGCCGGTGCAGAAGTTATGAAACGTATTGCCGCGCCGTTAGTTGGCGGCATGCTAACGGCACCGCTATTGTCGTTAATCGTGATCCCAGTGCTTTACTCGTGGTGGCAAGGGCGGGGTATGGCGAAGGGCTGATGCAGGGTTGCCGCTATGAATTTTGATCACGTCAGAATCAGTCCGCGATGCTACATATTAGCCGCTTCACGCCGCCCCGTAACTTATTTTGCCAACACCCGTTAGCTTCAAATTGCTTTTCAAACAAGATAATAAGCTTTGCCTTGCCCACCATCTTGTCGGCGACGCGCTTAAAATCCAGCGTACGGCTTTCGGGCAGGGCGAGCATTTTGGTGATGAGCGAAGCGGCTTGAACAGGGTCGATTTCAATCATTTGATCAATTCCCCTTTCTACATCGCGGTAAGCGGTCAGTGCGGCCACTTTAATCGGTTCGGCGACCAGTAATCTCCCGGTGTTTACACAGGGGACAGCGCCTTGATATAAGGGATTAGCTTGTTGGGGGAATAAAGGACTGCGAGTTCACTTTGCAGCCTTGATCCACTCAGTAGCCTGGACTCGGGCAATCGGGACTGCCTTTCCCGCTCCATCCGGTTGAAAGATCGATGCCTCTCCCTCCTTCACTTCGAACCAATCCTTTCCGAAGGCGTCGATGATGTTCGGCTTATGCGTGACCAGGAGCGTATTTTTTCCATGTTCAGGGGGTGTCGCTGCCATCTTTCTCAATGCCTCAGCCCGACGATCATTTTCGATTGGCGTGACGACGAGGCCGCCTTCAGTGATATCGAGAGTGGATGCCACTTCAGTGCCACCGATCAACCTCCCGGTTTCAACCGCCCGATTGAATTTACTGGTGTGAACCTTGCCAATCGGAATTTGCAAGACCTTGAAAGAAGCCCCCACCTGTGTGGCCAATGCTTTGCCGCCTTCACTCAACAAGCGCTGCTTGGCAGTGTTGTCGTAATTTAGGGGATCAGTGTCCGCCTGATCGCGATTAGTTGCTCCGTGGCGAAAGACGATGACGTAGCCACCCTGCTTCAAACGCTCGGCCAACCCCTTCACATTGACTGTCTGCGCGTGCGCGGTGGCCGATGATGCTAAAGCAAGAAAGAAAAAAATCCTGGAAATCCATTGCGCGTTTACTTTCATGCGTATTCCTCGTTTGGGTAAAAAGTGGAACTCGGTGATGAAATGATAGAGCTTATGCATGATGCAGTCCCACTTCCACTGCCCATCTACCTTGGTTTTTCCACTTAGCGTAAAGTGATGCAGGCGTTTAATTTGTCAACTGGATCGTTTCTCGCAGCTGACCGATTGGGATGCCCAAAAAACGAATGCTGCCGTAGTTCAGTACAGTTCGGCCATCGTTAGTGAGATCAAGAATTTGATGCATGACCAAGCCCCAACCCTTCAGCGAATAGCGCAATGTTAGTCGGCTTCCATCGGTGCGACCCACAGCGAGCCCTGAAGCCTCGGTAAGCGTTGCCGAGTAATGACCCGGGGTGGTTTGCCACATCATCCAAGAACGTGACTGAACGGGTTCCCCCTCAAATCGCACGTTTTGCTCAAGCCTAAAGCGGCCATCAGCTTGTGTTGACCCAAGGCTTTCAACGGTAAATGGGCGAGCTTTTCCTAGAAACAGCTGCATTTCTCCTTTGCCTTCAGAACGCCCGGCAAATACTTCATCTGGCACAAATGTTTTTCCTTCGGTTTGAGAGTGAGCGGCTAGCGACATCAGCAGTGAAGCTACAAGGACAATTTGTTCGAAGCGCTTGTTCATTTTGCTCGCATTCTCTGCAACAGAAATCATGACTAATTATGGATGTTGAAATGGGCGCTTTCAGAATGGCTTGTTAGAAATCGGCCTGGAATGACGGACATTGTTAGTCATCGTCCAACGGGATACAGCCCGTGGACTTGAGTTGGGTTTTGTCCTTGGACGGCCCCAATGTAGTGCTCCATCTGGAATTTAAGGCGCTCAATGCGCGCGCGATCTTGCATGAAGGCACGGAAGCGCACCGGATAAGTGGGGTAGTTGATAACCGGTCCGAATCCCTCCGGTGGTGACATGTCGCGCCGCACTGGCCATAGTCCGCGACCTTCTTGCATTTCTTTCGATAGCAGCCAACTCATGTAGAGCTTCGCTGCTGCCGGATGACGTGCAGCCTTGAAGATGGCGCCCGTTTGAGGCCAGGTGAGAAAGCTGTCGTTTTTCGGCAGGATGAGCTTGGTCGGGCTGCCGGGAGGTGTGGTCAACGGGCTCGAGGCGGTAAAGGTTGCGGCCTTGTCGCCCTTCGCAACGACCAGGCGAGCCGGCACCGTACCACGAATCCATTGCACATCCTGCGTCATCAGCTGGTCCATATAGCCCCAGCCACGCTCGCTGATAATCCGGTCAAACTGGTACAGCACAGCATCGTCGTCGTGCGGATAGGTCAGGACGATTCGCCCTTTCCATTTGGGATCGAGATAGTCTAATGCGTCGCGTGGGGCTTCTGCTTCAGGGATCAGCCCGGTATTAATGATGTTGCTGAAACAAAAAACATTGACCGCAACGTAAGCCCCGTCAGGATCGCGAAAATCCGGGTAGACGTGCTCCCAGCCCAAAGGCTTGTAGAGCAGCAGATGCCCTTCTGCCTTCCAGCGGTCGTAGTCATGCAGGGTTTGCAGGTGCGCAACGTCGCATTCGAGCTTGCCGCGCGCAAGCTGATTGTCTATCCGTGCGTCGTGATATTTGCTGAGGTCGACGAGGATGCGGATGTTCATGCCAGGAAAGCGTGTCTTGAAGGCCTGTTCGATGGCGGCCTGTGCATTGGGCAGATCCCCGCCCGCATAGACGATCAGGTCAGCGCCTTGGGCGAGGGCGGCTTTGTGCAGCTCGTCGAGCGTCCTTGTTTCCACTTCCGGGGTAAGCGGCGGCAGAAGCGGTGTTTCTTCGCTCGCCTGACTTGCAGTAGTCTGGGCGAATGCATGGCTTGATGTCTGAAGGGCCAGCGATCCTGCGAGCGTCAGTTGAATAAAATGTCGTCGGGAAAGTTTTGTCTGCGTCGATGCGTCCATAGTGCGTTCCTTCTCCACGAAATATGAAATGTTTAATGTTTGAATTCAAATGGCTGCGCGGCTTCTTGCGCAGATTCGGTGGAATGATGGGTTGGGCAGCCTCACAAATGAGAAACTGTTTTAGAAAATAAGTTGAGAACGACAACCCCTGTCACGATCAATAAAAGACCAATGATTGCAGGAATATCCAACGCTTGCCCAAAGAAGGCCCATGCGATAAGAGCGATCAGTGCAACCCCTGCTCCGGACCAAATGGCATAAGCCACACCAATCGGAATAGTCTTGAGAGTGAGCGACAGAAAGTAAAAGGCGACTATGTAGCCCAAGGCAACGATGAGCGATGACCACAATGACCACAAATGAGTGAAACCTTCAGACGCCTTAAGTGCTGATGTGGCAATTACCTTGCTGACAATAGCCACTGAAAGAAATATCCATTGTTGCATTCGTATGATCCTCAGTATTGAGACATCCAACGCCTAAGTTCACAGAAAAAACCGGCGTAACGAAGCGAAGGCGGGTTTCCCCGATGCAACGCCTTGTTAGGCCTGCTGTGTTTGATTGGCATAAGAAACTTTAGTGCCGTTAATTTTAACGTGCCCTTTTTTTACTAACGCTCCAAGAACATCTTCGATATTTTGAGCAGGTATATCTTTGCCCAATTTAGAATGCAAGGTGCTTAATAGTGTTTTACGAGTTGTTGGTTTTGACGCTTTACCATTTATGACAAGTGTGATTGCTTTATCTACTAGTCCCGCATGAGCAGGTGAGGTGCCGCCACCTTTTTTCGGAGCTTCGACTGAGATAGCAGGTTGAATAGGTGCAATAGTTTGCTGTGCTGTAGATGTTGCCGTTTGTGCCTGCAAGCAAGACATATCTTCAATTGATGCAGAGCGCGCACTAAATATTTTCTTTGTTTTTAAGTGATGAATTAACGGGTCAAAACCTGAGTCTTTGGAAATTATGTGAAAAAATGCAGTAGGGTCGGCTGAAGATAAAACACCAAGATAGTATGCAATATGGAAGTCAAGTGCATTTTTGCCTGATGCTTCGAGTGTGATTAACTCTACACGCTGTCCCAATTCTTGCATTGAAACGAAAAGTGATACAGGAAGTTTTGTGTTGTTTGCACCAAGAAATATGCAAACTTTGAAATGCTCGCTCTTTAGCAGTGCCAAAGATGGTACTTGAACATTTTCATAATCTACGAAGACGTAATTTGTTCTCATAGTCTGCCCATTTTTAAGCCCTAACGTCGGTAAATGGCGGTAAATGGCATGGTAAATGGGGTCAGACTCGATTTAATCTTCAAGTTATTCAAATTAAATCGAATCTGACCCCAATTCCAATTCCGCCATAGTTACGTGCCATGCCCGGCACACACGTTTAAGGTAAGGGGCTGGCTGGAGGCGGGCGAAGCCCGCTGTAAGCCAGTCCCGCTTGACCGCAATGTTAGGTTTCATATCGACGGTCGAACATTGATTTCGCTCCGCTTTAGGACCGCGCTAGGCGCAAACTTATCCAGTAATGTCCGAGCTACTACCTCTTGTGCTGCTGATGCACAGGGGCCGAGCACAACTTCCATGCCATCGAAACTGGTTTCATCTAGGGGAACGAAGATGGCGGTCTGCTGAATGGGAAATGCGACGAGATCTAGGGCTGGGTGAGAGAGCGGATTCGGCTCTTGAAGAATTGCTTCTGAAAAGGTTGCCAACACCTTGTAGCGCCATTCTTCCTCGAATGCCCAATAAGTGTTTTTTACCATCCCGAGATCATGTAGTTGAACCGTCCACCGGTCGCCTTCGTCGAGCAAGCATGGGCCATTGCGGAAAGCGTGATCGTCCGTGTAGTAAACTTTGTTTGGGCCAGTGACATAGTAAGAAACTATGCCCATGCCGTTGTTTGCTCTTGTGATTTCGATCTTCCCGTCAATCCTCTGCATTGCACCGCCTTTGTCAAATATCGTAGGCGCGTGCCGTCCGGCAAAAGGATTATTAGGTAGCTTGATACGCACCCCTTGAAGGCTAGGCGCATACATACGCCACATGGCCAACGACTCTCTGGGCTGTGCTGTCCAACATGACGCAAAAATTAGAGTGGAAGCATTCGGTAAGTCACTGGCTGAAGCTTCCTCTGGATCGTTCACTCCATCAAGTCTTGTAAATCGTAACGTCCGATTTGAGAGAACGAGAGCAAGTGTTTCTATGGACGTGTAGTGGTAGAGGCAATCGGGAAGGCCCGTAATCCCCATAACATCCCTCATGAAATCGTCGGTGTAGAACATGAAACCTAACGACGCTGTAGAAAAACCCCATTCTGAACACCTGATTCAGCTTTGGGTAGAAATTTTTCAAACCAAACCGTCATCTTCATTTCCTGCTCCCTGTTCTTTTCTCGAACATCCTCATTGCAGACCAAGCTAGTTTGACAGGCATATGCATGCGATGCATAGGCGAGGATGCATCCTCCTGGCATCCTTATCTCGCATAACCGTGGTTTGCTAGTTTTTCAACATTATGTACCAGGCAGTACAGTTTCCACTGCCCATCCACCTTGGCTTTTCCGCGCAGCGTAAAGCAGTGCAATCGCTTGTTGCTGCGCAGGTTGCCAAATACCGGTTCCACTGTTGCAAATCGGCGTGTGATCATCTCTCGGCCCGTTTCCGAATCAATTTTCACCTTCATCCGGTCGGTAGAGTAAATGGTAAGTAAATGGGGTCATAAGTAAATGGGGTCAGACTCGATTTAATCTTCCCTCCAATTTATCACCTTTGATAATTCATTGTTTTAATTGAAGGAAAAGGCTGCATCGCGCCCAAGTTTAGCTGATAAATGCACCATTTTATTCTCGTTGTGCACCATTTTCATTTCCCCGTCCAACTAACTCGGGGGCTATAAATACATGAGCTAGCAATCTTACAACAATAGCAGCCTAGCGAAATTTTTTCCTGCGAGCTGATTTTTTAATGTTCTTTTGGTTGAGTCAATCATGCTTGTGCGGTTGCAAAAGCTTTGCGACCAAGCCACTCCAGCCGGTTTGATGCGAAGCGCCCACCCCACAACCAGTGTCACCATGAAAATACTCATGGAATAAAATGTAGTCTCGGAAGTGTGGGTCTTCTTGAAATTTTGTTTGATCGCCAAACACCGGTCGCCGCCCTGAACCATCGCGTTTGAATAAACGCGTCAAGCGCAGCGCCAGTTCGTCGGCAACGGCATGAATGGAGAGCATGTTTCCAGAACCGGTAGGACATTCAATCTTGAATGCATCTCCGTAAAATTCGGCGAAACGGCGCAGCGAAGTCACCAACAAATAATTGACCGGGAACCAGATTGGGCCGCGCCAGTTGGAATTGCCGCCGAACGCCCCCGATTCCGATTCAGCCGGTTGGTAACTGACACTCATCGAATCGTCGATGCTGTTGAAGACATAGGGCGCATCTTTATGGGCGCGCGAAAGTGACCGTATGCCATAGTCAGAAAGAAATTCAGTCTCATCCAGCATGCGTCGCAAGAGGGCTTTCGTACGGTGGCCGCGCAGCAACGAGAGCAGCTGACGGTTGCCCCGTCCCGGCTCCTGCCAGCGGGAAACAAGCGCTGCCAATTCAGGGCGGTTTTTCATGAACCATTCCAGCCGCCGTTTGAAATCCGGCAGCCGATCAAGTATCTCCGGCTCGATAATCTCCACGGCATAAAGCGGGATGAGGCCCACCATAGAGCGGGCCTTGAGTGGCGTCATTTCGCCATCGGGGGTGCGCAGCACATCGTAAAAAAATTGATCCTCCTCGTCCCACAGGCCAACGCCCTGATCGCCGATGTTGTTCATTGCCTGCGTGATGTACAGAAAGTGCTCAAAAAACTTGGTGGCAATATCCTCATAGGTGCGATTGTGCTGCGCCAACTCAAGCGCGATTCGCATCAGGTTGAGCGCATACATGGCCATCCAGCTGGTGCCGTCGGCCTGGTTGATATAACCGCCGGTAGGTAGCGGCGCACTACGGTCAAACACGCCGATGTTATCCAAGCCGAGGAAGCCGCCCTGAAACACATTGTGTCCATCAGCATCCTTGCGGTTGACCCACCAAGTAAAGTTCAGCACTAGCATGTGCAACTCGCGCTCAAGAAAATCCAGGTCGCCACTACCGTTGTTGGCATCGCGCTCGGCCTTGTATACCTCCCACACAGCCCATGCATGTACCGGCGGATTCACGTCACCGAAAGCCCATTCGTAAGCGGGAATCTGCCCATTCGGGTGCATGTACCAAACGCGCGTCATCAGCAAAAGTTGATTCTTGGCGAATACCGGATCGATGTCCGCCATCGTGACGCAGTGGAAAGCCAGATCCCATGCGGCATACCAGGGATATTCCCATTTGTCGGGCATCGAAATGATGTCTGCATTATTCAAATGTTGCCATTCACTGTTTCGTCCGTTGTGTCGTTCCTTAGGCGGTGCGGGCATGCTCGGATCACCTTTCAGCCATATCGGAATATCGATGTAGTAAAACTGCTTGCTCCAGATCATGCCGGCAAAGGCCTGACGTTGGATCAGGCGCGCATCTTCATCAGCTATATCGGCTTGCAGCACGGCATAGAATTCATCAGCCTCGGCCCGGCGCAAATTAAAAATAGAATCGAAATCCTTGAAGGGACGCGTGTTCGCAGCACGGGTGAGACGCAAGCGAACCTCAATCTTCCCATGTGCCGGTATTGTAAAAATGAAGTGTCCTGCCGCTTTGGTGCCGCTTTGCAACGGATTGACGGCATGGGGATTGCCATGAACGACGTGTTCGTGAAAGGCATCCTTGAAATGGCCTTTACTTTCTGTGCCATACAAGCGTTGTACGTTGGTCTCGTTATCGCAGAACAATAATTCCTTCGCACCATCGAAGTAGCCGTAATAAGTGCCCAATTTTTTGTGCTGCAACACGATGGCATCCTGTCCAGAGATTGATATTTCCGGCTTCTCGATTTGTCCATCCCATACCCACTCGTTCCTGAACCATAGCTGCGGCAGAATGTGCAGCGGTGCGTCGTCGGGGCCACGATTGTGTGCGGTAACCCGCATCAAAATATCGTGCGGATCGGCCTTGGCATACTCCACGAGTACATCGAAGTAGCGGTCATCGGCAAAGGTGCCGGTATCAATTAGTTCGAATTCCGGCATGTCCTTGCCACGCCGCCCGTTTTCTTCCACCAGCCATGCGTAGGGATAGGTCTGCTGGGGATATTTGTAGAGCATCTTCAGGTAAGAGTGGGTCGGTGTGGCATCCAGGTAGTAATACAGTTCTTTAACATCTTCGCCGTGGTTGCCCTCACTGTTGGTCAATCCGAACAGGCGTTCTTTCAGAATCGGATCGCGCCCGTTCCACAGTGCCAGCCCCAAACATAAGTGCTGGAATTTGTCGCTGATTCCGGCGATGCCATCTTCACCCCAACGATAGGCGCGACTGCGTGCGTGATCGTGGCTGAAATATTCCCAGGCTTCACCGTGCGGACTGTAGTCCTCACGGACCGTTCCCCATTGGCGTTCGCTCACGTAAGGCCCCCACCTGGACCATTCCGGCTCTTCTTTTTCCCGCGCGATGAGCCGTTTCTTTTCCTTGCTGAGGGGTGCGTTCCGGCTGCTCTGTTTTTTTGGATGTAATTTGCGCGGAGCCGATGCGGTGGTCATGTTGATTTCCCTTTTCCAAATGAGGCATCATGTAAATCCAGCCATGCGCGCAGCACTTCCGCAACACTCCATGCCTGGGCAAAGCAACCGCGCGGCGTGAATGGCGGCTCGGCATCGAATATCTCGCTGACATTGCCGATGCAGCCCTCACCAAGGTGCAGCCCCAGCGGCTCAAGAAAAGAGCGCGCTTTGTCCGCATCCCGGTAGACGCGATAGTGCGCATCCACAAACGGCCCGATGAGCCAGGCCCAAACGGTACCTTGATGATAAGCCGCATCGCGTTGCGCGGGATTGCCTTGATAGTAAGCAACGTAACCAGGTTGATTACGCGCCAAGCTGCGCAAACCATGAGAGGTCAACAACTCGCGCGCGCAAACATCCACGACCGCCTTTTGCTGCTCCCCATCCAACGGACTATTGGGCAGCGCTACCGCAAGTATTTGGTTGGGGCGCAGGCGCGGGTCGCGCTTTCGCCCATCAGAATCAGGCACGCCTTCCGCTCCATCGATCACATCGTATAAATAGCTTTGTTCGGCATTCCAGAAACGCTGGAAGCTTAAACGAACTTGTGCCGCCGTTTTACGATATTCGTCAGCCGATTTTTTCTTGCCTAGCTGCTTGCTTAAATCGGCCATGATAGCCAGCGCGTTGTACCAAAGCGCATTCACTTCGACAGGCTTGCCGATACGTGGCGTCACGACCCAATCGCCGATTTTGGCATCCATCCAGGTCAGTTGCATACCATCCCCGCCCGCAGCCAGCAAGCCATCCCGGACATCGACCTTAATGCCATAGCGTGTGCCTTTTCGATGCCATGCGAGGATATCGGCGAGTACCGGATAAAGCTCTTTCGCCAATGCGATCTCGCCGCTGCGCCTGGTGTATTGATCCACTGCATAGAAATACCACAACGTGGCATCGACTGTGTTGTATTCCGGCGTTTCGTCATGGTCGGGAAAACGATTCGGCAACATGCCTTCGCTGATGTGCGCAGCAAACGTGCGCAAGATGCTGGCGGCTATATCAAAACGCTGTAACGCCAGGGTCAGACCGGGCAACGCGATCATGGTGTCGCGCCCCCAATCGCCGAACCAAGGATAACCGGCGATAACGGTTTTACCGGCCGGATGGCCATCACAGTAGCGATCGACAATAAATTGGTCGGTGGCCAGTGCCATCTGTCTTATCCAGCGTGGCGCATCAGCGGGAAGCGCGGTCAACAGCGCCTGCGCGGATTCGTGAATTCGCGCACTGACAACAGCAAAGTCTTCTGATAAATCCGACTCAGCGGAAATCACCAATGTCGCATCCTGCCCCTCATCTAGCGCCAAGGTAAAGCGGCCCGGACAGAAGAGGTCTTCACTATCATCCAGTCCGCGCGCAGTCTCTAGTCTATGTTTAAAATTCCAATGCCAAACAGGGTCAGCAACAAACCTGGCGCCATCGCAGATTACGCGGTAGGGACGCGCGCCCTGGAATGCATGTACTTCGAAGCCATTCGTTATCTCGCGGATATTCAAATCCCAACCACCATGGCTGTGGCTGTGATAATTCCGGTGTGTGCACAGTGGCATCAGTTCGAATTCGAGCGTGTCGCTCGCACGCAACACACGAAAATGCAGATAGGTGGTGTTCTGCCTAGGTGCCATCAGCACACGTTTTTCGATCAATGCATCTGCCAGTGCGTAATGCCACACCGGGACAATGCCATCCAGAACAAAAGACTCCAAGTGAAGATACCCGTGCGGCGTTACCGTACCGTCAACGAACTCGTTGCAGGAGAGATGATAGGTTTTGCCTCCATAACGCACCATCGCATCTATCTTTGCTACCAGCAAGGTACGCCCCGCCGGAGGGGACAACGCGGCCATCAATAGGCCATGATAACGGCGTGTGTTCAGATCGCCGACCGTGCCGGAAGCGTATCCTCCCATACCATTGGTGACCAGCCATTCGCGTTCGATTACCTGTTCAAAATTTCCACAAACACCCCGTCCCAATTGAAACATTGTCTCACCCATCGCTTTAGTGGAATAATTCATTCGTTTTCGGTATGTTACAGAACTGTCTGGCTCTATTTCTTCAGCCTACTTCGCGCAGACGGATATAATCAACCAATATAAATCCCATCGCCACCTCTCTAAATACACAAAAAAGAAGGGGCTCATTTAACTATTCAGCGACATCCATAACTTCTGTAAGAATAATGCAGTTCCCACCCCCTCAATTTATCTCGACCGTATTACTATAAAACATGCCCGATATTTTTATGCTCAAGGCAATCGTCAAAACAATCATCCTGCCTCCCACAGGATTGCTGTTAATTATTCTCTTTGGCCTGTTTCTGGTAAATAGATTTCTGCGGACAGGCAGAGCAATCGCAATTATTGCAACGGTCTACCTGCTGGCACTGTCCACCCCCTTTGCTTCGTATCAACTGATGCACTTTCTCGACACATCACCTCCGCTCGACCTCAATGAAGCACGTCGCGCCCAAGCCATCGTGATCCTCGGTGGCGGAATTCGCAATAATGCGTTGGAGTACGGTGGGGACACATTGGGGCGACTGACCCTCGAACGCGTGCGTTACGGCGCGCGGGTCGCAAAGAATACCGGGTTGCCAGTGCTGGTCGCCGGTGGATCGGTACTGGGCGGTGAAACAGAAGCAAAATTAATGCGGGAAGCCCTGGAAAACGAGTTCGGAATCAAAGTTCGCTGGAGTGAAGATAAATCGCGAAACACACGCGAAAATGCGGCATTCTCTACCGCAATGCTGGCAAAAGATAACATTCGGCATGTCGTGCTCGTCACACACAGCTTTGACATGCCACGGGCAAAAGCGGAATTCATTACTTCGGGATTACTGGTGGTTGCGGCCCCTACCGGAATTTTAAATGGCAATCTCGAATGGCCATCGGATTATTTGCCGGGAATCGGCGGATTGCAGGCAAGTTACTACGTTTGTTATGAGCTTTTGGCGAAACTTGTCATGCGGATAACGCTCTTTCAATAAAGTGAACCCGTTTAGGGGTGCCCTTAAATCTGTTCTGACAATGTACTTATAAAGTGGGCATTACCAACTTGCTTCAGCGCTTCAAACTGCCACAGATGCGCAACATCTGTGCACGATCAAGGTTCTTCGCTAATGCCACTTGGCGGTTATTGCATTCTTGAACTGGCAGGCGGCCTTGATACTTTTCCATAAACTTGGCACTAAATGCAGCGTACTTCTCACAATAATTTCCGCGCGATTGATGGGCTATTAAAATATCGTTGCATACCGCCAATTTGAATCCAGCCAAATAGGCTGCGAAGGTAAAGTCGATGTCATAGATATGGAAGCCATCGAAATTTTGTTCATCGAAGCGTACTTCATTCACCACCCGCCGATTCACGGCAAAGAAAAATCCGTCCAAAGCTTGAATTCCTTCAACAGCCACCGCATTTACCCCACCCCACACCGATAAGTCGAAGCGATCGCTGGGCCATACATCAGCGGAAACCGGGTAGGCAACAGTACCGTGCAAGTAGGGATCTCCCGCGAATCCCCAGTTGCTAGCGACTAAATGATTTGTACCAGCGCAACCAACCACATCATAAACTTGTAGATATTGGCGCAACCGGGGATAAAAATCGCGCGAGATTATCTCGATGTCATCATGGCAAAAAATCAGGATGTCGCCCCGGCTTTGGGTGATGCCACGGTTATAGCCTTCGCAAAGTGACTGCGCGTCATGGATGCCGATTATTTCAAATGGCACGTTCACCAGTAGTTCCGCGTAATTTTTCGAGATGAACGCGAATTTTTCTGGGCTGATGCTGCAAATGACAATTGAAAGCATGTTATTGAGCCTCATATCAACCGAGATATGGCCACTAGCCGCCACATTGCACGTTGAATTCGGAATGATAAAACGATTCCATTTGACGTAATGACGTTTCCATCTCGAAAATTTTATTGCTACCGGTAATGATGCGTTGCACAGCTTGCTGGCGCCATGCGCTGTCTGTGCCGATCTTGATGGCTATCTCGATATAGTCATCCTGGTCTTTAGCTATAAGCTCATCCAGCCCCATGCATTTCAGTATTCCGTAGCTTTGCCGACCACGCATGAATTCTCCCGGCAAAGTTACCATTGGCAAGCCGCAGGCAAGCGCATCCAGGGTTGTATTGCCACCAGACCAATGCAGGGTATCGAGCATCACATCACACACCATGTTGACGCGTAGATAATCATCGTGTGCCATTGAAGGCAGAATAATACCGCGCCCTTGCGGCTCCAAACCGCGTGCGCGCAGGACCTGCACCAGTCGGGCAAAAAAGGCGTTGGTAATGTTGGGGTAGCGGCCAGCAAACAGCACGATGACTCCATTCGGGTCACGCTCAAGAATGTGCGCCAGCAGCGCATCGTTGTCTGGATGGATCTTGAATAATGATTGCGGGCACAGATACAGCGTTTTGCCTTCTGGTAACGCAAAGTCGGCGCGGCACGCGGGCGTGGGTAGCACAGGCTTGCTGTAATAAGTGCCTAAGCCCTCGAGCAATATCAATTTTTCTGAATAATGAAGCTCGGCGTTATCAGGCTCCATTACGGCGCTGGAAAAATAGTAGTCGATATTTACGTGGCCGCTGGTCACAGGATGTCCCCAGCCGGCACATTGCACCGGTGCCAGTCGCATGGCAGCCAGCAGGAAACTGGTGTTATCCATACCAAGCTCAGGGTAAACCAGGATATCCAGATCATCCGACAGCACGGATGCGGCGATGCGATCAGGCGAAATAGGGCCCGCGACAAGATGGCGGAAATGGTCGCAAGCACTGACCATTTCCTGGGTGACAGAATCTGTTTCCTGGCGGGTATGATAGACAAAAATTTCAAATTGCTCACGATCGAGCTGCATGATCCAACTGCGGAAATACATCCCGACCGTACAATTCCTGAAAAAACTGGATAAATACCCGATGCGCAAGCGGCGTCCCGAAGCATCTTTTTTCGCGCGCGGCTGCATGAATTGCGGCGCGATTTTCTCCAGCATGGCAGCGACGAAATGCGCATAGTCTATTTGCAGTTTCTTGTCGTCAAGACCTTGGTAGGCCAAGTAAAAATTGCTCCAGCGCAGTTCGTCCAATAGTTGCTCGGGCTGATTGTGAGAAATAAAATTCGGAATGTTTGCGTGCAGGATTTTCAGGCCGTTAGCGAATCGCCGTCGTGCTTCCAGCAAATCAATCTGATTGCGATATACGGCGGGCAAAGATAGCACGGCACCGAGTGCCGATTTCAGTTCATGCGGATTCAGCGTTTGCGCTTGCCGATAGGCCGCAAGAGTTTGTTCGATGCGGCCTTGCTCCCAGAACACGCGGGCAAGTTTGTTGAGTTCCGCACCATTCTTGCCCGGCTTCATTTGCGCGGCATGGGTGAAGCTGGCTTCCGCTTCATCGAGCTTGCCCAATTGGTGCTGAACAGAACCGAGATAGTTGTAAGCCTGAACGTGATCCGGTTTCAAGCGAAGCGCATGGCTGAAACTGGTTTCCGCCGGATTGAGCTGTCCCATATCCAGGTGAGTAATACCCAGGTTGTAATGGGCTAACGCATAATCCGGCTTCAACAGAACGGCCTGTGCAAACTGCTGCTGAGCGCCAGCGATGTCACCCAGCGCACGAAGCGAAGTACCCAAGTTATTATAAGCCCCGGGATAATCCGGCTTGTGATGGATTGCCTCACGGAAATTTGCAGCGGCTTGCTCGAAGCGTTTTTGGTCATGCAGAATAATGCCGATAGTGTTGTAGGCCTCGGCATAGTCTGGCTTCACGCGAATTGCATTTTGCAGGCTAGCGATAGCCTCGTCTGGCCGGTGCAAATCTTCCAGCATGAGTCCGCGTAGAAAATGATTGCGCGACTCCTGCGGGCTGAGGGCGATAGCTTGATCAAGAGTCGCCAGTGCCCGCTCCAAATTACCGGCTTGTCTGGCCAGTGCGGCAGCCTGCTGTAGTGCCTCGGCCTGATTATGTAAATTGGGGCTATCAGTCATGGCTACAAGGAACGTTCATCGTGATGTTACGATGCCTTTCTGCAGCAACGCCTGTCGATAGGCTTCTTCTAAATGACGCACATGGTCATCCATGTTGACTAGCGGCGAGTCGGCCAAGCCGCGCCGGATAGCATCCGTAACACTGGCGTAAAACGTTTGATCATTCGCAAGGCGTTTGGCGATGTCGATAAATTCCTGTTCGTTACTGGCAATCGTTGCCGTTACCCCGAGATTCGTCAAGATGCTGAAACCGGTTCGTTCACCATGCCGTTCCCCACGCAGCGTGACCACCGGCACGCCCATGTCGAGCGCTTCCAGCGTGCCATTGACGCCGCCAAACGGCAGCGTATCCAGCACCATGTCGACCAAGGTATAGCGCGCCTGGTTGTGGGCTTCGTCCTTGCCGGGCGGGATGAAAACGACGCGCGTTGCTGCTATGCCAGCGGCCTTGATTCGTTGCAGGTAGCTGGCTTTAGTTTCAATGTTGTTCGGCGAGAACGCGAGCACCGCGCTCGGCAGTGCTTCCAGTACCCGGCGCCACAATGCTAGACAGCGCGGACTCAGCTTCATCAAGGTAACAAAAGCACCCAGTACGATAGCGTTCTTTTTTATGCCGAGTTTTGTGCGCTGATAGCTGTGCTGGCTGGCTGGCGCGATGTGGCGATATGGAAAGACGCAGCCCTGCATCGGTAACAAGTGCTCCAGCAGATACGCCTGGTTTGCTGGAGTGTCGGCGTATTGATCAGTTAGCTTGAAATCGATGCTATCCAGCCCCACGGCCCCGGCGCTGGCAATGTGGGTGATCTGCAGGCGCGCGGGTTTGTACGCCAGAATTGCTGGCAAACTCCCCTTGGTGTGGGTGGATAAATCCACCAGAATATCCAGGTTGTCCTCGGCAATGCGATTTGCCGCACTGAGCGCGTCAAGATTTGCGATGCCGACAAACCGATGGCTGCAGGCACGGAAGCGCTCGGTCCAAGCATCTTGCTGCGATGACAGCGAATAGCAGTACACCTCGAATTGCCCGATATCATGCCGAGAAACGGCCTGATATATCATTTTTCCCATCACATGATCGCGCAGATCGGCGGACAAATAGCCCAGCCGGATTTTGCCGCCAGCGGCGCGCGCGGGCAGCGACAATTGGGGGGTATACGTCTGCTTGCTCAACTGGCTGTAGCGCTGGTACAGCGCAAACAGGTGCTCTGGAGGAAAATCAAAAAACAACAGCAGATACAGCATTTCCTCCAGCCGGTCGAGTGCATCGGCGTCATTGAAGAACGCATATTTATCACTCAGCAAGTCATCCAGATACGCCTGTTGCTGTTCGACTTCACCCAGATACTGGCAAGCTTGCAAGCCATACACCGCGAGCATGGCAGAGGACGGCGCGTGCCGCCGGAACTGTTTAAAATTTTCCAGCCACGGATTGATTTTGCCGGCATCGAACAACACATCGCCCAGATGGTAATAGGCCGGCGCATGATCCGGCTGAATACGCAGGATTTGTTGGTAGCAGGCAGCAGCGCGTTCGGCCTTGCCTTGCTGCTGGAACAGTACGCCGAGGTTGAATAAGGCTTCGGTGTTGCTCGGCTCCAGCGCCAGGGCACGATGATAGGTGGCCATTGCCGCGTCTGGCATACCTTGCTTTTGATAGGCCACGCCAAGATTGAAATATGCAGACGGTTCCTGCGGCTGACTTTGGATCGCCTGTTGCAAGGTGGCGACGGCTTGCGGCAAATGGCCAGCCCCGATCAGGGCACGGCCCAAGCCATTCAAAGCTGCAAAATGGCTGGGCTTGATTTGCAGCGCCTTGTTAAAACCAGCAACCGCATCCTCCATCTGTCCCTGCTTCAAATAAAGGCTGCTAAGTGCCAGATGTGCATCAAGATAGCTCGGGCTAACCGCAATTGCACGTTGGAGTTGCACGATGGCGTCAGCTTCCTGGCCGGTTTGTTCCAGTAGTACCCCGTATAAATACAGGGCGGCGGAATGGTCGGGCTCATGCAATAGCACCTGCCGGTAATGGTCTGCCGCTTCCATCAAGTTGTTGGCTTGGTGTTGCCGCACGGCATTCTGGAACAGCGCTTTACTATCGTCGTTTGCGGCTGAGTCTTTTAGGGGACACTGGGCGATGGCATGGCGATAAGCCTCTTCCAGATGCCGGGTATAAGCGTCCATGTCAACCAGCGGCGAATCGGCTAGACCGTGCCGGATCTGTTCCACCACCGTGCCGCGCCAGCCTGTATCGCTCGCCAGACGGCAAGCAAGATCGATATATTCGGCTTCGCTGTGGGCGATTGTTTCAGGCACGCCAAGGTTCATAAGAATACTGTAGGAGGTGCGTTCACTATGGCGCTGGCCGCACAGTGTGACCACCGGCACCCCCATATCCAGCGCTGCCAGAGTCGTATCACCTCCGCTGTAGGGAAACGTATCAAGAGCCATATCAAGCAGCGCATAACGTGCGCGGTTAAACTGCTCGTCCTTTGCCGCAGGGATGAACTTCACCCGCGCCGGATCAATTCCGGCCGCTGCAATTTGACGTAAATAACTGGCTTTTTCATTTTCTTTCAGGGGTGAAAATGCCAGCACGGCATGTTCGACCCTAGTCATGATGGCAGCCCAGGTCTGCAAACAACGCGGGCTGAATTTCATTAAGTTCGCGAATACACCCAATACCACTGCATTTTCGGCAATGCCTAACTCGGCCCGACTTAAATGGATATCCGAAGCAGGTTCAACATGGTGAAAGGGGAAAAGACAGCCTTCCATCGGCAACAGCTTTTCGATCAAATATGCCGCATTTTCCGGCACGTCGGCATAATGGTCGGTCAGCTTGTAATCAACCGTATCCAGGCCTATGCCACCGTGAGCGCCGAGATGGGTGATCAGCACCCGTGCCGGTTTGTAGGCGAGGATCAATGCATTGGAATAGGAGGTGTGGTTGCACAGGTCGATCAATATATCGAGGTCGTCTTCGGCGATCATCTTGGCGGCTTGCCGCGCGGACAGCGTGTGCACGTCAACGAACTTATCACTGATCGTGACAAATTGCTTGGTGAGTGCATCTTCCTGGCTCGCCAGGGAATACAGATACAATTCAAACTGGCTGCGATCATGGCGGGCCAGCACTTCGACCATAAGCTTGCCCATCACATGTACGCGAAAATCTGCCGACAAATAGCCAATGCGCAATTTTGTGCGCTGCGTCCGGTAGGGAGAAACCAGCGGAAATTCGGAGAAATGCTGGCGTTTTACTGCATGGTTGTAGGCATGGTACAAACGCAGTAGCTGCGCTTGCGGCAGATCAAAATACTGCGCCACACTTAAAATATTATCCAGCACCCCGATGTCGCCCTCTTTGAGTGGATGTGCAGACAAGGCTTGCAGATAATTTTGTTCGCGGGTGAAGTCGCCCAGGTAGCGGCAAGCGGAAAGTCCGGCGACAAAAAGCCAGTCTGTTTTGTTATCCAGGCGCTCATATTTCTTGAATGCATCCAGCCATTCTTCGGTGCGGTCGAGAAATTTCAGCAGTGAGCAGAGATTGTCATAAGCTTCCTCATAGTCCGGCGCAATTTTTAGCGCCTCCTGGAAATGCTCCACGGCCAGGCTGAACCGTTTCTGTTTTTTAAGTATCAAACCTAAATTGAATTGCGCCTGTGGCAGCCTGGAATTGCTTGCCAAGGCACGGCTGTAAGATTGCCGAGCATCCTCCAGGCGCTCCAGGTTTTGAAAGATATTGCCCAGATTATTGTGTGCTTCGGCAAAACTGGGATTGATTTCGATGGCGCGCTGGTAGCTGGCAATTGCAGCATCGGTTTGATTCAGGAATTGCAGCGCAAGTGCCAAATTGTAATGGCATTGTGGGTGTCTGGGCTGTAGCGCCAGAACTTGCCGGTAGACCATCATGGCGTCCACTAGCCGTCCTGCTTGATGGTGCTGCACGGCCTGTTGAAACAATTGGTCGGGATTATTCATGGATGACTAATTACAACTGTTATCAGAAGGTGGGCTTGATGACCGAGCATTTAATGCCGCTACAAAAAATTGCTCCATCTGGCGCAATGGCGTCTCCACCGCAAAGATGGCGCCGCTTCTTGTGGTTATTTGTTGCACAACTTGCTGATGCCAAGCCCTATCCGTGCCGAGTCGGGTTGCTATCTCTATATAGTCTTTGTGATCGTGCGCGATCAACTCATTCAAGCCCATACACTTCAACATACCGTAGCTTTGTCGCCCCCGCATGAATTCGCCAGGCATCGTTACCACAGGTAAACCACAGGCTAACGCATCCAGCGTTGTATTGCCGCCGGACCAATGCAGGGTATCGAGCATGACGTCGCACAGCATATTGATACGCAAATAATTTTCATGGGCCATGCGCGGCAAAATTTTAATTTGGCCAGCTTTCTCCACACCGCTTTCATCCAATACACTTTCAAGCCGCTTCATAAATGCACGTGTAATTGAAATATCAGTGGCCTGAAAAAATACCAGCACAGCATTTTTGTTCCGTGCCAGAATTTCGAGCAGTAACCTATCGTTATCGGGATGAATTTTATATAGCGATTGCGGGCAAAGATAAAGAACACACTCCTCTGGCAATGAAAAATCTGAGCGCTTGGCTCGAGAAGGAAGTACCGGTTTTGAATAATACGTTCCGATTCCCTCCAGTAATATTAATTGCTCACTATAGTGAGCCTGCCCGTTTTCCGGCTCCATTAATTTACTGGAAAAGAAATAATCCATATTGGCATGGCCGGTGGTTACCGGATGTCCCCAAGCGGCACACTGTATTGGCGCCAAGCGCATGGCTGCCAATATCAATACCCCTTGATCCATACCAACTTCTGGATAAACCAAGATATCCAGCTGGTCTTTCTTAACCTGTCTGCCAACATGATCAACATCGCCAACAAGATGTTTATAGCAATCAGAAGCATTGGCAAATTCTTGCGTTACCTGGTCCTGTATATGCCCAATGTGATAGCAATAAATTTCAAATATTCCCCTGTTAAGAGAAGTAACCCAGCTTTTAAAATAAGATCCTACGGTGCAATCGCGCATAAAACTGGACAAGAAGCCAATACGCAAACGTCGTTGGCTGGCTGCAGGATCTTGCTTTATGGGCTGCATTAAATCTGGCGTTACAACCTGAAGAATATCCGCCACAAAATGTGCATATTCCACTTGCAAAAATTTGTCATCTTGACCTTGATAAGCCAAATAAAAATTGGCCCAGCTCAATCCTGACAATAATTCTTTTGGTTCTAATTCAAGGAAGTTTTCGGTGTTACCCCGCAAAGTCTTCAGACCCTCCGTGTAACGTTTGCGTACTGCGAACAATTCTGTGGCATTGGAATAAATCGCGGGCAACGCCAGGTGAGCGCCAATGAATGCCTTCAGCCCATTGGGCTTTAATGACAAGGCACGCTGATAAAAGATTGCCGCTTCGGCATGCTTGCTCTGTTCCTTTAAAGAATAAGCCAGGTTGTTTAGCACTTGAATATTACCTGGATCGAGAACGAACGCCCGGCGCAATACTTTCTCGGCCTCTTCCATCTTCCACTGCACAATAAGGGCATGCCCCAAGCCAAAGTGGGCATAAATATTATCCGGCTGAAGTTCAATGGATTTACGGTAACAGCTCTCAGCCTCTTTTATTCTCGCTTGTGATTGATATACGCCACCCAAGTTACTGTGCGCAAGTACGTAGTCTGGTTTTAACCGTACTGCTTCACAAAAAGCGACCGTTGCCTCGTCAATTTTTCCCTGTAAATTAAGTACGCTTCCTAAGTTATTCCAAGCCTGAGGAAAATCGGGAAGACATTTTAACGCTAGCCTAAAATTAGCGGCAGCTTCATCAAGACTCCCTTTTATTTGATTTAACGTACCCAACTGATTATATGCTCGTGCAAAACTTGGATTCAGTTCAAGTGCTTTACACAAACATCCTATTGCTTCGTCAAACTTTCCTTGCGCCTGTGACACCAAACCAAAGGCAAGCCAATAATGTGGCTGCTTTGAGTCAGCCTGTATTGCCTTATTAAAATAATTTTCTGCGTGTTCGAAATTTTTCGAATTAAAAGCCTTCAATCCCAACTGGTAAAAGGCTTCTGGGTGACTAGAGGCCCCAATCGGAATTGGCTGGATTTTATTTTGCATTTTTGATGCCTTAAGGATTTTCTTATGCATGATATATACACATAAACGATATTAATTACCCCATAGACGCGAATCCTAATTCAAAACGCAACATGCCACTGCTGTCTCAAAAAAATCCTTCTGGCATCTCAAATAACGGTCTTCACTATTTTGCTGCCGATGGGAAAGTGCAAATTATTAATGTCCAGATACTCAGTTCTCCGAGTAACAGTGATTGCGTATATAATTTGCAACGAGTGTGAGCAAGGAAAAGAGAGTGAAACACTCTTTTGCAAGCTAAAACGAAATGCGCCTCAGCCACGACTAGAAAAGACATCAAAGCCTTACCACATGCCGAGAATAAGGACGTAGTATAGCAAAAATGCTGTCCCGTCAGATTCCACAGCAAGCTTTGATTTATTTGAGCGCCCCGGAACTAATACCTGTTTTTGTGCAACGAACATACGGCAAATAGCATTATCTCTGCTGGCCTGGTTCGTTGCCGTGGTTACCTAAATTTTCAATGAATTAATCCCAAACCGCTTAATTAAACTTACCGAAGAATCCAAATGAATCAACCAAACAACATTGATCCCGCAGAATTAAATGTCCAGCCTATCGCTAATATTTATCAAGCAGGACAGGTCATAAAAGTTCAGATGACCCTTCAAATTCGGGATCTATGTATTTTTGATCCTGTAATGCGCTTATTCATTCGCCGTGAAGGGGCTGACACTTATTTGGTGGCTTCTGATACACATCTAGGTGGAATATTTCTGCCTTGGTTGCCACGTGGCGAGTTCTGCTTCAACTTTGAATGGCCAGTATCACTTCCGCCGGGCAATTATGAACTTGGAGTTTCATGGGGAACAGTAAGCAAGGTTCGTGTACCGGATTCATTACAGTTATTTTCCATCAACGGGATTGAGTCAGCGCAGCAACTTTTGTTAGCTACGTGGAGTACCCATCCTGAAACAGAAACGCGTTTAGATCAGCTGTCATGGCGTCAAGGTATGACCAATTGGTTTCATCGCCATTTTTGTCATGCCGCAAAAGTCATTGGAGAACTTTGTCTCGCCAATTCTGAAAAACTGCATGGCAGAATTTTGGATATCGGTGCGGGCGAAGGAATTACAGATTTGAGTATCGTTCTGCGCTATCAGCCACAAGAACTCGTTGCCCTGGATATTGTGGACTACATAAAAGAATTACCCAGAGTCTCCCAGGAAAACGGCCTCCCTTTGCAAAAAATGCCTGACAACTTTACTTTTTTACAACAAAGCTGCGAGGAAATCCCCTATGCCGACGAAAGTTTTGACGTTGTAATCTCTTGGGGCTCGCTTGAACATATTGCAGGCGGATACCGCAAAACGCTGGACGAAGTTTATCGGGTATTAAAACCGGGTGGATTATTTTTCGTCGCCCCTGGCTTGTACTATTCGGCGATAGGAAGCCATTTGGGCGAATTTGATCCGACACCACACCTGCATCTGCGCATTCCAGAAGCGGATTTAAAAGAAATGGTAATGACCACAAAACCTACGATCATGGATCGCTCAGGTTTTAATGTCACCAATGAAGATTATTGGCGTTTTTATAAAGAACTCAATCCTATTCGCCTGGCTGATTTTGAAAAAGAATTGCGAAGCTATGGATACATTTTAATCCGCGCGGCAATCAGAACCAGCGAAGTAGTTGAGTATGATGCAGCGTTACAGCCGTATAGTATTTTGGATTTGGCTGTAGAAGAGCCCTACATAACCGTTCAAAAGCCAGAAAAAAATCTCAATCCTTAGAGCAGATAGCCCCCTAAAGAAGCTGATTCAAGGGTATTGCAAGTTTGTTTTGTATAGATTAATTCAACGGTGCTCAGCAAGTTTAAACGCTACGTCACTTATTTTGACACCCGCTTTTTGCTGCGCAGCAGGCAACTGCCACTCTAGCGTCAAGCGCGACATCTGCCGTTTTTGAGCCGTAGGAAAAAGGCAGCGTACCCTGTTTTGCCCAATTGACCGGAATGAACAGGACAGCTTTTCGCCATTTTCCAGTAATAACACGGCTGATGCCCTGGTTTGCTGCGGCCAACTTCCGGTTATGACGAGCTCAGTCGGCGCCGTCAAATAGCGCGTTTCCCACTGCGGTGAAATCAGGCCGATGCGCGCGCCTTTGCCCGTCAGGTGCAGCTCGCCATAACTGCTTATCAGATGTGTTTCTGCTGCCGGAGTCCAGCCATCATTGCTTTTGACCAAAGCATTACCAAACGGGTAAAACAGACTACCGACAGGCCACGCTTGCATCGCGCGCAGCCACCAGACAAATTGGTACTCATAGGCCGAACCTTCCATTACATCGTAGGCCTTGAAGTTATTTGGGTGCACCATGCGGTCCCCCACGTAACTGCCCCACATCGGTGACAAGAAATGCGCACCGCCATTTATTAGCGCCTGCATGGTGGCATAAGACTCAGTGTGATCCGGCAATTTTTCTGGAAACGCAATCGTGGCGGGATGGAACTCCACCACACCCCATTCAGGATCGGCGCGCCGGATGTTGTCGATCAGGCTGCTACCGCTGCGCGGCTTGCCTTCGTTGCGGCTGCCTGGGCCATACAAAATCACACCCAAATGGCCTTGGCGTGGCTTGGCGCCTTCTATCGACACCCCGGCCTGGTCGTTCCAGCCATTAGCACGATCGGTGATGCTTACTGCGACATCCGCCTGGATAAAAGTTTGGCTGGTATAGATGCGCGCTGGTGGCAAGCCTGCCTCTACTACCCAGGCAGCGAGGTCGTCATAATGGCGTGCCACTAGATGACGCCTGAATTGCGTCCATAATTGCTGCCATGGATCACCGTAATCGATAGATTTGCGTGGCGGTTCAACGGCGCTAACGTCCTTCCATGATTGCTTGGAGAGACGGTTTACGTCGGCCAGAGTCAGCCCGGGTTCGTGTCGGGAGAAGGCGAGTTCGCCACCATTTGCGTACGGGCCGAGGTGGAACAGCCATTCACGGTATTGGCGCAATGTGTCCGGATTGTAGTCGTACCACTGGGTTTGATAGAACCACGGATTGATATACTCATCCGGGTCAAGGTTGATCATCACATAACTGGCGGGATGCATCTGGTTGAATTTGACAATTTCACGCACAGCGGCTTGCAGGTTACGCTTTTTGTAATCAAGAAAACGGCGGTTATAGTGATTCAGACTCATCATGCGTGCCAATTCCGGACTGTCGGTGGCACCGGCCAAACTTTTCAGGGCGTCGTCTGGCTCAGATTTGCCGAACTGATTCCATTGCACGGCGCGTTCGTCTTGCTCCAACATATCAACAATATCCAAATCCGGCGCGGCAAACTTGGAATCTGCCCAGACGCCGCCATCCAGCGTGATCATCAGCGGCGCGCGAAAACGTAACGCCGTATCGAGTAACTCACTCAAGGATTCACCGCTCATACCCTTGCCGTTGCGACTACGCAGTCGCTCAGGAAAATTGGAGTCGAATATATAATCGGCCTGCTTGCCTTTGGTAGTGCGCATATATTCCACGCGCCCACGAAAACCAATTTCGACACAGCCGCCTTGTGCCATGTCCCGTAATTCCTGCAACTGGCGAAAGTTATCACGAAAATCTACCGCCCCACCGGGATAAAATACACGCAACTTCTCGCCAGAACAGACTTGCCTTGTGGCTGGATTCTTGTCGAGCACCAGTGGCCCAGGCAGTACCGCAGTATTGCCCGCATTATCTTCCACCCGCACCTGCAATCGCTGCAAGCCGGACGGTATGCCAGCGGAAGGTACGTTTAGGCCATACAGATCACCTGTCCTGAGCGGCGCATCGCCCGCCTTGTCACGGTTAAAACGGGGATCTAAAAAAGCCGAGAGCAACTGCCCGTTTTTTGTTAGCGTCATTTTTCCGAGAGGCGCACCCATCTCAGTTTCCGCATAGGCAGCCCGGATACCTTGCTCATCGGCCAGCCAAGCGCGCAACTCTATCGTGCCAGGCGACATCATTTTGTCATGTTGCGCCAATACCTTACCAAAAGGCAGATCGTTAATCACCTGCGGCCCGACGATTTCGCTGTTATGCCCTTTGCCATCCTCAAACAAAATTCTCAAGCGATAATTGCCGCGCGGCAGCTTATGCATCGGCAACACCCCCTCGAAACCGCTGGTTGCTGCCTGCGGCCAAGCCGGGAAAATCTTGGCAACGTCATCCCGTTGATTACTGGCCAACAACACCAGCATTTCTTTATCTTGCGCCAATACCCGTACTTTTACCGGCACTTGCCCGGCTACCACCCAACCACTAATCAAATTGCGGCCATCGGCCTTGATCGGCTCGGTTACATCCAACATCCCAAATGGCTTTAAAAAATCAACGGACATCCGGCCTGCGTTAAATACCGTACCAACGCCATTTACCGCGCGCACTTCCAACGCTGAGGTATGTGGCGGAATAACCCCGCGCGCAAGTGCAAAGGTATATCCGGAAACAGTTGGGAATTTACATTGCGGAAAAGCTGAGGTCACATCAGCCCTGGCGATGCTCGGCTTGACACTGGCGAGCAACCTACCATTCGCCCATATCTCCACATGGCTTACTCCGGCGGCATCAGCTGCCCAGCCTTCAATATTAATGCTGGCTTGGCCGGTTGTATCGATAATTTTAGGCGTATCCACCGAGCCACGGGCCTCGCAGACAGGCGATGCCATCACCATTTGTATTTGCGGCCAAGCAAAACGGGTAGCGCCTCCGGCGATAACGACAACTGACAAAGTTACCATTACCGTTAGTAGCCATTCTTTTTTAAGGTAGCTAATCATTACATTGTTTTTTTAGTGGCATGGCTTCTGGAGGGGCACTGAAATGAATATTCTGTGACGAATATTGAGGAAAATATATTCCACAAATTAACAGTAAGTGACAGGAATAACCAAGATACAAATTGCAGTTACTCAAATAATATCATTTACGGTTCGTAAATAATGCTGGTACGAAATTGCCAATCAGAGTAACACTCAACAGATAATTAACGCGGCGGCTTTAGGTCCCAAGTACAAAAAGTGCAGCATGACGCTGCTTGAGGTCAGACTGTCCATTGAGCGCAAGTCCCTTATCGTTGCATCAGCACGTTCTTTCGTGAGCGTCTATCCCTCAGCTCTCGACAGTAAGGCAAGACTTAGTAGGACAATTATTTCTCTTGAAGCCAAGAAAGAACTAACGAAAATAAAAAAAGGCACACTCGAACTAAACAAGAAGGTTATTGAAGTCGCAAAGTCAAACCCCGTGCTATCCCGACAGGATGTTTGCGGTAACTATATTTCTATTCGAGTACCCATTTCAATAACCCGATTCGTTGGTATCTTAAAGAACTCCGTCGCATTCATTGCATTCTTCGACATCATAATAAATAACAGTTCCCGCCATTTCATCATACCGGGAGTCGGCGCTGACACGATCAAAGCGCGAGACGTAAAGAAGGTAGTATCCATCATGTCAAACGACAATCCCAACGGCGCACATAAATCCAATGCGGCAGGTACATCGGGAGTTTGCATGAACCCATAGAAAACCTTCACCCGATAAAAGCTCTTGCCCAAGTCATTAATTAACAGACGGTTGCCCTTCGTAACAAAAGGTTTGTCTTCAATAATGACGGAAAGCAAAACGTTGCGTTCATGCAGCACTTGGTTGTGTTTTAGGTTGTGTAGTAATGCGGCAGGCGCTCCCTCATTAACACCGACCAAGAAGACGGCGGTTCCACGTGCCCGGTTGACTTCGCCCACATAATCCACAATTGTCTGAATAGGGATGGATCGACGTGAAATCTCTTCGAACAACAATTTTCTTCCGCGCTTCCAAGTGGTAAGAACAACAAATGAGACGAGAGCAATGCCCAACGGGAACCAACCGCCCTGTGGAATTTTTATGGCATTGGCCGCAAAATAGGCCAAGTCAACGCAAAGAAATGTGCCTATCAGAGGAATAACCAGTAATGGGGACCAACGCCAAGCAACCAGCACAAAGGCAATCAGTATCGTGTCGATCGTCATCGTTCCAGTAACAGCAATACCATAGGCGGCCGCCAGATTGCTGGAGCTCTGAAAGGTGAGGACCAAATAAATCACCGCCAGATATAGCGTCCAATTAGTGAATGGGACGTAAATCTGACCATGCGCTTTACTGGAAGTTTGGCGGATTTCCATTCGTGGCAAGAATCCCATCTGCACCGACTGACTTGCCACCGAAAAAGCGCCTGAGATCACTGCCTGCGAAGCAATCACCGTTGCCGCAGTAGCAAGCAACACCATTGGGATCAATGCCCACTCAGGAGCCAGCAAAAAGAATGGATTTTTGACAGCCTGTGGATTATTTAGCAATAGTGCGCCTTGCCCGAAATAATTGAGTACAAGCGCGGGGAGCACAAAGGAGAACCAGGTCAGCCTAATTGGAAACCGTCCGAAGTGCCCCATGTCGGTATATAAAGCTTCGCCACCCGTGACGGCAAGCACGACTGAGCCGAGGGTCAGAAATGAAAGCCAAGGGTCAAGAAAAAGGAATTGGTAGGCATAAACAGGATTGAGTGCCAAAAGTACGTGCGGACTTTGTGCAATAGATAAAATACCTAGACCGCCCAAAACTGAGAACCAAAGTATCATGATGGGACCGAATGCCATTCCCATCGCGCCAGTACCCCGTTTCTGGACCAAGAACAATGCGGTGAGCACCATGATAGTGATCGGCAGCACAAAACTATTTAGTTGGGGGGCGATAATATCCAGACCTTCGACAGCCGATAGCACCGAAACGGCTGGTGTAATCATGCTGTCGCCATAAAACAATGCAGCGGCAAATACACCAAGCATTGCGAACAACCACTTGGATCTGGGTCTGTCGGAATTCAATTCGCTCGCCAAGGCTAGCAAAGCCAATGAGCCTCCCTCACCATGATTGTCGGCTCGCATAATGATAGTTACGTATTTCAGTGACACCAACACCATGATGGTCCAGAACATTATCGAGAGAACACCAAGGACGTTGGCTTCGACGATCGGCAGAGGATGGTGCCCCGCGAAGGTTTCCTTTAACGCATAGAGGGGGCTGGTGCCGATATCGCCATACACGACACCAATTGCGCCCAGCATAAGAGTAGCGAGATTTTGCTGCGTTTGTGGGCTGCCCATATACTCTACTTTTCACCTGACTCAAAGGGGGGCGAAACTCTACGCGTAATCAATTAAAAAAACAAATGGCACTAACCAATAATATCAATTTAATTGCTCTTGATAAGCCGAATGAATTGCAAATATCTAACGGAAACCATTTCAAGCATGATTAACTAAAGTGGCCAGGCTCAAATGTTTCCCGAATGTTTCTGCTAAAGGTCACAGATATATTTTTCATACAACACCTCCTCCAAGAAATACTGCTCTTGGTCTTTAAATACACCTCGCTAATAGGCGAAAATCGGGATTGTTCTGGGGTAAAATCAGCAGAGACACAATTACAATTCCGCTGCGATGAAATCCATTTCTCATGACTTCATTTTCTCAATCCGCTAGCACACAGATAAAACATGCCGTATAACCCCGTGCCTCCTACTGAATTCGTTGCCTGGTTTCGTTCGGTTGCACCTTATATCAACGCCTTCCGTGGCCGCACTTTCGTGGTCGCGTTCGGCGGTGAAGTCGTAGCGGACGGTAAATTTACCGAGCTGACCCATGACCTTAATCTGCTTTCTAGTTTGGGTGTGCGCCTTGTCTTGGTACATGGCGCTCGCCCACAAATAGAGCGGCATTTATCGCGCAACAATCTTGAAGATCACTATCATCATGGTATCCGCCTGACCAATTCGGAAACCATGCAATGCGTAAAAGAAGCGGTGGGGCGCGTACGGGTAGAAATCGAAGCTCTGCTGTCGATGGGCTTGGCGAATTCGCCCATGGCTAACGCTGATATCCGCGTGGCCGGTGGCAACTTCATCACCGCCCAACCGATGGGCGTCATTCATGGTGTAGATTTACTGCATACGGGCACCGTACGCAAAATAGATGTTGAAGCCATTAAAAACCGGCTTGGACACAACGAGGTAATTTTGCTTTCACCACTTGGTTATTCGCCTACCGGTGAGGTGTTCAACCTGACGCTGGAAGAAGTTGCGACGCGCACCGCTATCGCGCTCGACGCAGATAAGCTGATTTTTCTGATGGAGATGGATGGTATACAGGATAAGAACGGCAATTTACTGCGTGAATTAACCGTAGCCGACGCCAATACAATTTTGTCCAAAAAAGGCAAATTGCCGGAAGATGTATCGCTGTTTCTGCCCTGCGCGGTGCATGCCTGCGAGGCAGGCGTAGCTCGGACACATCTGATTAGCCGCCATATTGACGGTGCCATTTTACAAGAACTGTTCAGTGACATCGGCATCGGCAGCATGGTGGTAGAAAGTACACTCAATACGTTACGTGATGCCACCATTAATGATGTAGGCGGCATTTTGCAGCTGCTGCAACCATTGGAAGCCGAAGGTATCTTAGTACGGCGTGACCGCGAGCGTCTGGAACGTGAAATCGGGCGTTTTGTAGTGTTGGAACATGACCACCGCATCATCGGCTGCGCCGCATTGTATCCATTTATCGAAGAGCAAGCCGCCGAGCTTGCCTGCCTCGCCGTGCAAACCAATTACCGCAAACAAGGTTACGGCGACATCCTGCTTAAGCACGTCCTTACCGAGGCCCAAGCACAAGGCTTACACAAATTATTTGTGCTGACTACGCGCACTGCCCACTGGTTTATTGAACGGGGATTCAAAGAAACGGACGTTGGGCAATTGCCTACGCAGAAAAAAATGCTTTATAACTATCAACGCCGCTCCAAAGTATTTCTGAAAAATCTATGATCAAATTGTGCATGGAACGAAGTTGAATCTTTGCGAGTGTTGGTGATTGATGTCAAAATTGAAACGCTAAACTAAATAATCGGAGAACTTAATAATGACAAGAATGGTGCAGTGCATCAAATTAGGCCACGAAGCAGAAGGACTGGAACGCGCGCCATATCCTGGCGCATTGGGGCAACGCATTTTTGAGCAGGTTTCAAAAGACGCTTGGGCCGCGTGGCTCAAACACCAGACCATGCTGGTCAATGAAAACCGCTTAAATCTCGCGGAAGCCCATGCGCGCAAGTATTTAGCCCAACAAATGGAAAATCATTTCTTTGGAGATGGCGCGGAAATGCCTTCCGGCTATGTACCACCGGGCAAATAGCATAGTCGATAAACCATCAAGGCAGCCATCAGCTTAAAAAATTTCAAATCACTCAGCCTTTCTTGCCGCTTGCTCTTCCCGCAAACGGCAAGAAAGGTGGGGGCGCCCAGAAGAAATTACAAATTAATGGAATAGCCAAAATTTTTCTGGAACAACGTAGAAAGCTCGTCGCGCGTTGGCTTGTGGTTCTGCCCGCCACGACTGGCGATTTTCAGTGAGCCTAGCAAAGAAGCAAGGCGTCCAGTGGTATCCCAATCCCAACCTTGCTGAATGCCATGTAGCAAGCCGGCACGATACGCATCACCGCAGCCAGTGGGGTCGAGCAATGTCTCGGCCATGGGCGTTGGGATGCGTACTTCTTTGCCATCCGCATAAATGAGGGATCCTTGTGCACCAAGAGTAATGACGAAAGCCCGTGTCAATTTACTGAGTTCTTCAATTTTTTTGCCGGTTTTATCCTGCAATAGCTTGGCTTCGTAGTCATTCACCGTCACATAATCCGCCTGCTTGACGAAGTTTAATAACTCATCACCGCTAAACATCGGCATACCTTGACCCGGATCGAACACGAAGGGAATGCCCGCTGCATGGAATTCCTGCGCGTGCTGCAGCATGCCTGCACGCCCATCTGGAGACACAATACCAAGTGTGACTCCCTTAGCATCGTACACATGGTTTTGTTCAGAAAAGCCCATTGCGCCAGGATGGAAGGCCGTAATCTGATTATCGTCCCGATCGGTTGTAATAAAAGCTTGGCCAGTGAAGCTATCCGGTACATAGCGAATATATTGTTGTGACAAACCTAATTTATCCAGACGTGAGGTGTAAGGGCCAAAATCATCACCTACCGTCGCCATGATCAGCGGATTACCACCGAGCAGTTTCAAATTATAGGCAATGTTACCCGCGCAGCCGCCATACTCACGGCGCATCTCCGGCACCAAAAAAGAGACATTCAGGATGTGTATCTGCTCGGGCAAGATGTGGTTTTTGAACTGGTCGTTAAACACCATGATGACGTCGTAAGCTAAGGAGCCACAGATGAGCGTATGCATATTGATCGCGTGAATTGAATAATAAGGATATGGATTATAGCAGCCAGCATAGTCTCAATTTGACACAGCCCTCTCAACTCTTCCTGATTTAACCATCCCGACGCCTCAAATATTAATGGGCATCCAAACCAGAAATTAAAAAATGCTACATCAAAATCCCTTTAATATCGCCGTTGTATCCACTCGATTAGCGCGTTTTGTGCCTGCTTCCCCGCTGCAGCATTGGGGTGATTAATTAAAAAAACCAAAATCCATTGCTTTCCACTACGGGATTGCACATAACCGGCAATGGCTTGTACACCTTCCAGTGAACCAGTTTTAAGATGGGCGTGATTAGCGGCCTCGCTGTCCGTGAGGCGTTTTTTAAAGGTACCATCAACCCCGACAATAGGTAAGGAAGCCTCGAATTCCGTTGATAACGGGCTACGCTGCGCGCTACGCAACAACAATGCCAAACTGCGCGGACTGATCCGCTCCCGACGCGAAAGTCCTGCACCGTTTTCCAATACCAATTCAGGGAAGTACAATTTTTTCTGTGTCAGCCAATTGCGTATAGTCAGCTCGCTGTAGGTGACATTGGCGGATGTCTCGGCAGTCCTGCCCAAACTTAAAAAAAGTTGACGCGCCATGACATTGTTGCTGAATTTATTGATATCGCGGATCAATTCAGCCAATGGCGCAGAATGGTGCGTAGCGAACAGAGTCGCGCTACCTGGAACGACACCCTCACGCAATCTACCCTGTAGCAGACCACCCATTTCCTGCCATAACGCACGAAACACGGCATCCAGATAGATTGGGGGGGGCAGCAAGCTGACATGCCGCTCACGTTCACCACACTGAGCCGGATAAACACCTTGCAGACGTAATATATCGCCTTGCAATTGCAGGGAAATCGCCTCATCCCAGTCGCTGCAATTTCCCGGTACGGCCGCTACCGTAACCCGGTTATCCAGCCTGATGCCGGCCAGCTCCGGCATGCTGATAATCTTGATTTTTTCGCCCTCTGGAATAAAGCGCAGGTGCACAGAGTTGAAATTAAGTAACAATGCATCCGGCCCCGTATTGTAGGGACGTATCGGTTCATTATCGAATTCTGCGGGATCATGCGGAGCGAGCTGGAATACACTACGGTCCAACACTAGGTCACCACGAATCTCACGCAAACCACGACTACGCAGCTCATGTAGCCACAGCCATAATTTTTCCAGCGTAAATTTAGGATCACCGTAACCCTTCAGGATCAAGTTACCGTGCAGCACATCTTGTTCCAGCTTACCGTCGAGATAAGCCTCAGTCTTCCAGCTATACGAAGGGCCGAGCAATTCCAGCCCGGCATAAGTGGTGAGCAGCTTCATGGTTGAGGCCGGGCTCATCGATTGCTTCGCATTCACACTAATGAGCGGTGTGCGCGCATTTACTTCGCGTACTTCCACACCGACACTGTCAAGCGGGATATGCGCCAGCTGTAATGCTTTCACCACTGGCGACGGCAACGTGACAGCGTGGGCATTGGGGATAAAGCAAACGATGAGTAGCAGAGTGTGAAGCAGCTTCATGAATACCTCTATACTTCCGTCATTCCGCTTTCGCGGGAATGACGAATTTGAATTGCTCTTCTGTGGTTAAATTAGACGATCGCCGCAATGATTGCCAATGTACGTTCAACCAACATATCCATTTCAGCCTCGCTGATGATATAGGGTGGCATGAAGTAGATCGTATTACCCATCGGCCTCAGCAGCAGTTCTTTCTCCAGCGCGAGGCTGAAACAGCGTTGCGCGAAATCGTCGTACAGGCTATCCACCTCAAATGCCCATATCATGCCAGTGTTGCGGAAATTTTTTACACGGGGATGATTTCGTAAGGGTTCCGCAATGCGGTTAAGATAAACTGCTTTGTTGCGGTTAGTTGCGATAACATCATCTTGCTCAAAGATTTCCAAAGTCGCCAATGCCGCGCGGCAGGCCAGCGGATTGCCAGTATAGGAATGTGAATGTAAGAAACCGCGCGTCACTTCATCAGCATAAAAGGCCTGATAGATAGTATCGGTGGTCATCACCACTGATAGCGGCAGATAGCCACCGCTGAGACCCTTGGACAAACACAAAAAATCCGGCGAAATGCCCTCGTCTGAATTATCCCGGTTAAGAGATTTTTCTGCTTGCTCACAGGCAAACATCGTTCCCGTCCGTCCCATCCCCACTGCAATTTCATCGGCAATGAAATGCACATCATATTGATCGCATAACTCGCGCGCACGAGTTAAGTAGACCGGATGATACATAACCATGCCCGCCGCCCCCTGTACTAACGGTTCGATAATGAAAGCGGCAATATTGTGATGATGTTGTTGCAAATGTGTTTCAAGCTGCGCAGCACAGCGTACGGCATAGTCCCGTGCGCACACTCCTGGTTCTGCATTGCGCCAGTCAGGGCTTAATACCGTGGCATTTTGTTTGACCAGCGCACTATATGCACCTTTGAATAGCGCTACATCGGTCACCGACAATGCACCTAGTGTTTCGCCGTGATAGCTATTTTGCAGGCTGATGAACTCACTCTTGTGAGGCTGACCATTATTACGCCAATAATGTACGCTCATCTTTAGCGCAATTTCAATAGCCGATGCGCCATCTGAGGCATAAAAACAATGCCCCAACCCAACCGGAGCCAATTGCGCCAACCGCTCGGAAAGCTGCACCACCGGCTCATGAGTAAAGCCAGCCAGCATCACATGCTCCAACTGCTCTAACTGAAGGGTAATGGCGGCATTAATGTGCGGGTTGCAATGCCCAAACAAATTTACCCACCACGAACTCACCGCATCCAAATAGCGCTTACCGTCAAAATCATACAACCACATACCTTGCCCACGCTGGATAGGTATTAACGGTAGCGTCTCGTGGTGCTTCATCTGCGTGCAAGGGTGCCATACAGATGAGCGGGAGCGGGCAAGCAAATTGATGTTAGGCATGGCAGAGCTCAAAGGTTATCCAGCAGGCTTGGTACATCTTGCCGTTTTGGGTTTAAATCATCTCGGTAACAACCACAAATTGGTCGATGAACTTCTGAATCGGGTAAAACGTTTAATGCAGCATTTAAATACCTAACTCAGGAATGTGAATGAAAGGACTGGGCCAGCTTCAGTTTGCGCATCATTGAATTTTTTTTGTTTTGATGACTTTGCATGCGGCACAGAATACCGTTTAATGTTTCCAGCGCCTGCAATAAATACTCGCCTTTGTTTAACATCACGCATTCAGCTCGATTTCCTAAAGCTGCATCCGATATTTCTGCTCGTGAAGGGATTCCATTCTTGGCTAAATTTTCCAGCACTTGAGTTGCCCAAATCACCGGTACATGTGCTGCCTCGCATATCCAGAGGATTTCTTCCTGCACCTCAGCCAGGCGCTGATATCCACATTCCACCGCCAGATCACCACGTGCGATCATTACTCCGCAGGCAGCGGATGAACGCATGGCTTCCAGTAAAATGTCCGGCAGATTTTCAAAACCACTTCGTGTTTCGATCTTCAATATGATGCCCGGATGGCGCTTGTCGATACGGTCGATCTCTTTAGTCAGGTCGACAACATCTTGCGCAGAACTCGTAAAGGACATGGCAACAAGATCAGCATGTTCAATCACAAAATGCAAGTCTACGCGATCCTGTTCAGTTAAGGCGGACAAGCGCAATTGGCTATCTGGCAAATTGATCCCTTTATCCCCGCGCAGTTTTACGCCGCCAGGTCTTGCTTGCAAAATACGGACAAGCAAACCTGCGGCATCATTTTTCTCGATTACACCACCTATCTTGCCATCATCAAACCAGATTGCGTCTCCAACTCGGGCATTCTGGATGACCTCTGGTAGGGTACACCCTATTTTTGCCGGACAGCGCACTCGGCCTGTCTTGTCCAGTTTTGCTGGTATACCAAGCTGTAAGGTCGGGGTAAGAAATAATATGTCATCGCACTGGAGCAATAGGTATCCTTCTGGTCGAGAAATATTGCCTACCTTGGTTTCATGCACGCGTGACGATGACTTATATTTTAAAGGGAGATGTTGCAGTATTGTGCCGGGCGCAACAAAGGCCGAATTTACCGACTGCGCCCATACTGCATGCTTATTAATTTTGACCACTTCCAGATAACGGTCACGATCGGCTGTATCTACAAAGTGAATGCTATCCCCGATGTCTAGACGTTTTAGCCAGTGGGGACATACAGGTAAACTCGCCTCCGCTTTCACGGGAGGGGCAAGACTGGATGTTTCATCAAACAGCCAAACCTTGGCTGGCGCAATCATCCTGCCATATGCATCCCGTTTTGGACGGATACGCACTACGGCCGGACCGGGTTCAACTGGTCCGGTTCGCAACTTAGGTCCCGCCAGATCCATGAGAACTTTACAGGTACGTCCGACTTCACGCTCAGCCCGCCGCAAGTGCTGAATCATTTTTTGCCAGGTATCCTGATCATCATGGGCACAGTTGATGCGCATGCAATCCATGCCTTGTGTCAACAAATCATGAATCAAGCTGTAGTTACTAGCTGCCTCGCTGGGCATAGTGACCATGATTCTGACCTGACGCTCTAACGATGCCGGACCCAGCAGCACGTTAGTGTGCTGCCGCAACAAACTGGGGCCACTTATAAAGCTTGGTGTGGCATCTGTTCCCAGACCTGCGCGCTCCACCCCACAAAGTCGATTAAGCACTGTAAGTACCGCATCAATGCTCGCCAACACATGCGATTCGGATCGTCCAAACGAGGACAATCCCAGTTGCGATAAACGGGATTGCAGGGGACGCAAATCATGACGGCGTAGTGCGATGTAATGCAACAGGTTGCGGGCGCTTTCGCGTTGCTCAGAAATAACTCCTGAGATTGCTATCAGGCTGTTTGTTTCCAGGTCGATCAAACTCTTGCGGATAGATTCGACTTTCGCCGCCAGCGCAGCATATTCCTTCGTATTGCTATCTGCCTGGAATGGATGCGATGGTTTTGCATTTTTCATGGAATCAATGCTACGCGCCGTTTGTCTCGATTTAATTACTCGCCCGCAGCCTATCGGTTGTTTTTGAATGAATGATAACTATTCTACATATTATCACTGCTGTCCGGCTAAATGAGAGGGCGAACCGCTGAAAGCCACAAAGGACGTTGGACTCCAAGCGACTACGGGTGGTGTCGATTTGAATGGGGCAAGGCGATTCTGGCAGTCTTTCGGTTTTTCTCCAGGAGACTGCCATGAATACTAGCAAGACGCTGTTCGCCCAACTAATGGATTGTCTGCCTTGAACCACATTTACCCGAATCGTCGAGCCACATGGCGGTAACCGCTCCGCACCTCATCAATATTTTTCTCCGATTCGCATAGTCATGCAAAATGAAATTTCATGTGAAAATCCGACCTTCACACTTCATTACCGCTTCATCGTGATGCATCCATGTCGATTATCGAATTATGGAGCTGGGAAAACCCTACCTTCACGTTTCATTAGCACTTCATCTGTCACACCTACCTCCGCTATACCGCTAAAATCAATATCAACATGGGATTTACCACCGAAACCAGTACCGGTTTTACCCTTGGTAAAATTACCCAATGCCAGCTTATAGGCGGCATCGGACAGTGGTATGTACTTTACTTCCTCTACCAAATTCCGCGCCTGCTTGAGGTAGAATTCGACAAATTCCTTGACCTCAGGCTTCTGTGCAGTTTTGGCGCTAACGTAGATAAAAATGGGACGCGAAAGTGGCCGATAGGTACTGTTTTTAACCGTTTCCAAGCTTGGCAGGACTGGCGGTTTACCCTCTCCGGATCTAATCGGTACCACCTTCAGTTTCGTGGCGTTTTCGGCGTAATAACCATAGCCAAAATAACCAATGGAATTCTTATCGCCAGAAACACCCGTCACCAATAATTTGTCATCATCGGACGCCGTGTAATCGAGACGGCTGGACTTGGCCTTACCGACAATAACTTCAGTGAAAAAATCAAATGTGCCTGAATCAGAATCCGGACCCAATAATTTCAGCGGAGCATTTGGCCAGGCAGGGTTAATCTGATTCCAATTAGTAATTTTTCCTTGGGCTAACGGTTCCCACATTTTTTTGAGCTCGGCCACGGTCATACTGTTCACCCAATTGTTTTGAGGATTGACCACCACGGTCAGCGCATCGTAAGCCACAGGCAGCTCAATAAACTGGATGCCGTGCTTGTTGCATTCCTTCATTTCCTCATTCAGGATCGGACGGGAAGCGTTAGCGATATCGATCTCTCCACGGCAAAGCTTCTTGAATCCGCCGCTGGTGCCGGAAATGCCGACAGTCACTTTAACTGCATCTTTTTTACTTTTCTGGAACTCTTCAGCCACCGCTTCGGTGACTGGATAGACCGTGCTTGAGCCATCAATCTTGATGATCGGAACAGCGCCAGCAGAATTTGCTGCACTCATTAACAGACTCAGTACAGCGGTCACACCAAATATTTTAAGATTGGGCCGTTTCAACATATTCTCTCCATTCGGTTAATTGGGTCACCACCACAGGGCAGCATCATCATATTAATGCCCCAATGTTGCAGAATTGTGACATCTACAGGCTTACGCCATACATATTATTTACAAACTTGAGTTGTATGCAACATGTCGAAATTAAAAACCCACTGTTTTTCTATTTATTACTTTCTTCCGGCTATCGATTAATAACGGCTGTACCTGTTTGATATGTTACTTATCTTTTCTCCAGGCGCAAAAATTCAATAAGTGATGAGGCACGTGTACAAAACCAAGCATTAAATTTAGGTCGTTACATTAAATTTAGCTTGTCATAAAACTGTCATCTTCATTCTTTAGAATGTTTGCACGGCTCAAGAATAATCTTGAGCGGGTAAAGTTTTTATTTTTCCCTGGAGATTAAAGAATGCAAGCATCTAAAGGCCTCGCAGTTAAGTCAGACCCTGGTAGTAGATTGAAATCAACCACATTATCAATCGCCATATTGGCTCTGCTAGGCGGTACCACGATTCCGGCACACGCTATCCAGCTGTATGTGGACACACAAACCCAACAAGTATTTACTTCACCGGGCATTAATAGAATAAAACTCAGTGAGTTTGAAGAAGTCAATGAGGCAGTGGGCAAGGTTCCTGCTGAAGAACTCAAAACACTGGAAACCAAACTTCGTCAAAAGAAAAAGAAGGAAGAGCTTAAAGCGGCTGAGGAACTGACAGCGGCGATGACGCCAAAGGAAAACTGGTCCGACAGGATCAGCCTGCGTGGCTACACCCAGCTTCGTTACAACCAACCTATATCTGGAAATAACGCCAATCTGGCATCTCCCGGTGACAAATTTATCTCGGATAACCAGAGTTTCGGAGTGCGACGCGCCCGTTTAGTTTTATCGGGCCAAGTTACCGACCATCTATATGTCTACATTCAACCGGAATTCAATTCCGGTCCAGACGCAGGAGATTTGCAGGGTGGAAAGGTTCAGATTCGAGATTTCTACTCCGATATTTCTTTCGACGATAGGAGAGAATACCGCGTCCGTTTCGGAGTCTCCAAAGTTCCTTACGGCTTTGAAATTCTGCAGTCGAGCCAGAACCGCTTAGCGATGGATCGTGCCGATGCCGTCAACGTCGCATCCCGTGACGAACGTGAAATGGGTGCGATGTTCTACTGGGCGCCCGCGCATATCCGTGATCGCTTCAGGGATCTGGTGCGCAGTGGCCTCAAAGGCTCAGGCGATTACGGCGTATTGGGCCTGGGCATTTACAACGGCCAGGGTCTGAACCGTGTTGAACTCAATGATAACCTCCATACAGTGGCTCGCCTGACCTATCCATTCAAATTCGACAACGGCCAATTTTTCGAGGCGGGTATCTCCGCATTTACCGGCAAATATGTTCCAAAATCCAGCCAGATTTCAACTGGTGGTGTCAATGTCACCCCTACGTTTGATAACAGGGGCGTACGGGACGAGCGCATGGGCGTGCATGCTGTGCTGTATCCCCAACCATTTGGCCTGCAAGGTGAGTGGAACTGGGGCAATTCACCCATGTTAAGCGTTGACCGCAAGCGGATCGAGTCCGCCACGCTCAATGGCGGTTACGTCCAAGCCATGTACAAACTGGATAATACTTTTGGTAGTTGGATGCCTTATGCGAAATGGCAGCGATACGACGGCTCTGAAAAGTTCTCAACAAACACACCTCGCTCCCTTCTGCGGGAAATAGAGATCGGCGTTGAGTGGCAACCTGTGCCTGAAGTGGAGTTGGTTGTAGCCTACGCGAACATGGATAGAACCAATGTCGGCACGTTCGTTCCATCTTTGAATGGCTACAGACAAGTTAAAGCCGATATGCTTCGCGCGCAGTTGCAGTGGAATTTCTGATTCACGTTATGGGGCTCTATCGCCATTGGAAAGCAGGGATAGGGTCACATTTTGTGTGCGGCGGCCTCGTAATTTATGAGGCCAGCTAACAATCGTGGAGTCCAACGGGTTAAGCAGCGAGTTGATTTTATTAATATCGCTGCGTTTGAACGCTGATTCTGCGTAAAGGGATTGGCAGCATGAATTCATAGTGTCCCATATGAACCCATCTCAAATGAATTGGCGTAGAACTATAACTGTGGGATTTCTGGCCTTTGTGTAGCTGCTTCGATGCGTTGATACAAACGGAAAGGCTCCGATTTAACCCCTTTGCGGTTGCCTTCCCATAGCTTGACCCAAGCTCTTTCTTCTTCCGCTAACCTAGTGGCACGCCCCCCATGCACCAACAGCAAATCACATACACGTTGCGCTTGTTTGTGTGTGGTAATATTTCCCAGGTACTGCAACATGGCACGCTGGGTATCACCTACATCCAGACTTGCAACACAACCATGATGTTGGGGCATGGCCTGCTTAAGGGAAACCACCATGCCGCGATAGCTCTTACCGTTATCCAACCATGGTAGCCATAATGTCATGGCCAAAACCCACAACAGCGTCACGCCACTGGCCCAGTTAAGCACGGCGCGGCGCATGGAGCGTCCAACGCGCCACACCAGCAGCACCCACAGTACGGTGAAGGTCAGTGCGACCCAGAATGTTGGCGCATGGAACGCAGGTTCGAAACCAGGCTGATAATCTTTCAGCCAACGGGTAATCTTGGCATGATTATCCCGTAACAGCCCAGCCCAGCCCCACCACATCAAAATCGCGACAAAACCGAAAGTCATGATGCCGAACCAATCTAGCGCGTTGGCCGCTCCCCGGCGCAGGGTGGGAAGGGCTGCATTCGCAAGCAAAGCTAGCGGCAATAGTATGGGCAACGCGAACACTTCCTTAATATTGGGTAGCGCACTCAACGTAAGCAACATCACAAAAAAACTTACCAACAACAGCTGAAATTCCGCTTCATGCAGCACTCTTCTCCGTGCCTCCCACACTGCCCAAGCAGCCAATGGCAAAGCGGGCCAAGCGAACCAAGGCAATATCTTTACGTAATATAACGCCTCTGCATAATCACCACCTTGAATATAGCCAAACCAATGGCCGATGTTAAGCGTCCAAAACCATTCCATAAATAGCTCTGGCGAACGTTGGTACAACAAAAAAGGCCAGACAGTTAACCAAGGTAACGCAAATAGCAGTGCTATACCCAAGCTGGAAAGAAAAGAACGCATGCGCCATGTGCGAAATAGCAGCAGTGCGGCGCTGATAAGTACGAACAGCGTGGGGGCGATAAACCCCTTGGACATAAAGCCAATGCCGATGCCATTGCCTATGAGCATGCCTGCCAATAAAGTACGTCGCAGACTTAAAGTGTAGCCGTATAGCATCATGGCGCAGCCAGTGAGCAAAGCAAGATCGGTGATAAGTTCATGTGAACGTACCAACATGCCGAGGCAGCCTATCAAAATGATCGCAGCAGGCCAACCACGGCTCCTCCCGAATAATTCGCGTCCTGACAGCCCAATGAACAACAACGTAAGAGCAGTATAAAAACCGCTTGCTAGGCGCGCGCCATCATGTAGCTCAAGCAAGGGGGAGAATAGTTTGGCGAAAAGCGCGGCTGTCATATAGAACAACGGTGGCTTATCCATGTGGGGTTCGCCAGCCAAGGTGGGAACTAGCCAATCACCGCTTTGCAGGATGTGATAGACCAACCCAAAACTATAAGCATCGTCTGACTGCCACGGGTCATGCCCTACCAACCCTGTACCTAACCACACCGCACACAGCAGTGCCAGTAACCAGGCTTTAGCTATCGTAATCGGGTGTTCTTGTGTCGGGGGATAGGAAAACATGCGCGCTTATTCCAAGACCTTGATGCGCTGTCCGTGTGTGGGTTTATAGAACATTCAGGTAGCCACTACCCTGCTTGAAATTAAAAACAAAAAAGGCAGCGTCCGCTGCCTTTCACTTGCTGCTTATCGTTCCATTTCATTATGCTGCAGGTTTCGCACCAGGCTTGCCATATTTTTGACGGAACCTCTCCACTCGACCAGCGGTATCCACGATTTTTTGCGTGCCGGTATAGAAGGGATGACAGTCCGAGCAGACTTCTACATGCAGCGGTTTACCCATTGTGGACCTAGTTTTGAAAGTGTTGCCACAACTGCAAGTAACTACAATCTCATCGTATTGCGGATGAATGTCGGTTTTCATTTTGGCTTCCTTAAACATGAAAATTGAGGACTTAAAAAACTTATTGAGAGCTTAAATAAATTAAAGCATCATGCGCTGACGCACGTATAAGGGCACGGATTATGCCCTGAAATGAATACCCCACGCAAATTTATGTGCATTGTTTGCCGTCCACCCCCTTATTCCGGTATAGTTCTGCCTGCCGTTTAAACCAATGGAAGAACATGCTGCCTAGTAATTAGTGAGTACAGGCGCATTGCCGAAGGCGCAACACCCGTAACCGCTCAGGCTCAAGAACTGTTGGCACAGGCAAATCTGGAGAGCGCTGTTTACACAGCCACCGAAGGGGCACACGGATTTATCCGTAATCTCTCAGGTAAAGGGGACAGATGGGGCGAGGCAGATATTTCTGCCTCGCCTTTTTTATTTTTTGAAAGATTACTCATGACACTCGAACAAACTCCTCTGAATGCAGCACACCGCGCAATGGGCGCAAAGATGGTTGATTTTGGCGGCTGGGATATGCCGTTACATTACGGTTCGCAACTTGACGAACACCATCAAGTACGTCGCGATGCCGGCATGTTTGATGTCTCGCATATGCGAGTGGTCGATATGCGCGGCGAAGGGGTGCGCGACTTCTTGCGTTATCTGTTGGCAAACAACGTGGACAAACTGCAATCTTCCGGAAAGGCGCTGTATTCCTGCCTGTTGCGTCCAGATGGTGGTGTGATCGACGACCTCATCGTGTATTTTATGGATGAAATGTGGTTTCGCATCGTCGTGAATGCGGGTACAGCCGATAAGGATATTGCATGGATGATTGAACAGGCTACCATCCGCGCGCCGCAATTGCAGATCACATCACGCAATGATCTGGCGATGATCGCGGTGCAAGGACCCAATGCGGCGGCAAAGCTATGGCAGGCCTTGCCCGAAGCACAAAAATTGGCGGAAGGGCTCAAACCCTTCAATGCCGTAGAGTGCAATTCGATGTTTATCGCCCGGACTGGCTATACTGGCGAAGATGGCTTCGAGATCATACTACCGGCCACGGCTGCACCTTCCTTCTGGCAAACACTGAATAACGCGGGAGTAAAACCTATCGGGCTAGGCGCACGTGACACATTACGTCTGGAAGCCGGCATGAACCTTTACGGTCATGACATGGACGAAACCATAAACCCACTCGAAGCCGGACTGGCGTGGACGGTAGATCTGGTGAGTGAACGCGACTTCATCGGTAAAGCTGCGCTCGTCACAAAACCTAAAACCCGAAAGTTAGTTGGCCTTGTCTTACAGGATCGCGGGGTGCTCCGTGATCACCAAGTGGTACACAGCGACCATGGCGATGGCGAGATTACCAGCGGTAGTTTTTCACCCACGCTGAACCAATCAATCGCTTTGGCACGCATACCCTCTGCAGTGCAAATAGGCGACATGGTGCAGGTGGCGATTCGCGATAAAATGCTGGCAGCTAAGGTAGTGAAATACCCGTTCGTACGTAACGGCAAAGGCTTAATCTAATTTTTATTTTATTGGAGGATATAACCATGAGCAATTCAAACAATCTGCCAGGTAACCTGAAGTACACCGCATCCCACGAGTGGGTCAAAAAAGAGACCGACGGTACGATCACTGTCGGCATTACCCAACACGCACAAGAGCTGCTGGGCGACATGGTATTCGTGGAAAATCCAGCAGTTGGCCGCCAACTAAAAGCCAAAGAAGAATGCGCAGTAGTAGAATCAGTAAAGGCTGCGGCTGACATTTATGCACCTGTTACCGGTGTAGTGGTCGGGGTTAATTCTGAACTCGGCGATGCGCCAGAAAAGATCAATGCAGATCCTTATTCCGCATGGATGTTCAAAATGAAGCCAGATAATGCCGCCGACACAGACACGTTAATGGATGCTGCCGCGTATCAGACACTAGTCGACAGTGAAGCACATTAAGACGCTGTAATGGATGAGATAACTCCCGCTTCTAATACCTATTTATACTCCTTTAAAAAATAAAGCCAGCAATGATTACAACCGATAAATTTGTAAACCGTCATAACGGTCCCCGCAAAAATGATATTAAAGCAATGCTCGATACAATTGATGCAGGTTCTGTAGATGAATTAATTGATCAAACCATTCCTGCTGCGATCCGCTTAAAAAAACCGCTGAACTTACCATCTGGGATGACTGAATACCAATACCACAAGCATTTACGTGGTGTTGCGGCAAAGAATAAAATTTTTAAAACCTATATTGGTTTAGGTTATTACAACACAATAATTCCTCCTGTTATCCAGAGAAATGTTTTAGAAAATCCGGGTTGGTATACCGCTTACACTCCTTATCAGGCAGAAATTTCACAAGGCCGTTTAGAGGCGCTGTTGAATTTTCAAACCATGATTATGGATTTAACCGGAATGGAAATAGCAAATGCATCATTACTGGATGAATCTACTGCAGCAGCTGAAGCAATGGCAATGTTGTTCAATAATCGCACGCACGGAGCAATTGAAAATGGAGCGAACAAGTTTTTCGTTTCCAACGAATGTTATCCGCAAACTATCGATTTATTAAAAACACGTTCAACTCCAATGGGGATTGAATTAGTGATTGGTGACTTTAAAACCGGAACGTTAGATAGCAGTATTTACGGGGCATTGCTTCAATATCCAACCGCTGATGGCAAAGTTCACGATTACGCTGACTTTGTAACAAGGGCAAAAGCAAATGGAACCACCATTGCTGTAGCAGCCGATATACTGAGTTTGGTATTACTGACCCCTCCAGGCGAATGGGGAGCTGATGTTGTTGTTGGTTCCACACAACGCTTTGGTGTCCCCATGGGTTACGGCGGCCCGCACGCCGCCTATTTTGCTTGCCGTGAAGAATATAAACGATCCATTCCTGGTCGCATCATTGGTGTTTCGATTGATGCGGATGGAAATCAGGCATTACGTATGGCGTTACAAACGCGCGAGCAACACATACGTAGAGACAAAGCCACTTCCAACATTTGTACCGCACAAGCATTATTAGCCATTATGGCAAGTATGTATGCGGTATATCACGGCCCAGAAGGCCTCAAAGGGATTGCACAACAAGTACATTTTACTGCTATAGCATTGGCAACCGAGTTAAAAAAATTAGGCTATATCATTGAAGATGGAATTTATTTTGATACCATCAAAATCAATGGAACAGACAATGCGAAATTTAAACAATTAGCGCAAGCAGCACAGATTAATTTCCGTTATACGGATAATGCGATCACTATTTCTGTTGACCAAACTACCGATGCCGATGACTTGAATGCACTTATTAATGTATTCGCACAAGCCGTTGGCAAAACCCCCACTAAAATTACTGAAGAACAGATTTTTAATCAAACATCTTTGATCAAAAATCGTCAATCTTTGATTCTCCAACACCCTGTATTTAATATTTACCATTCCGAATCTGAGCTGATGCGGTATATCAAGCGATTGGAAAACAAGGATTTATCTTTGACACATTCAATGATTTCATTAGGCTCCTGTACTATGAAATTAAATGCCGCATCTGAATTGATCCCTATTACATGGCCCGAGTTTGCACATATCCATCCCTTTGTACCCATTGAACAAGCAGCGGGTTACCATGAAATAATCGACGATCTAGATAAATCACTAAGTGAGATTACGGGTTTCGAAAAAATGAGTTTTCAGCCCAACAGCGGCGCACAGGGCGAATATGCCGGATTATTGGTCATCCAGGCATACCATCAGTCACGTGGTGATGCGCACAGAAATATCGCGTTGATTCCCACATCGGCACACGGCACCAATCCTGCCAGTGCTGCAATGTGCGGTTTAAAGATAGTTTTGGTGAAATGCGACAAAATAGGAAATATCGATGTAGCCGAATTGCGTGAAAAAGCAGTTCAGCATAAAGATAACCTGGCATGTTTAATGGTGACTTACCCCAGCACACATGGTGTTTATGAAGAAAGCATCATCGAGATTACCAACATCATCCATGAGAATGGCGGACAAGTTTATATGGATGGCGCCAACATGAACGCACAGGTGGGCTTAACCAGCCCCGGCAATATTGGCGCTGATGTTTGCCACTTGAATTTACATAAAACTTTTGCAATTCCTCACGGTGGCGGCGGCCCAGGTATGGGGCCCATTGGCGTTGCAAAACATCTGGCTCCTTTTTTGCCTTCACATTCCTTAGTAAAAACTGGGGGAGGGAACGGCATACACGCAGTATCCGCAGCGCCTTACGGTAGTGCACTAATTTTATTGATATCTTATGGATACATAAAAATGTTAGGCAACGATGGCGTTACCGAAGCAACACGTATCGCAATTTTAAATGCCAACTATATTAAAGACTCATTAAAAGATCATTTCCCTACTTTATATAGTGGTGCAAATGGACGTTGCGCGCACGAAATGATTTTAGCCTGCGTTGCGTTTAAAAAAGAAGCCGGTATCGAAGTCGGGGACATTGCAAAGCGATTAATGGATTATGGATATCATGCACCGACCGTTTCATTCCCGGTAGCCGATACGTTAATGATTGAACCAACCGAAAGTGAATCAAAAGAAGAATTGGATCGTTTTTGCTCTGCTATGATTTCTATACGTAAAGAAATTGATGAAGTCATTACAGGTAACGCGGATAAAGAAGATAACGTACTTAAAAATGCACCGCATACAGCGAAATCAGTTCTCACGAGCAATTGGAAACACAGCTATTCACGCGAAAAAGCCGTTTATCCATTAAAGTGGGTACAAGACAACAAATTCTGGCCAAGTGTTGCCCGTGTAGACAATGTCCGTGGTGATAAAAATCTGATTTGTTCTTGCCCACCAATACAAGCGTATGCAGATAATGCGCTGTAACACACCTTAACAAGAAGAAAGAAATCATGGCTAATGAAACTTTAACTAACCCTGCTGTCACCTTGAACGGTACGCCCATTACATTGTTCGGTACTTTTCCAACCGTTGGTCAAATTGCCTCTGAATTCACGCTAGTGGACAAAGACCTAAAAGATGTGGCGTTAAAAGACTTTGTCGGCAAGCGCAAGGTTCTTAACATTGTGCCTAGTTTGGATACCGCCGTGTGCGCCACTTCTACACGCAAGTTTAACGAAGCGGCAAGCAAGCTCGACAATACAGTAGTGCTGGTGATTTCCGCCGACTTACCCTTTGCTATGAGTCGCTTTTGCGTAGCTGAAGGATTGGACAATGTCACTACACTGTCCTTGATGCGCGGACGGGATTTCATGCGGAACTACGGCGTAAAGATTGCTGATTCTGTATTACGTGGCTTAACCGCACGCGCTGTGCTGGTACTGGATGAGAATAACCACGTGTTGCACGCAGAGTTGGTGGACGACATCACACATGAACCTGACTACCAAGCCGCGATAAGTGCACTAACGCAGCACTAATACAACAAAGATAAAATAATCAAACAGCCTTCCTCTCTTCTCCCAAGTTGGAATGTGGGATGGCTGTGCATGAAAATCCCCGCCTTCCCAACCACTTTTTTCTCGTCCACGGCAACCTGGCACATGTTCCACCCGGTGCTGTGCAAACGATCAATTCCGATACACCTGTTCCGACGCGACCAACTTATATTGAGCGCGCCTGACTAAATGGAATTAGGCGTTCATTGAAAATTACGCGCTGAAGTATCGGCTGCGACATCAGTAGCGGTCGTCCGGGACAGGGTTGCCTTCCAGCTACCGGAGAGCGCCGGGCAATCCGCCAGAGCTTGTGCAGCCACATAATTCTCCTTACGATGGAGCATTACGTTATTCGCGGTCGCGACTGTCCATTCAGGATAAGGACGCTCCACCAAGGCCAATGCCGCTCCAGCTTGAACGTTTCCCTCGCGCAGAACACGGAAATACCAGCCTGTCTTGCCCGTGCGCACGACCCGCGCCACTAAGTCCTGAACCCTCCATCGGCGGGAAAGCTTCCAGCATGGCTGTCGAGGTTGAGAAATCTGTACCAATGCATCACCCAGCTCGAAAATATCACCGATGCAAGCCTTCGTTTCCAGTATCCCTGCCACAGTAAAGTTTTCTCCGAACGCGCCATTCGGCAACTCTTTACAATCTAGCTCGGCGAGCCAGAATGCGTAGTGTTCGAACGGATAGACGTTGATTGCTTTGTCCGGCCCACCGTGGACGCGAAGATCAGCCTGCCCGTCGCCAGCCAAGTTAGTTGTTCCGACCCAAATTGGACTAAGCACAGTTTCCTTGAAAAAGCCGGTCGTCCACTCCTGGTCCATGGTGTTTGAAGCGTTAGGGGTACCCAGTGTTTTAGGCAGGCCGACCTGAATGGAAAGGAGTTGTATATCGGTATGATTCATTGAAAATATCCTTATGTGAAAACCAATAGCCGGGCTCGGCTTTATTGCAACAATCCGGAGTTTTATCACACGTTTGATGCTTGGAGATCAGCGTCGCTTAAAGTTACCGTAACAAAGGCGACATCCAATTGACCAGTAGTTACTTAAATCACCCTTGAGCATCTTACTGTGCTTGCAGTTGCGAATGTTATCGGTTGTATTTTTGCTACTGTCATTACGCAGTTTCTTTTATAGTTGCAACAGTTTCCTGCTAAATGACCGTTTAAACAAAACCTGATTAGTTACGTGCCTCAGTTGGGTGTGATTTTTTACGTACAGGCTCATGTGGTGAGCCACTGAGGGGCGAATAATAGGCGCATTTACCCAAGGAGATGCGTCATGGCAATGAACCGA
>QFXJ01000051.1 GCA_003402375.1 Candidatus Nitrotoga sp. CP45
AGGCTGCGAAGCGTTGTGTCGGCTTGTTCGCATCAAAGCTCGCTTTATGCGACAGCGCGAAAAACACTTCGCACATTATCATAAACCCCCGATGTTCATAAAGCGCGGCAGTCTGTGTTACTGCCACTGCGCAGTTATTTCCTTCGCTCTGCGCCGCAACCTATATCAGTTGAACGTAATATAGAAAACATTTTGATAAGCCAGCAATGCTGCCTATATCGGCAAATACGGTCAAACATTACCAACTCCCCACTATTTTTCATTATCTTAGCTGATTATTTTGCTTGGCTTTAATTTTATTGCAACCTAAAATTCTGCGGATGGAAGCTCAGGCTGTTTCTCAGCTCGGTAGTTTGGGCTAAATGAAATGAAGCCCAACATCTCACTCTCGCACCTATCTAGCCAAGGCACCTTGGTTGCAGTAGTACGACAGGCTTGGAATTTGCCGACTACTTGAAGCTGTAATCTACAGGACAGCACGATCTTCGTGAATTTTAGAGCATGTCGGTTTATCAACTCTACTCACATTAGCCTGCGCCCTGCTTGTATCTCCTGCAATAGTTTGCGCACCGGCGTAGGGATTGCAGCTTGCAACGCATCATCCACATCCAGCCACATCATGCCTGGCTCCTGAATTTGCTTGGGTTTGTTAATTACCTGCAATAGTAGGGGGGTGATATGCAGCTTGAAATGGGTGAAAGTATGAGTGAATGTTGGTAGTGCAATCGTGTGTATTGTTTCGGTGCCGAAGTGCTGACGGCAGTAGGCAGTCGCATCTTCAGTCCTGCTTAGAAGTTGTGGATCCACTTGTGGCGGACACCACAAGCCACCCCAGATGCCGTTCCCCGGGCGCTTTTCCAGCAGGATATCGGGGCCATTAAGAAGCAAAAGAAAGGTGCTGTGTCTTTCCGGCAGCACCTTGCGTGGGCGTGGCGTTGGCAGTTGTGCGACCAGTCCGTTTTGATGCGCCATGCAGTCTGCTTGCAGCGGACAGATGGGGCATTGTGGTTTGCTGCGCGTGCAGACCAGCGCGCCCAGATCCATCAAGCCTTGCGTATAGACCGCGACATCACGCTTTGGCAGCGATGCTTCGGCTTGTTGCCAGAGTTGAGCTTCAATCTTTTTTTCGCCAGTGTAACCCTCAATGGCATGGTAGCGTGCCAGCAAACGTTTGACGTTGCCATCGAGAATCGCGCGCCGTTCATGGAACGCGAATGCGCTGATGGCGGCGGCGGTGGAGCGGCCGATGCCGGGAAGAGCAAGGATGTCTTCAAAATGCTGGGGAAACTTTCCCTCATGCCGTTGCATGATGAGTTGCGCGGTGCGGTGCAGGTTGCGCGCACGCGAGTAGTAACCTAAGCCGCTCCAGTGCGCCAATACCGCATCTTCGCTGTCGGCGGCGAGCGCTGCGATAGTGGGAAAGCGTGCCACAAAACGATGGTAGTAGGGGATAACGGTGACGACCTGGGTTTGTTGTAGCATTATTTCTGACAGCCATATGCGGTAAGCATCTGCGCCCTGCCACGGCAAGTCATGCCGACCATGTTGTTGCTGCCAGTCTATGATGCGGTGAGCAAATAATTCTGAACGCGGATTATTGCGATTCTTGATCAAGGCGTAAGACCTCTCCGTCACAGACGGAAGAGAGGGGGAGGGGACGTTTTACAGGTTATTGGCATGGGATTATTTGAAGAGCCCTTTTAGCTTATCCTGAAGCTGATCCTGCAACTTGGTTTTAATTTCTTCTTTTTTTGCTTCGATTTTTTGTTTGACAACATTTGAAGCCATCGCGCCAAAGTCCAATGTGTAATTCAAGTCGTTAAATGGCCCGCTTAAACGCACCGGGATAGTGATGCCGCCAACGATGTCTTTGCCACCCTGGCCTTTTAGTGTTTTCGCTAGTGTGGCATTAGCCAGATAATTGATGGTGTCGTTACCAATGTTGATATCTCCATTGCCTGACAAACGTAGCAGCGGTGATTTCAATAAGAGGTCATCGTTGTGTGCCACACCGTTGTTAACTTTGAAACTGGCTTTCAGTTCGCTGAAGTCCGTTTTCTCGGCTTTGTTAACGGATTGGGTTTGTGTCGTTGCATTTTTCATGCTCAGCATGCCCTGCGCTTCGCGCAGAGTTTTGGCAATGTTGATGCCTTTGACCGCACCATCCGTCAGGTTTAATGACATGCTGCCGTTGAGTGCCTTCTTAAGCGCACTGATGGTGTTGCCCTGGGCGGCTAAATTAAGCGCGACATTGCCCTTGCCTTCCAATGTGTCAAAGTTGGCAGCATCCTTGAGCAATGGCGCGATGTTGATGCCACTCAGATTCTGGTTTATAGCGATGTGAGGCGTAGTCTGCGCATTGACTTTCAGGCTGCCGTTCATGCTGCCCTGATAAAGATTGGTGGACAGCGGGCTGATTGTTAGCAAGCCGTTATGTGCTTTCACGTCGATGCGTACTTGTGAAAGTTTCACATTGGCAATTTTAAGCGCTCCAATGCGTAATCCGCCCTCAAGATTAATTTTTTTCAGCGCAGCTAAATCAATTGGCTGCTCCGCCGGGGCAGGTTTATTGGCAACGCTTGCTGCTGACTTAGGCAGATATAAATCAGCATCAAACTGGTCTACATCAATGTCAAAGCGTATGGCTGGATCTTGAAAGCCATTGACCGCCACCTTGGCTTTAACTTGGCTTTGCAGCAGCCCACCCACGAGGTCGGCCTGGACGCTCTGGCGACCGCCATCTATTTGCACACGACCCTTCATTTCGCTGTTGATTGATTTGTTCGGCAGCTTGTCGCCCGTTGCATTTATTGCGAGGGTCAGATTGGAAAGGTTGAGCTGCTGTTGTTCGATGTTGCCAGTTACAGGCGAGCCGAGCTTTATCTTGAATGCCTGTTCGGGTTGCTTCATATCTAACTCTAACGTAAGCGCACTGCTCTTGAATGATTGAGGATTACCGGTCAAATCAGACAGAGCAAGATTGGCTACGATGTTGCCGAATGAACTATCCAACTTAGCGTTTAATGTGAGCTTATCGCCTGTGAAATTATTCTGAATCAGGCTTAATGCAGGCGCATCCAGTTTGGCGTCGAAATTATTTTTGCCTTGCACACCGGTGGCCGTAACCGCTAACTTTTTCGCGGAAAATTCTTGCGTGTCAAAATTCGCGTTGATATTGCCGTTAGCCAAAAGCGCTAGATTACGGATGTCGAGTGCTGCGCCCTTGGCTTGTAATTCCAGCTCTTCTATTTGAAATAGCTGTTTTTTTAGATTGAAAGTGAATGTGGTTTTTATTTGGGTGGCCATGTCCAGCTTGGGTTTGCTGGATTGAATGACAGCAGCAAAATCAATTTTTCCCGGCACACCGTTGGCAATACGTCCGGTATTAAGGTTGAAGCCTTTCAGCACATACTGCGCACCCGTGGCTTCATCCAGGTAGGTCAGCTCTGAGTCTTTCACGCGCACTGAGGCAATGTCGAACTCAAGCGGCGTTTTTTCGTTGTCAGTCTCTTTTTTGCTTAGCAGGTCGTCAATGTTGGTCTTGCCGTTCTTGAATTTCACCAGCGCCGCCTTCAGGCCACTGATCGAAATTTCGTCCACAACCACTTGTTTGGATAGTAGCGGCAATAGCGCCAGCGAGACACGCGCACTGTCAATGTAAATAAATTCCTTGTCGTTCTGAAATTCAGATAAAGATACCTTGCCAATGTCGGCGCCTATGCTGGGGAAGAAAATCAGTTTGATATCGCCATCTAGCTTGAGAGTACGTTGCTGCTTATCTTTCACCAGCTTGATGATTTGGGTTTTGTAATCATTGGGGTTAAATGTGGCAGCGATATAAGCTACACCAGCTATTGTAATGGCGACCATTACACCTGCTGACCATAAACTATATTTTAGAAATTTTTTCATGTTGCCCCCGGCTGGAACATCGGCAGTAATTATAGACGAAGTGCAAAATAGCTGATTGTTTTACATGCCATTTTGTACAAGTACATCTAATATATCTTGACGCGAAAAATATCGTTAGGCCATATCATGAAAATTTGGGTTAGTAGGGATGTCGCTGGCTGGCGGCAATTCGCAAAATGGCATGTATTGCAGATGGGTGAGCATAGATGAAAGCTCATCCAATATTAAAACATGTGCATAAGCAGTACGTTATACGTAAATGCTTTTTATGTTAAATATGTATAATAAGTTATAACATAAATATATGTTGTATATATTTCATTGTTCTCGTAAGATGCGTCTGGTTCGTTATTAATTAACGATCTAAACTTAATTAGCCACTAAACTTAGGAGACAACTATGGAAAATATTAACAACGTACCTGACAATTCTCGCCGTACCGCCCTTAAAACAGGCTTTGCTGTAAGTGCGCTCGCTGCGCTTAGCTTAACCACTCTCAATAGCGCAAATGCGAACACAGGTAGTGATACAAAGCACGACATGGCTATTTTAAACGCGGCCTTGGATCTTGAAAATCAAGCAATTTGGGCATATGGCGTGGCTGCGGGAAAGCTGAGCGACAGCAAGGTGGGAAATGTCATCAAGGCCCTGGCACTGCGTAATCAGGCCGATCACATTAAACATCGGGATATCTTCATATCCACGATTAAGAGCCTGGGCGGGACACCAGTCAGTGCAAAGGGAGCGTACGATCTTTCTGCTTATATTAAGGCTAGAGAGGGTAATCTTGATAGTGACGCCAATATCGCCAAACTTGCACTGGCACTAGAAGTGGATGCGGTGCTTGCGTACGCCAGTGCCGTCAGCAAACTGCGTACTCCCGCATTGGTTGCTGCTGGATTGACTATCTTGCCAGATGAATCAGCACATGCCGCAGCAATTCGCGCGGTGTTTGGCACGCTTGATCCGACGATCCATGCTGTACCGGATGCACAACTTAGCAAAGAAACTCGCAGCCAGTGGATACTACCGGTCTAATCAGCATGGTGAGTACTATGAGGATGCCGCTTACCATATTTACAGCGGCATATTTGGGGCTGACAGCGATTTCAATGACGGTGTCAGCCGCTCCTAATGAGGCAAATGGGGAACGCCATGCTACCAGGGTACCTATTACAGTCACGATTGATGCCTTTCAATTTCAACCCGATAAGATACGGATAAAACGTGGGCAAAGCGTAATCTTTATTAACAAGGATGAAGTTCCGCATACGGTGACACCTGATAAAAATGGTCACTTTGTTTCCTCTGGCATCATAAAAGGTGGCGAACAACATGAAGTGTTTTTTGAATCAGCGGGAGTACAGAATTATTCGTGTGATTTTCATCCCAGTATGCGTGGGCGGGTGATCGTAAAATAAGAAGTAACCAACAAAAAATCCGTTCATCCTAAACTTGTTGAAGGATGAGCGGATTGACTTTTTCTGCGGGAGGTCGAATTTGATTGCCCACACTATTTCACATAAAGCTGTCTAATTTTTCCCTACATACGGTCTGGAGTAAAATGCAAACTGTCTCCTTAAAGTGGGGAGCGAATGTACCAAAGGAGTATGGAATGCTTGAATTATTAGGGAATCGTCAGCAAGAGCTTTTAAAGCTCTTGCTGAAGAATAAGAGCGGTTTAACTTTAGAAGAACTTTCAGACCACCTTAAAATTTCCCGAAACGCCGTTCGTCAGCACGTATCCGCATTGGAGAACAACGGAATAGTCACCGAAGGAGTAACCCGTCCTTCTGGGGGACGTCCAGAACAGCTTTATGTACTTACCGATGAAGGCAAGGAGTTCTTCCCGCGCAATTATTCCTGGTTTGCTCAGCTAATGGTCGAATTAATCGCTCAAGAGTCTGGGGTGGCGGGGTTGAGGGAAAGATTGGGTAGTATGGGGGTGGGAGTTGCTCAACAGCTACTTAGCCAAAATTCAGTACTCAAAACGCGCGAGCAAAAGGTGGAAAAGCTTTCTAAGGCGATGGAAGAGCTTGGTTATAGTACGAGGAGCATCGCTGTTAATAGCGATGCACCCACAATTGAAGCGGATAACTGCATTTTTCACAATCTGGCCATGAAAAACCCGGAGATTTGCCAGTTTGATCTGGCGTTGTTATCGACCTTTACGGATAGTACGGTTGATCACGTGGAATGTATGGCTAAAGGCGGTAACGTTTGCCGTTTCAAATTTAAGGCAAAAGATGAATGAATTTTATAACAGTAGTGTCCGGTAATTCAGTTGAATGTTTTCCGCTCTACCCGACTCCATTTTGCTTATGGTGCTGAATTTTGTAGCGAAACTTCCTTCCTGGGTGGAAAGAAAAATTCGCGTGGGTTGCTCACAAAGCGAGCCCCCAACATCAAAAACAATTCACCAATACGATTGAAGCGAACTTGACGTGCCTTCATCGCGACGTAAAGCGCTAAGCTGAAGCTCACCGCAAGATTGACTAGACCGATCAGCGCAATGCCCAACAGAGAAATCGCTACCAGCTGCCAGCTCACCATGAAATCAAGTGCAACCAGGGCGAAAGCAAAGTTGGCCGCCGAAAATGTAACATGGCGGATATCAATGAAAGGTAGGCCGAGCATGAAGCCTATCATTCCCATGCTACCGAGCATGATGCCGAACGTAAAATTCCCCACTAACGCACCAAGATTGTCTCCGATATAAGCCGCGAAGCGATTAAGCCGGTGCTCGCCTAACAATTTGCGCAACCAGTGCAGTTGTTTTAAACGAGCTGGAATTCGAGTGTAAGCACACTGATTGTCGTAATAACCAGAGATTAATCCGGCAAGAAAAAGACATACGCCGGCAACTGCGGCGTGAACCAGGGCCAAGCTATAAAAGGGATTGATATCGTCCAATGTATGCCAAGCTTTCTCTTCCGACATCACCGGCGACCCGGCCATGGAGCCTAGCACTGCGATTAGCATGCCGGTTGGAATTGCAAGTATCACATTGCCAAGAATTGAAATCATCTGGGTGCGCCAAACAATAGCGATGAGTTGCACCACCCCATCAAGCGGCGCCTTTCCTTTACTGTTCAGTGCAGCATTCTGATCAACTGTGGCCGCAATCGTCGCCGCAGTCATTGCGGGTTGCTTGGTGGCAACCGTAAAATGCATGACGTGTATCAGCATAAACCCAAACGCATAATTCATGCTGAAGAAGAAAGCTTGGGCAAAAGGCGCTAACAGCATTTTGCTAATCCCGATTTTGATCAACGCCATAAATCCGATTATAAAACCCGCCCCCATGGATGAGCGCAACATATGGAAATACTCGCCCTGCGTCGCGGCAGCATAATGTTCACCGGTTTTTCCTGCATTCTCTGTTACCTGTAAAGCCACCAGATCGGTGACGCGAGTAAATACATCACGCACACTGTACTTGCGATTTTCCTCACGCACTAATTCACGCAGCAAAGCCAAGCTGCGCATCGTGGTTTCGTTCGGGTCAAGCAATACCAGCAAAGTTTCCAGCCGTTTGATCATCTGATGCACGCGCTGCAAGTGATATGTAAGGCTGATGCTCGCACCATTTTGCTCAGATTGCTTGCGCACTTTTACCAGCACATCTTCACATTGCTGTAGCAATACGGGGATATGTGTATCGTCAGGTAAAGCAGGGGCTCCCCGGAGATGTGCATGATAAGCCCGGTAATATTCGCAGGTCTCGGCGTTCTGCGCCAAAAAAGGGGATTCGAAGCGTTCGATATCAGGATAATGACGTACCAGTTCATGCTCAAGCCCCGTGGACGCAATGCGGTAGGACAACATCTGGACTGCATCGAGCATTTCCTCCTGAATTTTTGCCCATCCGGGATGAGATGGCTCAGCATCAAAATCGATGCATTTCAATAATTCAATCCATACTTCATCAGGAATCTGATCGACCCATAGATAATCGGTATGCCTGTGGAATACGAGCCCGAACATATCCTTCAGGTAATCATCGCGTGTTTCTTCCGGCAATAAACGAAAAATGATGCGCTTCCAGACTGTCGTAAAAAACCCCTCGTTAGATAATATCCCGGTATCAGCATAAAGATGGCTATGGCGACGCTTCTCAAATAGCGCCAACACATAACTGCGCAGGGCTGTAGCATATTCAGGGTGCATCCTCAGTAAAGTGATTAAAGCGCGCAAATTTGTCGTAGCCACCCCACCGACATTGGGGTTCTTCGGCCGAATGCTGTCGACTAGTGTGATCAACAGGGCTGGGTCAGTCTCTTCGGGTGTCGCAAGAATATTTTTAAGTATAGATTCCATTCATTTCGATCCAGGTAAAGGTAGGTGGATTGGTTAGCAGGCTTGATATTTCTTGGCTAAACATATTCATACCGCATTTATTTGTGATGTCTCAAGCGCCGAAACGCACACCACGTTTGGACTGATATATTGATGCAGTCCGCCAAATCATGTTTGGGCTACAACCAACACAACAAGTACGATAGTGGCCAAAATATCACATTGGTTCCACAAGAAAGCTCTCGATTGAAGGTCAATACATTGAAGGTCGAAGGTTTAGCAGGCGCACAGCTATTTTGAATAAGTGCAGATTCGTCAAATAATTCTCTTTTTCAATTTAATCTATTGCACAGTTTCTGTTGCCAGGCAAAGTGTAACGGTCTAGCTATTGGCTGGACTCGTGTGAAGTGAACTATTAGATTCATCAAGGCTTAGCTTCGCGCTTTGATCCAACTGCGGTCTTATGCGGCGCGGGTTCCTGCGCTTTCTGAATCAGCCGTCCGCAATCACTGTCCAGACCCGGTCCGGTTTCAATAAGAGGGATCAGAGCAAGCAGCGGATTAATTACACCGAGTAATATCGCACCAAGGCCGCGCTTGGCAAGGTTGACCTTGTCCAGTTGCACATCAGGCTTGGCTAACGTCCCGCGTATGTGAATGGGGCCGCGCAATGAAACCGGGCTTATATCTTTGGGTTGCGGGTTTAGTGTCAAATCCAGCGTTTCCTTGCCAAAATCAATCGTACCAGTGCCACGGATATTGGTGTCCATCGTATCGAGGACCAGCGCATTGGCCGCCATCACGCCATTTTTGACGCTGAAATCGGCGACGCCGCAACGGATTTGCGTGGGCTCATCACCCTTTACCTTGAATCTAAGCCATTCCCACAAATCCAGACCGATTATTTCAACCATCTCGTTACTGATCTCACCCCCTGCGATGACGAGACCGAGCTTGCCGTTTGAGGTTGCCAGCATATGCGCCACCGAGTTGCCTTCTCCCGTTAAATCGAATGCGCCATTGATCTGGCCGATACTTGACCCGGATAAATCGACTGTCGGAAATAACTTGCCCAGCAAAAGTTTTTTTGCTTGCACTTTAGCTTGTGCCCGGATCGGATCCTTCTGCCCATCAAGCGAAACCACGGCAACGAGATCACCGCCAGCCAAGCCAAAGTTAAGCGGATTAAGCGTCAGAATGGAGTCCTGCAGTTTCAAATGGACAACCAGATCTTCAATGGGCAGTGCTTTGGCTCGATGGATGGATTTTGCGCGCAGTTTTACGTCTGCATCCATGGTGCTCCAGCGGTCAGTATTGAAGGGCTCGTCAGGCAATACGCGAGCCTTGGCTGAGATTGCCGTCTGGCCAGGCGACGGGGCGGGTTGCTTTGCGGCCTCTGCAAGGCTACCCTGTTTAGCCCCGATCAGTGGGCCTAAATCAGCCAGATCGAGTATCTTGGAAACGAGTTCGCCTTGCATAAATGGACGTTTACCGCCGGTATCGACCTGCAGTGTGCCGGCAATATCACTCTTGCCTGTCTTGCCTCCAAAGTTTTCATAACGCCACTTGCGCGCGCTGTGCATCAGGCGGCCCTTGGTCGAATAGGCGGGTGTTTCTGGAAGCACGATACCAATCAATGGAAAAAGGTCTGCGAGACTATCGCCACGCAAGACAAGATTCAGATCAATCGCAGAAATTTTGGTCAAGCCGGTAATCGTTCCATCGGCCTGCGCAGCGGTATGTCCTATCGTGGCATCGATCTTCAACGGGTAGGGCATTGCTTCATCGCGTAGGGCTAGCACCGGCCCGCCCGTACCGTGCACCGCGAGTGGGAGTCCTTGGTACTGCCCCTTGGCGTTGAAAACAATGCTCGCTTTAGCCAGGCCATCTTTCTGGCCTTGCGTTGAAATTTCTGACTGAATACTGATCTTTTTCACGGGGTCGTCGTAAGAGAATCGCCCGTTATCAAGTAGTATATGGTCAATATGGATGCGTGAGTCTTCGTCTTTCTGATCACGGTCAAGCAACCAGTTCTTCCGGCCGTCTGCGGTCTGTTCCAGAAAAACTACCGGGCGTTCAAGACGCACTTCAGGCAAAACCACGTTTTTCATTAGCAACGCTGGCAAATCAATTGTGAATTCGACGCCATCAACCGCAACCATTTGTTTTTCTTTGGCCCACGGCGGATTGGCAAACGTGATACGTTCAGCGCGAAACGAGGGGTGTGGCCAAGCAAGATGAGCTGACAAATCGCCATTGATTACCAATTGACGGCCTGTCTTTTCCGTTGCCATGCGCTCTATCGGTCCACGCAACCAATTCCAATTGAAAAACGCAATAATCAGAACGATCAGCAGTGTTATCACGAGCAAAAACCCGCCGACCCATTTCAACAAAGTGCGCAATACCATGAAAGTCTGTCTATTGGATTCCATCAGGCACCTCTATAAAAACATTACATTTTTAAAAAACTCCAAAAAAATATTTATTCAAACACTTTGTGGTACGGGTGAAGTCTGGCACTCGCATTAATCCAAGCTACGCATGTTTTATGCGCGAACATCCCCTAACCGCACCTCAACAGTGTGTGGCTTACCATCGTTAACCAGAGCAATGACCAAATCGTGCTGTGCAACGCCGTCGATGGTTACGCCAGGCGCATTGTCTGTATCGGCGGTCTGAACGATGGTGATGTGATAATCCGTCTCCCGATAGCGGTAATTCACCGTGAACGTCTTCCAGTCTGCGGGGAGGCACGGTGTGAAACGCAGTTTGTCGACTTCCAGCGTTAAGCCCAGAAGTGTTTCCAGGATCAATCGATACAGCCAGCCAGCAGAGCCTGTATACCATGACCATCCGCCCCGGCCGGTGTGGGGCGGGACCGCATACACATCGGCTGCGACAACATACGGTTCTGTCTTGTATACCGCGACCGCTTCTGGCGTTTGCGCATGGTTCACCGGGTTGATCATCGCCAATAGTTCCCACGCACGCTGGCGATCTCCTAATGTGGCGAACGCCATCGTCGCCCAGATGGCCGCATGGGTATACTGCCCCCCGTTCTCACGAACACCGGGGACATAACCTTTGATGTAGCCCGGATTTAATGGCGATTGGTCGAAAGGCGGATCGAGCAGTTGAATAATGCCGGCATCCCGTCGTACCAAATGCTCGCTCACCGCTTCCATGGCTTGCCGTTGACGCGTGTCGGCGCCAGCGCCGGACAGCACGGACCAGCTTTGCGCAATCGAATCAATCCGGCATTCAGCGTTAGAGGAAGAACCCAACGGACTGCCATCATCAAAGAATGCACGGAGATACCATTGGCCATCCCAGCCGTGCAGCTCAATATTTTGGCGCAGACGGGCGGCTTCTGTTTCGCAGCGCTCGACAAAAGCCGTATCACCAAACTTTGCAGCGACGTCGGCAAATTTAATGAGCACGTCATACAGGAAAAAGGCTAGCCAGATGCTTTCGCCCCTACCGTGGATACCGACCAGATTCATTCCATCGTTCCAGTCTCCGGCACCCATTAGCGGGAGGCCATGTTCGCCGAACCGCAAGCCATGAACGATAGCGCGCACGCAATGTTCGTATAAACTCGCGGCTTGCTCGGAGTGGATAGGCAAGTCGTAATATGAATCTTCGTCAGCGTGGACCAAACGACCCTCAAGGAATGACACGGATTCATCCAGCACACCCATATCGCCGGTAGCTGTTATGTAACGACACGTTACCAAGGGCAGCCAGAGATAGTCATCTGAACAACGCGTGCGTACGCCGCGGCCCATTGGTGGATGCCACCAATGCTGGACGTCACCTTCAATAAATTGACGCGCTGCACAGCGAAGCAAATGCTGGCGCACCAGGACCGGTTCAGCATGCACGAGCGCCATCGCATCCTGCAATTGATCACGGAAGCCAAAGGCTCCACCGGACTGATAATAACCGCTGCGGCCCCACATACGGCAAGCTAAAATCTGGTATACAAGCCAACCGTTCATCAGTAGGTTAATGGACTGATCGGGTGTTTGCACCTGTACGGCACCGAGTGTACGTTGCCAGTAATGCTGTACTTTTTCTAATACATTGTGCGCCGCGATCGAACCGCGGAATCGTCGCGCCAGCGTTCGGACATCATCAACATCACGGCCAAGGCCGAGGCGGAAAACAGTCTCATGCGTCTGGCCCGCACCCAGCTCGAAAGATACCCGGAGGGCACCACAGGGATCCAGCGCCGGACCAACCCGACCCGAGAGCTCCGCCCACGCCATCGCAGCCGGATTTTTGAGCCCACCGTTACGGCCAATGAACTCGGTCCGATCTCCCGTCACGCTACGCGTGGCATCGTCGGTGTCGAAGAAGGCGATCCGGCCTGCGAAATCGTTGTTATAGGGATTGCGCGCGAGTAGCACTCCGCTCTTGGGATCGATCTCGGTGATCACGTGCATGCCGGTTTTCTCCCGCAGATCGCCTAACACCCATTCTGTATAGCCGGTCACGGATAGCTGGCGTGGCCGTCCGGAATCATTACGCACTTTCAGCATCGTAAATTTAACTGATGCATCCAATGCAACGAATATCCATAGCTCCGAATGGATGCCGCCCTCGCTATGTTCGAAGACGCTATAACCGAACCCATGCCGCGTAACGTATGGCGTTAGCCCACATTTTGGTAAGGGTGTGGGCGACCAGTAATAGCCGCTCTCTTCGTCGCGGAGATAGAAGGCCTCTCCTCCCCCATCGCTCACCGGATCATTGCGCCAAGGTGTCAGGCGGAATTCGTGCGCGTTCTCGCCCCAAGTGTAGGCCTGCCCGCTCTCTGAAATTACCGTTCCAAAGTGCGGGTTAGCCAACACATTCGACCACGGTGCAGGGGTCATTTGGCCGAGTCCGGTGGTGATGACATATTCGCGCCCGTCCTCAGTGAACCCGCCGAGACCATTATCAAAGAGCAGCCGGCGGCGCGGCAACGCAACCATTCGCCTGGAATCAGACCGACGGATCGGCGCCGACCCAGTGAGCGCGACGGGCAATTCCACAGGGATACGACGGGTGACCTGGTCCGCCAAGCTGCCGTTGCTATCCACAATGATCGCGCGCGCGACTGTTTGCAGCAATATCCGATCCTCTGGCGCAATTTGCTCGCCACGGTGGACGAAGATGCCTCCCGGACAGTCGAGCATGTGTGCCTCGACACTGCTGGAAACCAGCCCCATTACATGTTCTTGCAGTAATTGCCGATAACCTGAGTGATCCTCATTCCAGATTATTAGATCAACCGCCAGACCTTTCAGACGCCAGTATGCATGCGCTGCCACCACTTTCCGCACCAAATCAATGTTGGCCGGATCGCCAATCTGTAGAAGCACGATTGGGAGGTCACCGGAAATGGCGTATCCCCATAGACCCGATTGACCGCGTTGATTGTTGCGCAATATGCCGCTATCGGCGCGCAATGAAGCATTGGCAAAGAGCACCGAACTGGCCAGACGGCAAAATAGTTGTGCATCAGCTTCGCTCGCATTGAGTTGCCGCAACATCACAAGGCTGTGGGTTCGCGCCAGATCGAAAACGCGATCTGCCAAGCGGGGATCCTGATATTTATCGGTCAGGTTTAATACGGCATGGTGAGAATCGCCGACCCCGGTAACGATGTCGATCGTAGCGCATTCACCGGGACCAATGGACAAGCGTTGCCGAATCGCCACGATTGGATCTAAAACCGAGCCGGCGCTATCCGAAAGTGACACTGAATCAGTCATCGCATAGGGAGCGGCAACCGTGTTTCCACGTCCGATAAAACGCATGCGATCCGTCTCATAAGAGACGGCATCAACGGCCGCACCCTGCACAGTCATCAAGTGGAACATCCACGGAGTCTGATCGCCCTGCGAGCGTGGCCGCCGATGGCAGAGGATCGCATGCCGCTCGGGCAATATTTCAGTCTGTACAAAAAGATTGCCGAAGGCCGGTGCCTGGGCATCGGCCGCTGGCGTTGCTAGCACGACTTCGGCATAAGTAGTGATCTCGATAGTTTGACGTGTCCATGCACGGTTGGTGATGCGGACACGACGCAGCTCAATATCATCTTCCGGCGAAACCGTAATCTCGGTATGCGTATCAAAATCATGGTCGCGGCGACGGAACTCCACTCTGCCTTCCGAAAAAACTACTTCATATCGATTCGATGGTTTTTGTGTAGGCTGATGGGTTGTTGACCAAAATTCACCGCTCGACACATCGCGCAAATAACAAAAACTGCCCCAATTGTCACATGTCTTGTCTTCGCGCCAGCGAGTAACGGCAATATCCTTCCAGCGGCTGCTTCCTCCGCCCGCATTCGTGACCATGACGTGATAGCGGCCATTCGACAGTAATTGAACCTCTGGACTCGGCGTGTTGGGACTTTTAATTATGCGTATCGGCATCTCGGCGATTCCCTCAGCCGCGCGGATTTCAGGAAGCTCGGCGGAACGCAGATGGAAGACCTTAGCCTGAGGAATCCGTTCCTGAAGCAATAACATCGTCGCCTGAAATAGAGGGTCTGATTCAAATCTCCGCTGCATAGGACGATCCAGCAACAGATATGATAATGAAAGTATGCTCATTCCTAAATGATGAGCCATAAATGAGCGCACCACGGCCCGAGTTTCACCGCGCCGTAGTCGCGATGACGTGTAGTCAACAGCTTCGTAAAACCCAAATTTGCCGGCAAAACCTTCGGCGGCGAGCTTTTGAAGGTTTGAACATGCAGCTTCAGGTGCAACCATCAAGGCCATTACCGAGGCATAGGGTGCAATAACAAGGTCATCGCCAAGGCCGCGTTTAAGTCCTAGTCCCGGTACGCCGAATGCCCGATACTGATAATTTAAATGGACGTCAACGCCGTTGTACCCGGACTCCGACATACCCCAAGGTACGCCGCGTTGGTTGCCATATTCGATTTGCCGATTAACGGCCGCTTTGTATGTCTGATCAAGCAGAGTGTTGTCGTAGGTCGGCATCACGAGCAGCGGCATGAGATACTCGAACATCGAGCCGCTCCACGATAATAGAAGCGGCTTCCCTCCAGTAGTCGTCAACATCCGGCCAAGAGCAAACCAGCTCTCCTGTGGCAATTCGCCTTGGGCAATCGCGACGAAATTGCACAGCCGGGCCTCTGAGGCAAGCAGATCATAGTAACTGGCATCTAATCGGCGCTCACCCACGTTATATCCGATTGAAAGTAAACGTCGTGCGTGGTTGTACAGGAACCCATATTCCATCTGCGCAAACTCGCACGATTTTCGCGCAAGATATTCGAGTGTTTTTAACTGCTCTCGTGCGCGGTCGTGACCCTCACTCGCGAGTTGGCGTAACGATGGAATTTTTGCGGTAATGGCCGAATCGCTCATCTCGGACGGGGTATTCGGCAGCAGCAGCGGAGCCTGAAAAACCAGGTCATCGAGAGCGCCTTCGCATTGCCTGACAAGTGCCTGCGCCCATTCGCCAGCTTCATTTAGAGAGCGATTTACTGCATTTTTTTCGATCTGATTGACCACTTCATTGGCGTAAGTGAGCAAGCCCTCCAGATACGCTCGAATACCCACCAACGTAAGAGGGTGAGCCATGGCCGCAGCTTTGAGCGTTTTTTCGAATTGCGCCATTGGAATAGCCGCAGCGCCACCGGCCGTCTCAGCGACAATCCGCAGCGTGTCGCCCAGCCCAAAGAACAATTGTCTCCTAATAATCGGAGCATCGGGGATCTCCAACAATGCCGCGCGCAATGTCAGTAAATGGGCCGCCAGATTCCCGCTGTCCACAGTTGAAACATAGCGCGACAAGGGTTTTAGCGACTGGGTGTCATACCAGTTATAGAAATGTCCCCGGTGCCGCTCCAATACATCCATGGTTTGCAATGTATTTACCGTGCGCTCTATAAGTTGGCCATATCCGATGTAGCCAAAATCGTAGGCGGTTACATTAGCAAGCAGCGCCAAACCAATGTTAGTCGGTGAAGTGCGATGCGCGATTGTCGCAACGGGGTGTTCCTGAAAGTTGTCCGGCGGAAGCCAATTGTCTTCCTTCCCGACAAAAGTCTCGAAAAATCTCCACGTCCGACGTGTAACCTGACGCAAAAAAAGAATTTGATCGACTTTTAACTCTGCGTTTCGACGCTCCAGCGGTCGACTTATCCACCAAGTGATTGCCGGGGACGCCGCCCAAAGCAACAACACGGGAAGCGCAACGATCAGCGTGGCTGGCATTTTGATCGCCAAGGTAACCATCATCATGACTGCGATAGCGGGTGCGATCCACATCGACCGGTAGGATGCACGAAGGCTCGTGTAGCCGGAAGGTGAAATTACTTGGTTGGGCTCACGTTCGATTTCGCGCGACGGCTTCCATTCGAGAAGTCGCCGATGAGTGACTGACATCCGCACGATCGTGCGTACGATCGCGTCAAGGCTGAAATAGACCTCATAGGGCAGACATGCCAGCGAAAATAAAACCTGACCGGATTGTCGGCCTGCTGCACGCATCACGGCACTCAAGTGCTGCCGCAGATGCACTTCACGCGGCTTCCGCAACAAATCAAAGAGGACGGCAATCACAGTGGGCGTAAAGAGAATGCTGATTACCGTCAATGTCCAGAACCATGCATGTGGCAATGCCACCCATCCTAATAATAACAATAGCGCCAGTGCCGCCGGGACCAGGCTTCGCCGGAGATTATCGATCAGTTTCCACTGCGATAGCGGCGATAGCGGATTACGCTGAAAACTTCCATTTGAGCTAGGTATGCGCGAAAGTAACCAACTCACTAGTTGCCAGTCTCCACGAATCCAGCGATGACGGCGGCTTACGTCCGCGCTGTAACGAACAGGAAATTCCTCATATAACTGCACGTTGGCAAGTAATCCTGCCCGCGCATAAGACCCTTCCAAAAGATCATGACTGAGGATTCGGTTGTTCGGGAAACGTCCTGCGAGTGCCCGTTCGAATGCATCGACATCGTAAATTCCTTTGCCGATGAATGAACCTTCACCGAACAGGTCTTGATAAACATCAGATACTGTCCGGGTATACGGATCAATACCGATCTCGCCGCTAAATAATTGCGCGTATCGCGAGCGATTTGTTCCGGGCAAACTTACATCAACACGCGGTTGCAGAATGCCATAACCTTCGGTCACAAGAGTATTACCGTCATTGCCTTGGCCGGTTCCGCCGAACCGCGGGATATTCAGCGGATGCGCCATCGCACCAACAAATTGCCGGGCTGAATCGCGCGGCAATTGCGTGTCGGTATCAAGCGTAATGACGTACTTTACTGTCGACAATAATGCTGTATCACCCACGATGAGAGAGAATGCGTTACCCGCCCGGTCGCGCAAGAGCGCATTCAAGTCCGCAAGTTTTCCACGCTTGCGTTCAAAACCCATCCACACTCCCTCCTGCGGATTCCAGCGACGCGGACGTTGAAATAGGAAGAATTGGCCCCCGTTTTGAAAACCATCCCCGATTGAATCCGTGGGCTCATCCCCTTCGTTACTGGAGGCATTGCCATACTTTTTGTTTAGCTTCTCGATACTGGTTCTGGCGATCTGTAAAAGGGCCCCGTCCTCAGGGAGTTCTTCCTGATTCGCATCCAGAAAATCAGTCAGCAGGCCGAAATCCAGATTTTGATCACGATTGGCAAGAAACCTTACCTCGAGCGCTTCAACCAAATTTATTATATCGGCAGCATTCGTGAGCATGGTTGGAACCACCACCAGAGTACGGGTCGCTGGGGGAATTCCTGTAGAAAAGTCCATTCGTGGCAATGGATGTGGTGTCACTAGCAATTGGGCCGCCCAATTCACTAACGCAACGGCCAATTGGCTTGTCGCAAGTAGCGCTAGGACATACACGCCACCCAATAACCAATCGCGCGCACCATCCTCATAAGCTTTAATCACGAGACCACTGGTCAGGAACAGCGTAATAAGCGTAATCATGCCCAGATAAAAGAAAAACGAAAACCGGCGACTTATATGGCATAGCTTCTCAAGAATAGACAGGCGTGCCTGCACCGTTCGCTCAAGATAGGGTAATCCTTTACCGATCAAATGAAACCCAACATGGGCTGCAATCTCATCGTCCTTCCCCATTGCCGCACCTTCGCGCGCCAGCCTAAGCGCCGTTTGGGCCACCTCCACTTCTGACAAAGCACCACCCTTGGCTAAACGTTCCACGACATGACGGTAGCGATCACGGGTGACAAAATCCATACGGCCATATACACCGCCCGGATCCTCCCGCAAGATCGTTTCAACTGCACTAGTAGCTTCGGTAAAATCGCGCCAATCGACAGCGCCAAGCATGCGCAGGCTGCCAATACTGTTTGAAATTGACACCTGATCAGCCGCCTGCTGCTGATTGCCAGACCGTACTAACTCCTCGATCGTGCGATTTGATTCGGCAAGACTTTGCTCAATCCACTTCAACGGCAATGCCAATGCGGGACTCTGTCCCTGTAGCCGACGCACAAATTCCGAAACAAATGGAGTTGTCATTGGCGGATTAGATCGCGCCATATCTGCAATAATTAAAATCAAGCCTTTTGGATCCTTCTCCACAACCTTGATCATTTCGTCAGCCCATTTGACGGCAAGGTTTGTTTCTAATCTGTCAATCTCGATATATACGGCAACACGGCGCAAATTCTCGATTAACGCCAATCGCAACATGATCGGAATCGCCCATAATTCACCCAACTTCAGGGTAGAAACGGTCTGGTAGGCTGCTACAAGTCGACTAAGTGTTTCAGTATCGATCCGCCCATCACCATGTGAGATAGCCTGCAGAGCGATGTCGTACACCCGTGGAAGACCAGCTGATGACCCACGCACCAAGCATGGCAATTCGCGGCTATAGTTTTTAGGAAGGTGATGTTTGGCTGTACGGATCTGCTCTTCGAGTAGGTGAAAATTGTCGAACAACCATTCTCCGGCTGGAGTTAGCCGATGATTCGCCTTAACTGTTGCTGTCAGAACATTACAAACGCTGATTAGCGTACTTTCGTTCGCAGCCAACCGTGCCAAAAGTTGATCTGGACTGCGTTTCGGCGACACTGTGTGGGACGCCGCAAGCGTTCTGCCATATAACTCCATTTGATCGGCGCTAAATAGTTCCGATCTTAGTGGTAGTTCTTCGCGAAGTTGAGGTCGTGGCCATCCGATTTTGCGAAACCAGGTAGTCAGGAATAGCAAAAAACCAGAAATTCTTGTGTCTCTGGCCTTCAAGTGAAACATTCTCCACTTTGAAATACGTTGTCTACAAACATGATCGCAATGCAATACATTGGTGATGGCTTAAGCATATTTAAGTGATAAAACTGTAAGTTGAAAACGGCCACGGCATTTAACTGCCTGATTTGCAGGCTTATGCCATGAAGATTTAGTGGGCAAACAAAGTAGAAATTCTGATAAGAATTTCAAACCAGATGCTATACATGATTAGCAATGTCATTGAGCACTGACAATGCCGCCAGATTGCAATTAAAGCTGGGCAGTCTGTCGCTCACCGAGAAGCCTGTGTAAGTGAAATTCCTGGGCGGCTTAACAGGGTAGCAGCCAATCCCGCCCGCACAATTAGTTCTGCCGCATCATGTAGTAGACTCGCAACCTAAAATTGACATGAATACGATGGCAGTGAAAGTAATAAATAAATGTTTTAATTGTTTCATTGTGAATTCTCTTGATTATTTTAAAGAAGTCGCCTGATTAGCTGCTCCTTTCGGTTTAGGTGCTCCAAGCTGCTCACGCAGATCTCCAACATGCCGATTAGGAAAGCTTGTGGAGTGCTACTGCGACATGTTTGAAATGTGTCTAACCGCGCACGTAGACTACTATCCAAGCGTGTATATGGTCTGTGCGGTATCGTACATAGCTTAAGCCAGCACCTTGGTGCGATATTTCGAGAATTGGCGAAGCATGAGGAAGTGGAGGTGGTGGAAGGCCATCTGATGCCAGATCATGTACATAGATAACTGAGCATACCGCCGAAGTACGCGGTTTTGAATGTGGTCGGATACCTTAAAAACAAAAGAGTGTAATCACCATAGCAAGAAAGTGTGGAGGTCGAGGAATTTCACTGGTGAGGCATTCTGGGCAAGAGGCTGCTTCGTATCGACAGTAGGATTAGATGAAGCAGAGGATGAACGATATGGCCAGATGAAACTGAACGTCTAGCCGCCTTGGGCGGCTCACGGTTTTATCGGCCCCTTTGAGGGGCTTATCTAATAAGCCCCCGGCTTTGCCAGGGGGCATTTAGTTTCACAATAATATTTTTTCAGTCGCGAAAGTTTTGGTATTGCAGCGGAAAGTCAGTGATGGATGTGCGTATCAACTGGATGGCAGCTTGCAGATCGTCACGCTTACTGCCAGTTATCCGTACCGTGTCACCTTGTATGCTGGCTTGTACTTTCATTTTACTGTCCTTGACGAATTTGACGATTTTTTTCGCCAGTTCGATTTCCACCCCCACTTTGACGGTACAGGAACGTTTAACCTTGTTACCGCTAACTTTCTCAATCTTATCGCTAATCTCCAAGCACTTGATGTCTACGCCGCGCTTGGTAAGTTTGGCATTAAGAATATCCTGCACCTGGTTCAGCTGAAATTCATTATCAGCATGCACGGTCAGCACTAATTCTGCCTGCTCCACACGTGCGTCGGAACCCTTGAAATCAAAGCGCGTGCCAACTTCTTTGTTGGTTTGCTCGACTGCATTTTTAACTTCCGTCTTATCCACTTCGGATACGATATCGAACGATGGCATTGCAGTTCTCCTTAAACTTTATCTTCTTAATCTTCTTTTTCAGACGGAGGAAATGCTTGATGAGGGGCTACGAGTGGATTCGATTCGTTAACCAAAACTGCAAACGTAATTGACTGCATCCTGTGCATGTATTTCAAAGCTGCTGTTAGCAGCCACATTGAACTGCATACCGGCAGTATAGGTTTTAGCAGCGGCGTCGCCTGCTATTTTAACTTGACAGGTGCCACTGGTAATTTCCATTAGTTCAGGGGCGTCGATGTTAAAAGTGAGCTGGCTGCCCGGCATTATTACACCGACGGTTTTGCGTGTGCCATCCGGGAATAGGACGGAGTGTGACACGCACTTACCGTCGAAGAATACATTGGCTTTTTTTACGACGCTAACGTTATCGAATTGGGACATGGATACTCCTGATGGGAATTATTTAATTTGATTTATTCAAGTTTTTATATAAACACAAAGCATTTCGAACAGATTTAACTACTACCCTAGCTTCGCCGCAATACGCATTCTAAGAGCGTTCAGCTTGATAAACCCGGCGGCGTCTTTCTGGTCGTAAGCGCCCTTGTCGTCTTCGAAAGTAGCGATGTTCGGGTCAAACAGCGAATCGGTTTTGGAATCGCGTCCCACCACGATGACATTGCCCTTGTACAGCTTGATGCGCACCCAGCCGTTAACTTTTTGTTGCGTGTGATCTATAAGTGTTTGCAGTGAGCGGCGTTCTGGACTCCACCAATAGCCGTTGTAAATCATACTGGCATAGCGCGGCATTAAATCATCTTTCAGGTGCGCAACTTCGCGGTCCAGCGTGATGGATTCTATTGCGCGATGTGCCTTGAGCATGATGGTTCCGCCGGGGGTTTCATAACAGCCGCGTGATTTCATGCCGACGTAGCGGTTCTCTACCAGATCAAGACGGCCAATGCCGTGTTTGCCACCCAACTTATTAAGCATGGTGAGTATCTGGGCCGGGCTCATGCGCGACCCGTTGAGGCCGACAATGTCGCCGCGCTCGAATTCAATATCAAGATATTCAGCCGCGTCTGGCGCTTGTTCCGGTGATACTGTCCAGCGCCACATGCTTTCCTCTGCTTCAGCGGCGGGGTTTTCCAGATGGCGACCTTCAAAGCTGATGTGCAGCAGGTTTGCATCCATCGAATAAGGCGATCCGCCCTGTTTGTGTTTCATATCTACAGGGATGCTGTGCTTTTCAGCGTATGCCATTAGTTTTTCGCGCGAGAGTAAGTCCCACTCGCGCCACGGCGCGATTACCTTGATGTTCGGGTTAAGTGCGTAATAGCCTAGCTCGAAACGCACCTGATCGTTGCCCTTGCCAGTGGCGCCGTGCGACACCGCTTCGGCACACGTTTGCCTGGCGATCTCAATTTGGCGCTTGGCGATTAACGGGCGCGCGATCGAGGTGCCGAGCAGATATTCTCCCTCATATACGGTGTTGGCGCGAAACATCGGGAATACAAAATCGCGTACGAATTCGTCGCGCAGATCGTCAATGAAAATATTTTCCGGTTTGATGCCGAACTGCAATGCTTTTTTGCGCGCGGGTTCGAGTTCTTCACCTTGGCCAATATCGGCAGTGAAAGTTACGACTTCGCACTGATAGGTATCCTGTAACCATTTCAGGATCACTGAGGTATCCAGCCCACCAGAGTAGGCGAGGACGACTTTTTTGATTTCACTCATTTCGTTTTTCTCTGTTTAATAAACCACCAATGAAAATAGGGTGCACAAGCGCACCCTGCATTTATGCTTTTAGTTATTCACATTACCTAATAGCAGATATTCCATCAGTGCTTTTTGTACATGTAATCGATTCTCTGCTTCATCCCATACCGCGCTTTGCGGGCCGTCAATAACAGCGGCGTCCACTTCCTCTCCGCGATGCGCCGGCAGGCAGTGCATGAACAGTGCATCCGGTTTGGCGACGGACATCATTTCTGCATCCACAATCCAGTCGGCAAAAGCTTTGCGGCGTGCATCGTTCTCACGCTCAAAGCCCATGCTGGTCCAGACATCGGTGGTAACCAGGTCGGCATTGCGCGCCGCATCCATCGGGTCAGCAAATTCTTCATAGTGGTCTTCACCGAATAGTCCGGCGCGTTCTGGCTCAACTTCATAGCCAGGTGGGGTGGAAACATGGACGTTGAAGTCGAACACCTCCGCTGCTTGTAACCAGGTATTGCATACATTATTGGAATCACCGATCCATGCAACGGTTTTGCCCTGAATGGAGCCACGCTGCTCGATATACGTGTAGATATCAGCCAATATCTGACAAGGATGGTATTCATTGGTCAGGCCGTTAATCACCGGTACTCTTGAATTTGCGGCAAAGCGTTCGATGATTTCTTGCTCGAAAGTACGGATCATCACCAAGTCACTCATGCGGGAGATAACTTGTGCGGCGTCTTCTACCGGCTCACCACGCCCTAGTTGAGAATCGCGCGTGTTGAGGTAAATGGCATTGCCGCCAAGTTGCTGCATGCCTGCCTCAAATGATAGGCGTGTACGCGTGGAGCTTTTCTCAAAGATCATCACTAAAGTGCGATCCACTAGTGGATGATAGAGCTGGTAGTTTTTGAAGCGTTGCTTGATGATGTGCGCGCGGGCAAACATGTGTTCAAACTCTGCACGGGTAAAGTCTTTGAATTGTAAAAAATGTTTAATGTTCACGTTATGCGCCTTGCGCCAGGAAATTGGTAATCAGCGGGCATAGCTGGTCCAGCAATTGCAGCGCTTCTGCGGTAGTGAACACCATTGCGGGTAGCAGCCGGATAACATTGTCAGCGGTGACGTTGATCAACAGTCCTTGCGCCAAGGCTTGCTTAACCAATTCCCCGCAGCTCCTGTCCAGCTCAATGCCGATAATCAGCCCCTGCCCTCGAATTTCCACCACGCCAGCCACTGCGGCCAGGCGTGTGCGTAAGCCCTGCTGTAGAAATTCGCCTACCGTGGCGGCATTCGCTACCAGCTGGTCTTCTTCCATTATCGCCAGCGTGGTTAGCACAGCAACACATGCTAATGGGTTGCCGCCGAAAGTAGAGCCATGATTGCCCGGCTTAAAGGTTCCCGCAGCCTTGCCAGCGGCTAGGCAGGCGCCAACAGGAATGCCGGAGCCGATACCTTTGGCTAGTGTCATTACGTCCGGCAGGATGCCCGTATGCTGGTGGGCGAACCATTTGCCGGTACGGCCAATACCGCATTGCACTTCATCCAGCATCAACAGCCAGTTGTGCTGGTCACAGATTTTGCGCAGTTGCTCGAGATAATGGATATCCAAGGTACGGATTCCGCCTTCGCCTTGAATAGGCTCGATTAGTACCGCTACGACATTAGGGTTGTGTTCGGCAACTTGATGTATGGCATCCAGGTCATCATAAGGAACGCGCACAAAACCTTTCACCAGTGGTTCGAATCCCGCCTGTACTTTGCGGTTGCCGGTGGCGGACAGTGTAGCCAAAGTGCGGCCATGAAACGCTTTTTCCATTACGATAATGGCTGGATTTTCAATGCCTTGCTGATGGCCATATAGACGTGCCAACTTGATTGCAGCTTCATTAGCCTCACAGCCAGAATTGCACAAGAACAACTCTTGCATGTTGGCCAGCTCGCACAGCTTGTCGGCTACAGCTTCTTGCTCGTATATCTGATACAAGTTGGAAACGTGTATCAGTTTGCTGATTTGCTCCGTAAGCGCCGCCGTTAAGCGTGGGTGGGCATGCCCCAGAGTGTTGACAGCGATGCCGGACAGCGCATCGAGGTAGCGTTTGCCATTGCTGTCCCACAGCCAAACGCCTTCACCGTGCTTGAAGGTGACTGGCAGGCGAGCATAGGTGTTCATCAAATGTGACATAGAATGACAGACGGCGGCATGGCCGCCGTATTGGGTTCAGGAAAACGCGTATATTGAGCCAACTTACCTGGATTGTGCAAGGGGAAAATTTATTTGCGGCACTAAACCCCTGTGCTACGCACCACCATTGTGGCGCATACCAACGAAGATCCTCGATTTTCCTCATTGATCATTTGCTGGGGTCGGCCAACGAAGCTATTGTTAGCGTTTCCAATCTTCGCGATTCAGCTTATGACGCAAACGTCTGTGCATCATATGGCCACTGCCCTCGAATCGAATTTATTGTTACAGTAATTATGTAATTAAATCTATTTTGTAGGTGCTCAGCCTAATAATACTTGTAAGTAATGCGCAGAAATGATTAACGTACAGTAACTTCAACCGAAAATGCATTGGAGTCACACTTATGATCCTCGGCCTCCGCACCGTTATATATCCTGCCCCAGACCTTGCTGCCGTCAAAGATTGGTATTCGAAGGTGCTCGGTCAAGGATCCTATTTCGATGAACCGTTCTATGTCGGGTTTTCCGTTGGTGGCTTTGAGCTCAGGTTGTTGCCGAGCGCGTAACCCGGAGCAGTCGGCCCTCAACCGCTTTGGGGTGTGGCAAACATCGAATCTGCTTATGCCTGATTGCTAGAGCTGGGGGCTTCTATGCTGGAGCCTGTTGCCGAAGTCGGTGAGGGTATCAAGGTGGCTGCTGTAAAAGCCCCCTTTTGCAATCGCTTGGAAATCATTGAAAATCCTCACTTCAATACGAGCGTCGTTCGGTGATACAGCTAATTCTTTCCGATCGGGCACGTTAGCGTCCATCACCACTTACTTTCTACGAGGATCATCATGGCAAGACAGATTTATCCCAGATTGTCCATTGCAAGCACAAATCCAATAAAAACAATGGTCTGTTGACCCTGATTATTCGAATGACATAGCCGTATGCATGATCATCAGCGAGAACATTTACGTTATGTTGCTCACCGAACCGTTCTTCGCGACGTTTACGGAAAAACCAATCTGCGACGCAAAGAGCAGCACTGAAGTGCTAGTTTGTTTATCATGCGACAGCCGTACTGAAGTCGGCAAGCTTATCGAAAAAGCGCTGATAGCGCGCGGAACAGCTCTACGTAAACCTGAAGACCATGGCTTCATGTACGGACACAGGTTTGAAGATATTGACGGACACATTTGGGAGCTCATTTACATGGAGACCAGTCCGACTTAGGCGTAAGCCTGAAATGCTAGCCGACCTCAACAATAGCTTCTAACCATTTTCATGCAAGTCTAAAATTTGAAATGAAATATATCTAACTCAATTGTCTTTAATTAACGACAAGTGTTTATTAAGTATATTCAATGTATTATAAATATTACAGTAAATGTAATCTGCAAAGAGTGACATTATCACTGCTATATTTTTAGTTTCAAATTAAATTATTATTTAAATAACTGTTTTAATTATACATTTAAAATGTAGCATGTATTTTGCTTACACAAATAGCGCGAGCATTAGGTTGGTTTTTAAATTAACTGAAAAAGAGAAGTTTGGAGTACATTCTAGTTTTGGCTAGGTAATTGAAAATGAAGAGCTTTATTGCGATAAACAGTAATCGTTTTCCACCGTAGTGCATGTTCACAATATAGATATGGATAGTTTGATTTATTTAAAAGAAGGAGATTTACCATGGCTAAAAATAACTTCAACAAGTTTACTCATGCGGATATACACAGGCAAAGTGCAAGGCTTGTCCCAGCCAGGGAAGGCCTATATGAAACCATGAAAGCTGGTATTGAAAAAAGAATGTCATCCGGATTCACTTGCGAAGAGGCTAGAAAATCGAGTGAAATAAATCGACCTGTTAATGAAGCAAATCAAAGAGGTGAATCCAATCATAAACATTCATTTTTAATTGCTGCCGGAATGGCAATAGTCGGAGCGGTTGCCATAGCAATAAATTCAAAATCGTTGCCCGGTGCTGGAGCTTTGATTTCCAAATCCAAGTAGTCAGGCGCTTTCAGAAGTAAGCTTTGTCCACATAGGTATATTCATCACGCTTCTAAAAACTTTCTTGCCAATCACTGCGCCGATGTAATGGTCCAGGGTAATTACCAAGGTATTTCCTGGCCGTCATAACTAAAGAATTTTCCTGAATCGGCCATTGAAAGGTTGCTAATCACTTGTCGCATGCCTGAAACGCTTTGCTCGGTAGAGATCAAAGCGTTCGGCCCACCCATATCAGTTTTGACCCAACCTGGATGAATTACGATCGAAGTGATTCCAGCAGACTGTAGATCAATTGCAAGGCTCTTTACGACCATATTTACTGCTGTTTTGCTTGAACGATAAAGGTAATTCCTACCTCCGCTATTGTCCGCAATGCTCCCCATTTTGCTAGTTATGGCCACAAAAATTTTTTTCTCACTACGAGCGAGTTGAGTGGCAAATGTTTCAACCATTTTGAGTGGCGCCATGGTATTGATGCGGAATACCTGCATCCATTCCGCATAATCGATATGACCGAAACTATTTACGTCCGACTTCGGATAGATGCCCGCATTGCTAATGAGTAGGTCGATAGATTCATCGGACAGTTCCTGGGCCAAGCGCTCAATCTGCGCATGATCAGAGACATCAAGAGCCAGAATTTTTATAAGCTCAGGATATTGGGCAGCCAGTTTATTAAGCTCATCCGATTTCCCTGGATTCCGACTACAAGCCAAAACAATCCAGCCATCTGCAGCATATTGCCTGGAAAACTCCAGTCCGATCCCACGGTTAGCGCCAGTAATCAAAGTAGTTTTCATGATCGCACCCAATATTTGTTTAAGAGTTCAGTATATTGCCATCAATTTTTGCTAACAGCATGCTGCATCTCTTTGATGTTATATCTACTTCTATAAAAAGGAAGTAAGTTCTGCCATAAGATGGCACCTTATTTTTTCTATATGGATAAGTGATGTCGAATGATTCATCCGAAATGCTTGAAATAAGTGGGGCAGCAGTGAATTTGACCCTATTTATTCCCCCACCAGACCAAGCGTGAGTGAGATGTTGGGCTTCAGCCCCAAACTACCACGCTATTGAAGCATCTAATGCGATGTAGTAGACTTTTATTCACTTGGACCGAAATATCGGGTGGGTCAGAGTGGCCCGGGAAAACCGGCCCCGAATACGATACAGAAGAAAGGTGGGCAATCATGAGCAAGCGTTTCCAAAATTGGGCTGAGACCTGGATCGAGGATAACATCCTTCATGGCGGTAATCCCGACATCGAGAACTACGATGCGCGGGCAAGACGGCTGATGGATGAAATGTACGCCGCGGCGGCTGCGGCCAACTTCTCAGACTTAGAGACCGCGGAGGAGCGGAAGCACCTTGCACCCCTGGTTTTGGCGAAGGTCTCGGACGACACCGATTTCGACTATGATACATTTACGCTCAAGTATCTACTGGCGGCGGAGTTTGAAGACGGCGATTGAGCCCCGCCCGCCCGACTTACTCACACCGGCTCACCAACGCATTCAGCCATTCAACCCGGTTAAACACGGGCATGGTCAACGTGCAGATGCCCACGTGGGCACAGCGTGCCCACCCTACTTGACTAAGTTCACGCGAGATATAACCTACTGTGGTTCACTACTGACTGACCCCGTTCGTTTCGTGATGTTGGGCTTCATTCATTCAGCCCAACCTATCGCGCTGATGACTCAATAATTACGATAAATTTGATCTTCTCAAAGAATGTTATAAGCCAAGCTGACTGTATTCCGACCTCTTCAATAACTGAGAAGTAATACTCAGCAACATCTGGTTCACGGTGAGCGTAAGTCAGTTGCGTTAAGAACTCCTCGGGCATCCGATATTTCATTACATCCGCCCAGACACGCGATTCGGGCACAGCCGACAGAATGTTATGGTAATGACTTAGTCCGCGAACGATTTTTTTGACGACACGAATGACTCTCGGATCTTTCCCGGGATAGACCATGTGTTTGGATTTGCCATCAATTTCGACTGGTTGCCAAGTATTGACAATATCTTGGATGCGACGGGGGCCATCAACTTGCTTGAAGCTGCGTTGAACCGTTGTGTTCCAGAGTTCGTAGCGACAGTCATTTGGCTCGCCCGCCAATGACAGGATGTTTCGAAAATGTGCTTCATCATCTGCCCACCCGTTATTGCACAAATTGCAGGATTGGATGGTCAGGCGTTGTACTCTCGACTTCGCTTTCGATTCTGGATACAAGCACTTGGGGAAAACATGTTCCTTGTCGGTGGCGTCACGCTTTCCACAATATGCGCACAGTTTCTTGCTCAAGATTCATCCCTTTGCGCTTTCTTAGCTAACGTAAAGTTGACATCCTAAAAAATGCCGACAAAGGCACCTGTAAGATGCATAAACTGGCGCTGATTGCGGATGTGACACATGACTATGCCTTGCTATAAATATTCGTCCCCTGTTTCACGAATTCCACCGCTTTTTGTTCCATTCCTTTTTGAAGGGCAGTTTGTTCGTCTACGCCTTGAGTGGCGGCATAGTCTCGTACTTCCTGCGAGATTTTCATCGAACAGAAATGAGGCCCGCACATGGAGCAGAAATGCGCGACTTTGGCGGAATCCTTGGGCAACGTTTCGTCATGGAATTCGCGCGCCTTGTCAGGGTCGAGGCCAAGGTTGAACTGATCTTCCCAGCGGAATTCAAAGCGTGCCTTGGATAGCGCGTTGTCGCGAATCTGCGCGCCGGGATGGCCCTTGGCGAGGTCGGCAGCATGCGCCGCGAGCTTGTAGGTGATGACGCCTTCTTTGACATCAGCTTTATTAGGCAAGCCGAGGTGTTCCTTGGGTGTCACGTAGCACAGCATCGCAGTGCCGTACCAGCCGATCATTGCCGCTCCGATACCGGAGGTGATGTGGTCATAGCCCGGTGCAATGTCTGTAGTGAGCGGCCCCAGTGTATAGAACGGCGCTTCATGGCATTGTTCCAGTTGCAGATCCATGTTCTCTTTGATCAGGTGCATGGGCACATGGCCGGGGCCTTCGATCATCACTTGTACATCATGTTTCCATGCAATTTGGGTGAGTTCACCGAGTGTTTTCAGTTCGCCCAGTTGCGCTTCGTCATTGGCATCAAAAATCGAGCCGGGACGCAGGCCATCGCCGAGGCTGAAGCTGACGTCATAAGCTTTCATGATCTCGCAGATATCTTCGAAATGTTCGTACAGGAACGATTCTTTATGATGGGCCAAACACCATTTGGCCATGATTGAACCGCCGCGCGATACGATGCCCGTCATGCGGTTGGCTGTTAACGGGACGTAACGGAGCAACACTCCAGCATGAATCGTAAAGTAATCGACGCCTTGCTCGGCTTGCTCAATCAGCGTGTCGCGGTAAATTTCCCAAGTCAAGTCTTCGGCTTTGCCGTTGACTTTCTCTAGTGCCTGGTAAATTGGCACTGTGCCGATCGGTACTGGTGAATTGCGAATGATCCATTCACGCGTCTCGTGGATATGCTTGCCGGTGGAGAGATCCATTACGTTGTCAGCACCCCAGCGAATCGCCCACGTCAGCTTTTCAACTTCTTCGCCGATGCTGGAAGTGACGGCCGAGTTGCCGATATTGGCGTTTATTTTCACCAAGAAATTGCGGCCGATAATCATCGGCTCGACTTCGGGATGATTGATATTGGCGGGGATGATGGCGCGACCACGGGCGATTTCATCGCGCACAAACTCGGGCGTAATCACGGCCGGAATGCTGGCGCCGAAAGACTGGCCGGGATGCTGACGGCCCATTAAATTGGCCAATTTATTTCCCAGCGGACCGGATGCTTTTAATTCTTCGAGATACTCTTTGCGACGCATATTTTCGCGGATCGCGACAAATTCCATCTCCGGCGTGATGATGCCCTGGCGTGCGTAGTGCATTTGCGACACGTTAGCGCCCGCTTTCGCGCGACGAGGTTTGCGGAGCAGATTGAAGCGTAATTCGGTCAGCTCGGGATCATTCAAACGTGCGGTGCCATATTGCGACGACGGGCCGGATAGTTCTTCGGTGTCGTTACGCTCGATAATCCACGGCATGCGTGGTGTCGGCAAACCGGAACGGATGTCTATCTTGGCGGCCGGGTCGGTGTAGGGGCCGGAGCAGTCATACACATATATTGGCGGATTTTTTTCCGCATTCATACTTGCTGGCGTGTCAGATTGCGAGATTTCACGCATCGGCACTTGAATGTCGGGGCGTGATCCCGCAACATAAATTTTGCGCGAATTTGGTAAAGGCTGCACTGCCGCTTCGTCAACGTGGGCAGCTTGGCTTAAAAACTTCGGATGGGCATTCATGGTGGGTTGCTCCAAAAAAGCAAGGAGCATCATAGTAACAACTGACGCTTCCCTACGACGGCATTATCCGTACAGGTTCAAAGGGTATCTCTCACCTCGTCGCATTGATGACGAGGACCCCTACGTAAGCGAACAAATTACTGTAAATGAGGTGGGAAAGCAAGCGTGTGCTATTCCGATACTCCAAGGGCCGTAAGTGAGGATGTCGTTAATAGTTCATGCAATAAGCTGGGCGATCAACGCCACGTCGGCGGCACCGGTCACTGGCAGGCCATGAGTAGACTGGTATTCTTTAATGAGTTGCCGTGAGGTTTGACCGAATATTCCATCCGCTTTAATGTCCACGCCGCGATCCGATAGCCCTAGCTGGAGAAGGCGCACATCCAGCCCGCGTTGCAGAGGCGATTGCAAAGCCAATGGGCGCGTTCCAGGCTGCGGGCCATCGTAGCAGCCGCGAGGAGTGGCTGAAAGTGTTACGTTGGAAATTTCTTGGCCGCGTACAACCAGCGGTAGCTCTAGCCCCCAGTAACCCTGATCAATCAGGCGTTGGAAGGTATCCATGCGATAGACGGTGGCGCGTAAATCGGCGCGAGTATTTTCGGCCAACCAAGCGCGACGGATGGCTATGTAAGCGGCAATCCATTTCTGCTCGCTGACGCTGGAGATATCGCCGACTTGTTGTATGGTGCGGGTGCGCATTAATTTCCATGAACCGTGCACGAAACTGTCGTATACCACCGCTACACCAAGTGGACTAGTAATTTTTAAGCGTTCTGCAGTTTGAGCGGCAGGCTGCCAATAGGTTTCATCGAAAAAAGTGTCCTGTGTATCGCGCATAACGTTGTCGTCAGCACTGGCACGTAGCAGGTTATGTAGTTTAAATTCTTTATCCAGCTTAAGGTCGCGTGCCGCAAAGCGTGGCAGGTAGGATTCTAAACGGGAGCTAAAGCGGGCACCCGAGTTGGCGCAATAGCGTTGCATCAACTCATATAGATTACCTGAGCCCAGTGTGGTCTGCGACCGGCCGAAGGTGAGATGTCCAGTGTCACCTGCAATTAGTGTCACCTGGCCGTAATCACCCAGCACTTCGCCGGTCTCGAAGATATTGATGAGAGCCTCGGCGGTTTTCTTTTGGGTTGCTGTCAACATAATTGTAATTCCTCAGTTTTTGAGTTGATCTTTAGGGCGCCTCTAAAAATTCAAGTTTCTAGGCAAGACAAGGCATGAGTAAAAAATTTGAGCGCGGCATATAATTGATATGTAAGCGATAATTTTTTTCGAGTAACGCCGTATTGTGACGAAAATTGGATTTTTAGAGGTGCCCTTTAATATTTTTAGCCTGAAGTTCATATGTCCTGGCTGTGCTGAACACTTACCCATCAAATGCCACATCCCCTTCATCCACCATGTCGCCCACATTGATATTCTTGAAGTCAAACAGTTTGCTGTCCATTAGGTGGGAGGGTTTAACGTTCTGCATGGCGGTGAAAATGGACTGGCTGCGGCCGGGGTACTGGCGCTCCCATGCCGTTAACATTTCCTTGATATTCTGGCGTTGCAGGTTTTCCTGCGCACCGCACAGATTGCACGGAATGATGGGAAATTTCAGGGTGCGGGCAAAACTGGCAATATCTTTCTCGGCGCAATAAGCCAATGGGCGAATCACCACGTGGTCGCCCTTATCCGTAACCAGCTTCGGTGGCATAGCCTTGAGTTTGCCGCCAAAGAATATATTCAGGAACAGCGTTTCTATCATGTCGTCGCGGTGGTGGCCCAATGCGATCTTGTTTGCACCCAGCTCTCCGGCCACGCGATAGATGATGCCGCGACGTAAACGCGAGCAGAGTGAGCAGGTGGTTTTGCCTTCCGGGATTTTCTCCTTGACGATGGAATAGGTATCCTGGGTTTCAATGTGATACTCGATGCCAATCGATTTGAAATAGTCGGGCAGGATATGCTCCGGAAAACCCGGCTGCTTCTGATCCAGATTCATGGCGATCAGGCGAAAATTAATCGGTGCGCGTTTTTGCAACGTACGCAAAATTTCCAGCAGGGTGTAAGAATCCTTGCCACCGGACATGCACACCATTATGGTATCGCCTTCTTCGATCATGTTGAAGTCGCCGATAGCGCGGCCAACTTGTTGTTCCAGTCGTCCGCGCAGGCGGTTAAAATTGCTGGAGTGGTGCTCAAAATGGATGGGGTGTGTGATGGCGTTCATATTGCTCATTCAAAGGTTGATACTGCGTCCGCCATCCACCGCGATAATTTGTCCGGTAATGTAGGGCGCATCGTTTAATAAAAACTTCACGGTACGGGCAATGTCGTCTGGCTCGCCTTCGCGTTTGAGCAAGGTATGCGCGATGATCTTTCTCCGACGCGTCTCATCGTCCCACTCCGCAGTTTCAGGCCACACAATGACGCCAGGGGCAATCGCGTTGACGCGCACCTGTGGGGCCATTTCCTGCGCCAGCGCGCGCGTGAGCGCCGACAGTCCGCCCTTTGCTATGCTATATAACAAGTGCCCACGCATTGGCCGTTCGGCATGGATGTCCACGATGTTGACAATGGCGCCGTGGTTGTGGCGCAACTCCCTCGCTGCCGCTTGTGCGAGCAGCAGTGGGGCTTTCAGGTTGGTGCCAATGAGGTCGTTCCAGTTTTGATCGTTCACATCGCTTAGTGACGTTGCAAAAAAACTGGAAGCATTATTAACCAGCGCATCCAGACGCCCAAAGTGGCTGATGGTTTCCTCTACCAGCCGGAACAGAGCTTGCGGATCCAGCAGATCTGCCTGTATGTGCAGCGCAGAGCCAGGACGCTCGGCTTGCAACTCGGACTGCAAAGCCAATGCATCCTGCGCAGAAGAACGGTAGTGCAGCGCAATGTTCGCCCCCGCTGCGTGCAGCTTGCGGCAGATCGCCGCGCCCACGCGCTTTGCGCCACCCGTCACTAATACCACTTTACCTTGCATGGTGCTCTCCCCTAAACTTACGGCTTGTAATTTAACACATCCCCATCGCTCAATCATGTCCTCACTGCCCTTGCCATCCCCCGAAGCCCAAGCGCACAGCGATCAACTGCGTGATTTGATTCATCATGATATTGCGCGGCAGGGAGGGTGGATTCCATTTTCGCGTTTCATGGAATTGGCGTTATATGCGCCAGGAATGGGTTATTACAGCGCCGGGGCACGTAAGTTCGGCGAAGCTGGGGATTTTGTCACCGCGCCGGAAATTTCGTCGTTATTTGGCCGAACGTTGGCGCGACAATTAATTGAAATTATGGCGCAAAGTACTCCGCATATTCTCGAGCTTGGCGCGGGTAGCGGTAAGTTGGCGGTTGATATATTGGGCGAGCTGGAACGGCAGAATAGTTTGCCCGAACGCTATGACATCCTGGAAGTCAGCGCCGACTTGCGCGGGCGGCAGCAATCATTGCTGCAAGCGCGCTTGCCCCATTTGATTGACCGCGTGCATTGGCTGGATGCGCTTCCAGATAGCATTTCTGGCGTGCTTGTCGCCAACGAAGTGCTGGATGCGTTGCCAGTGCATCTGGTGCGTTGGACTGATGCGAATATTGTTGAACGTGGCGTGGCGAGCGAGGGAGAAAACTTTGTGTGGCAGGAACGTCTGCCGGAAAACTTAATGTTGCTGGAGATTGCCCAACAAATCAAAGTGCCTGATGACACGCTCAGTGACGTATCGCTTGCCGTACGTGGTTTGGTTAGCAGCCTGAGCGAGCGCTTACATCAAGGTATGCTGCTATTTATTGACTATGGTTTTGGCGCGCGCGAGTATTACCATCCGCAGCGCACACAAGGCACGCTCATGTGCCACTACCGCCATCATGCACATGACGATCCCTTCTTTCTGCCCGGCTTGCAGGACATTACCGCGCATGTAGATTTTACCGCCGTAGCGGAAGCGGCCATTGATGCAGGATTGCACCTGTATGGCTATACAACACAAGCCTATTTCCTGATTAACGGCGGAATTACTGACTTATTGGCAGAGACCGATTCTGAAAATATTCGCGACTACCTTCCTCTTTCTGCACAACTGCAAAAGCTGACTAGTCCTGCTGAGATGGGTGAGTTGTTTAAAATAATTGCTCTGGGCAAGGGAGTAAACATGCCCCTATGTGGCTTTGTATCAGGTGATAAGTCACGTTTGTTATAAAAATATTCTTATAAGATTGATACGTCAGCAGCTGGATGTCTGGCTATGGAACCCGCATGTTTTATCAAACACTCTGACTTTGGATTTATACTGCATCTAACATAATTCTTGTAAGACACGAATGATGAAGCCACATTACCTATTAGTTTTTCTGTGTGTTGGTTATGTCAGCTGGGCACAGGCGGAAATATATAAAAAAGTCGACGCTGACGGGCATGTGACTTATTCCAGCACACCTATTAGAGGCTCCAAGAAGCTTGATTTGGGACCACTGACCATCGTGCCGTCTCCTGCGCATGCGCGCAATAACGCTACGCCCTCCGATTTCCTTAAGGTAGATTCGGATACACAGAAAAATCGCGATAATTTGCGTCGCAAAATACTTGAAGAAGAATTATCAACAGAACAAAAGTTGGTCGAAGAAGCTCGCCAGAACCTGATGAATGGGAAAGAACACCCGGAAATTTTGAAGGACAAAGACGGTAAGGGCTATCGAAATGCGGCCAAATATGAAGAAAATATAAAAGCCTTGCAGGTGCAGGTAACATTGCACCAGAAGAATGTCGAAGCGCTTAAGACTGAACTGCTCAAACTCAAGTAATTATCGTGTGTTTTTCGGATAAATTTGCTGAAAAATTCATATTCGGACATCTTATTACTTAGTCGCGGATTTTTTCGGAGTAGCTGACTTTTTTGGGGTAGCTGGCTTTTTCGGAGCGACAGGCTTTTTTGGCGCAGTGGATTTTTTCGGAGTAGCAGGTTTTTTCTTGGCTGCGGCTTTCTTCAAAGATGGCCCTTTTGCCACACGTTCGGCTAGCAGCGCCAAACCTTCTTGTAATGTTATTTCTTCCGGGGATAAGTCTTTAGGCAGCGTGGCGTTAACTTTTCCATGTCTTACGTAGGGCCCATAACGGCCATTGCAGACCTCCACTGGCTTTTGGTCATCAGGATGCGCGCCCAGTTCCCGTAATACAGTATTGGAAGTTCTTGCCTCTGCTAATAAGGCTACTGCGCGTTCCAACTGTATGGTGAAAACACTGTCTCCCTTGGGAATGGATTTAAATTTTCCATCATGCCCGACATAAGGGCCGAAACGTCCAATGTTGACGATAATTTTTTTTCCGCTTTCGGGGTGGAGTCCCAATTCCTTGGGAAGTTGCAGCAATTGTGTAGCGGCAGCAAGGTCTGCCTGTTCTGGAGATAATTCCTTCGGCCAGGAAATACGTTTTGGTTTTGTTTTGGAGCCTGCCTCTACTTCACCGAGTTGTATGTAATACCCATAAGGGCCGCGCAACAATAACACCGGCAGGCCGCTGACTGGATCGCTCCCCAGTTCTTTGCGCGCTTCCCCTGTATCGGCTTCACCGGCGAGGTTGCGAGTGTAGTCGCACTCTGGGTAGGCTGTGCAGCCAATAAAGTTGCCACGTTTGCCCAAGCGGGTAGCTAAAGGCTTGCCGCATTTGGGGCAGGCTTCGTCAATTAATTCTTGGGTTACATCTTTGCGCTCGATGTTCTTCTTATCTTGTATAAGCGCAGTGAAGGGATGCCAGAAATCGTTTAATACTGGAATCCAGTCGCGCTTGCCATCGGAAATTTCATCCAGCTCATCCTCCATTTGTGCAGTAAATCCGTAATCGACATAGCGCGTAAAATGTTCCGTGAGGAAACGGATAACAACACGTCCAACATCGGTCGGCTTGAATCGTTTTTTGTCCAGCATTGCATATTCACGAGCCTGTAGCGTGGAAATGATGCTGGCATAAGTTGAGGGACGCCCGATGCCATGCTCTTCTAAAGTTTTTACTAAACTGGCTTCGGAAAATCGCGGGGGCGGCTGGGTAAAATGCTGTTCACCATATAATTTATCAAGAGGAATAGTCTCTCCCTCTTCCAAAGGCGGCAATTTTTTGTTTTCTTCTTCTTCGCTGTCATCCGTGCTTTCTTGGTAGACCGCGATAAATCCAGGAAATATAAGGGTTTGGCCGCTGGCGCGAAACAGGGTGTCATCCCCGCCGAGGCGGATATCAAGACTGACTGTATCGAAACGCGCGGGAGCCATTTGACAGGCGAGGGTACGCTTCCAGATCATTTCATAGAGCCGCGCTTGATCTATGGTGAGAAACTCCCGCATGTTCTCCGGGGTGCGTGCAATAGAGGTTGGCCGTATGGCTTCGTGAGCCTCCTGCGCATTCTTGGCTTTACTTTTATAGAGCAGTGCTGTTTTAGGCAAATAGTCCGGTGAAAATTGTGCAGCGATATAACCACGTATTTCCTGCAGGGCTTCCTGCGCCAGCGTGACGGAATCGGTACGCATATAACTGATTAGTCCTACAGCCTGACCGCCGATGTCGATCCCTTCATAAAGCTGTTGGGCGATACGCATAGTGCGGTCAGTAGGCATACCTAGTTTGCGTGCTGCCTCCTGTTGCAGCGTGGAGGTGGTGAATGGCGCAGCGGCATAGCGCTGCTTAGCTTTCTTTTCCACGCGCACCACGCGCGGCGGCAATTTGGCCGCACTGATATTGTCAAAAATCTTCTGGTATTCCGCCTCGCTGGCTATACCTAGCTGCTCCAGTTTTTTCCCTTGATATTGAAACAGTTTGGCGGTAAATGGTTGGCTATTTTTCTGGCTGTCGAGATGCACAGTCCAATATTCCTGTGAGCGGAATGCCTCGATTTCTAATTCGCGTTCTACGATCAGGCGCAGCGCCGGGCTTTGCACGCGTCCGGCAGAAAGCCCGGGGCGTATTTTGCGCCATAGTAGCGGCGACAGATTGAAACCCACCAAGTAATCCAGCGCACGCCGCGCCTGTTGCGCGTTTACCAAGGGAATCGAAATTTCACGCGGATGTGCCACCGCTTCGCGCACCGCAGACTGGGTAATTTCGTAGAACACTACGCGCTGCATGGATTTGTTTTTCAAATTGCGCTTGCCTTTGAGCAGCTCAGCGACATGCCAGGCTATGGCTTCCCCCTCACGATCCGGGTCAGGCGCCAGATAGATATTGTCTGCCTGAGCGGCGGCTTTGGCGATGGCGTCTACATGTTTGCTGTTTCGCGCAATAATTTCGTACTGCATGGCAAAATCATGTTCAGTATCGATCGCCCCTGATTTGGGTATCAGGTCGCGCACATGTCCATAGGTCGCCAGTATCTCAAAATCTTTACCCAGATATTTTTTCAGGGTGACGGCTTTGGCCGGGGATTCAACGATTAGTAGATTACTCGCCATGGTGGTGTTTAATTTTAATATTTAATGTAAGCGACTGGAGTCAGCCGGAGTAAGCAGGTCTTCGATTATTAAAGGATCCAAGTCTTGACGTTGATTCCACAACACCATGAGAACGATGAGCTTGATTTTGTCCAGCGGCAAATTTTCACGGTTCAATGCGACCGCGCGGTCGAGGATCATTTCCCGTTCCACGGGTGTGATTACTTTATTTTGTTCCCAAAATGTCAGAAAACTACGTACCTCAAAGCTAATGCGCTTGATTTCCAAATCAGCATAAAAACGCTCACCGCTATCGTTAATGGTGGACGGATAGTTTGCTTTGTTTAATTGCTCTAGGCCAGACAGCCAGGCCAGCGCCAGATGAATATCCTCATCTTCGAATCCGGCGGCGGATAACTTGCGGGATAGCTTGTCGGAATTGGGGTAGCGGCCAGCATGAAAATAACTTTCAAATAAAAACACTAAGATGTCAAACATAATGTCCCGATAAAAAATTGATTAAGTAGATGATTATTAAACTTAGGTGTAATTAAACCAAGAGTAAGGGATTATGAATAATTATAGTTTTTCTTCTCCTGTGATAGGTGTTGTTCACTAGGAGCTTGTCGGATTTCTCTCGTAATTTATTGATTAAATTGGTGCGTCCGTTATTTAATGGTAATGTATTTATATATAATAAACAATATGTTATGTAATTGACAGTCATAGGTTTAATTTATACGCTGGTAAAGCCCTCCTGGTAAAGTTGCGATGTCGCCATCCAGTTCCAGTTGTAACAGGATGGCGGATAGCTCTCCAATCGTCAAGCCACTACGCTGGCTCAAGCTGTCCATATCTACCGGATCAAAACCTAAATGTGTGAATAAAGGGTGTTCTTTGAATACGGAAGATTGCAGGGCTGTGCTGGTGGAGAAATGTCCCAGCTCCTCTAGAATGTCTTGCGCGCACTCTACCAGCTTAGCGCCCTGCTTGATCAAATGATGGCATCCTTTTGTCTGTGGGGCGTGGATGGAGCCGGGAATGGCGAAAATGTCGCGTCCTTGTTCAGAGGCCATACGGGCGGTAATCAGTGAACCGCTCTGCAGAGAGGCTTCGACTACTAAACACCCTAAGCTAAGGCCGCTAATAATGCGATTCCGGCGCGGAAAATTTGCCGCTAGTGGTGGAGTGCCTAATGAAAACTCGGAAACCAACGCGCCTTCCTGTGCCAATTGGTGTGCCAGCTGGCGATTGGCGGCAGGGTAAACTTTGTCCAGCCCCGTGCCAACGATACCTATGCTGGAACCGTACTCGCGCAACCCTCCGTGATGTGCCGCGGCGTCTATGCCATGCGCCATGCCGCTGACAATGCACAGTCCAGCAGCGCTGGCTGTCTGGGCAAAAGCTTCCGCATTGCTTAACCCTTGTGGAGTGGCATTACGGCTGCCAACGACGGCGAGCGCCGGGTGGTTAAGCAATTCGAGCCGTCCTTTTACATACAGCAGTAATGGTGGGTCGGAAATGTTTAGCAGAGCCTGGGGATAGTCAGGGTCTGCCAGCGTGACAATATGGTTGTGTGGGTCAGCCAGCCAACTGGCAATGGGTGCTAGTGTTGCTTCGTCCCAACCTTGAGTGATAGTTGCAGCAATGGCTGGCTGAACGACTTGCTGGAGAGTCTGCAACGGTGTGGCGAAGATTTGGGCGGGAGTACCGAAAGCTTGTAACAGACGGCGCAAACCTTCATTGCCTAAACCAGGTATCCGGTTTAAGGCAAGCCATGACGCAAGTTCAGCGTCCATAGGTTGGGAAGTCAGGGTGTTAGCGCGCTATCCAACAATTGCACAGGCAGTTGGGTTCGCATCACTAGAGCGTAGGCTACTTTGTCAAAAGTACGGAATACAAATAACAGGCCATAACGTACATCTGGCAGGATGAAGGTTTCCCCTTTTTCCTTTACCACATCTCCCTTGCGATATAGCGCCAGTACATGGCCATTTTCCAGGCCATCACGAAGCCCTTTGTTGAGGGTTACGATAGAATGTTGGCCCGCTTGGGAAACGCCCATGTAAATAGAAATAACGCGTGCCGCAATCTGGCCGTCTGGAACGCGGGGTATATAGCTTCCGGCAAACTCACTGGAAGCTTGGATAAGTCGATCCCCTTTGTTAATTTCCTTAAGTGCCTTGGTGATCTTAAGCGTGCTGATATCGGCGAACTTTTCAACTTCTGCATCACCCAAATAAACTGCTTCGTATCCCAACACTTCTTTGTTATCCGGGTCAAGCAATGTTTTGCCCGGGCGGTAAATTTGCCACAGTACCCCGTGGTCTTTGGACAGGCCGTTAGCGTATGCTATATCTCCGCTGCCCAAAAGGACGCGTTTTTCGTGGGTGCCAACGATGGCTGGTGCTTTAGCTAGCAAATCTTTCTCAATTATTAGTGGCCTGCTTAGGAAAGGTTCGATGGCACTAGCTGGAATACTGGAGATTGCGTTGTGTGCGTTGTTTTGCACGTGCACCTGGGGGGAAATTTTTACACTGTCTGATGTGCCTGCTTCGGTTGTTTCTTCGATTTTTTTAATTTTACCGATGTGCAGTGTACCGTTTGCACGATCCAAATGAACCACATCACCGGGATAAATCCAGTGTGGATTTTTAATGGTATCTTTGTTCAAACCCCAGATTTGTGGCCATTGCCATGGATCCTTGAAAAACTTGGCGGAGATGTCCCACAGCGTATCTCCTTTCACCACAATATGACTGTCCGGTGCATTGTCATGGATTTTAACCGTGTCAGCGAAGGCGAAGGTGGGTAATAAACAGCAAATCAGCGATATAATAATCTTATGCATGAAAACTCCATTTTGCGTGGAAACCCAGTTTTAGAAGTCAGGCTGAGGACAACAAGTATTGTAAGATATTCATGCAATACGCTTTAAATGCAATACGCTTTAAATTCTGCCCCTAGTTATTTAAATTAGCAAGCATTTATGGCAATTCTACTATGGCAATTCTACAAATATTGCAATATCCGGATGAGCGGTTACATACCGTCGCAGTTCCAGTGCCTGTGGTAACTGCGGCTACCCGCAAGCTGGTCTCTGATATGGCCGAAACAATGTATGCTGCGCCGGGAGTGGGGTTGGCCGCGACTCAGGTAAATGTACATCAACAGATCATTGTGATGGACATTTCTGAGACTCAGGATCAGTTGTTAGTGTTCGTTAATCCGGAAATTATTGCCAGCAGTGGTGAGAGCATATGTGAGGAGGGCTGTTTGTCGGTTCCTGGAGTATATGAAAAAATACGCCGTGCTGGGCATGTCGCCGTGCGCGCACTAAATACGCAAGGTGAATCTTTCACGCTTGAAGCGGACGGGTTGCTGGCGATCTGTATTCAACATGAGATGGATCATCTTAAGGGTAAGGTGTTTGTTGAGTATCTTTCGCCGCTCAAACAGTCCCGTCTTCGGACCAAGCTTAAGAAACATCGCCGTGAAACGATGTAGGTGCTTCAAGAATGTGTCTTGCCCAAGCTTTTGTGTTGCGTCTTGCCTTGAATGAAAGTCGTCATTAATTTAAAGGTGTTCTGATAATCAACTCTTCCCTAAAGATCATTTTTGCGGGCACTCCAGACTTCGCGGCCACCGCACTAGAGGCGTTACTGGCACAACAATTTGCTGTGGCTGCGGTGTTGACCCAGCCCGACAGGCCCGCTGGCCGTGGTATGCGACTCACCGCCAGCCCAGTTAAACAGCTTGCCTTGGCGCGTAGCCTGCCCCTGTTACAGCCCGCTTCATTAAAATCTGTTGATGTACAACAAGAGCTTGCCAATTATGCGGCGGATGTAATGGTGGTGGCGGCTTATGGGCTAATACTGCCATCAGCGTTACTACAGTTGCCACGCTACGGCTGCCTGAATATTCACGCTTCACTATTACCGCGCTGGCGCGGTGCGGCACCTATTCAGCGCGCTATTCTGGCGGGTGACGACAAAACCGGAGTCACCATTATGCAAATGGATATTGGGCTCGATACGGGCGACATGTTGCTTAAAAAATCCTGTTTGATCACTGCGCGTGACACCACGCAAACATTGCATGACAAATTGGCGGGGTTAGGTGCCGAAGCTATCGTCGAGACATTGTGCCTGCTAGAGCAAGGGCAATTGAAGCCAGTGCCGCAAGATGCGGCCGAAGCGACGTATGCTGCCAAACTTAGCAAAACAGAAGCGCTCATTGACTGGTCAAAAAACGCCACGGAAATCATACGTGCGGTGCATGCTTACAACCCTTTCCCTATCGCATATACCATTCTTAATGGGGTACCTGTCAAAATCTGGCAGGCTAGCGTGCGCGAGGAGGTTGAAGGTGAGGCGGGGACTGTGCTGGCCATAGAAAAAAACGGCATTATTGTGGCATGCGGCCAAGGGGCATTATGCCTTGAAGTATTGCAGCGCCAGAATGCCAAGGCATTGCCTGCGATGCAATTTATGCAGGGGTTTACAGTGCATCCGGGCGACCGTTGTACTTCATTCCCCTGATATGCATACCGCACAACGGGGTGCCAGCCAAGTTGTCTGCCAAGTGTTGGCTGGACGTAATCTGAGTCAAACATTGAGTGCTGCTTTGCAGGCTACACCTGGGCAAATTGTGCCCGAATTGACACCACAACAACGTGGTGCGCTACAGGATTTGAGTTATGGTACGCTGCGTTTTTACGGTCAGTTAGCGCGCGTGCTGGATCAATTGTTGCATAAACCGGTGCAGGATTCGCAACTACGTTGCCTGTTATTGGTGGCTTTGTATCAACTGCTGTATACCAAAGCTGCGCCCCATGCGGTGGTAGATCATGCCGTACGCGCTGTGCGAAAGTGCAATGCAGCAGCTGGAGGATTGGCAAATGCGGTATTGCGCAATTTTTTGCGCAACCGCGAGGCTTTACTTGCGGCCGCGTCCACGAGCGAGGAGGGCCGCTATGCCTATCCGCAATGGTGGATAAGTGCAGTCCAGGCGCAATATGGAATGCATTGGGAGGCTATCTTGCTAGCGGGTAACCAGCATCCGCCTATGACACTGCGTGTGAATTGCCGACGTATTAGCGCGGTAGATTATCTGGCACTGCTTGCGCAGCATGATATTCAGGCCCGCTTGATCGGGCCAGATGCTGTGCTGTTGCAAACGCCTCTCCCGGTAAATAAGTTACCAGGATTTTGCGATGGTTTAGTGTCAGTGCAGGATGCCGGTGCGCAATACGCAGCACGCTTGTTGGATGTGCAAGACGGTATGCGGGTGCTTGATGCGTGCGCTGCGCCGGGCGGGAAAAGCACCCACCTACTGGAGCTGGCGCAATTGGATCTGCTCGCTTTAGACAATAATGCGCAACGCTTGGAACGGGTACGTGAAAATTTGCAACGTCTGCAATTGCATGCGCAGCTGCAAAATGGTGATGCGGCACAACCCGATAGCTGGTGGGATGGCAAACCATTCCACCGAATTTTGGCCGATGTACCTTGCTCCGCCTCTGGCGTGGTGCGGCGCCATCCCGATATAAAATGGCTGCGTCGTCCGGGCGACATTGATGGATTCGCGCAACAACAGTTGCATATTCTTTGCGCATTGTGGCGGTTGCTGGAAAAAGATGGAAAGCTGCTATATGTAACCTGCTCCATTTTTGCGCGGGAAAACCAGCAAGTTATTAATGAGTTCTTAAATCAGCATGATGATGGCAAGCAATTGCCGCTGTCTATGCCCAATTTAAATGAAGGTCAAATTTTCCCGGATGACCAGCACGATGGTTTTTTTTATGCATTACTGCAAAAGCACGCATAGCCTGGCGCGATTGCTGGCTGTGCTGTTGGCATTATGGCTAAGTATTTCGGTCGTCTGTGCCGAGGGCATCACAGTGCGTAAAACGGAGGTGCGGTTTTCTGACGGTAGCTACCAGCTTTCGGCTGATTTCGACATTGGCTTAAATTTTGTGGTAGATCAAGCGCTAACGCGCGGTGTTCCGTTGTATTTTATTACCGAGTTCACCCTAACCCGTTCGCGTTGGTACTGGCTGGACGAAGTTATCGTAAAGAATAAACAAACTGCCAAATTATCTTACAACAAACTGACGCGCCAGTACCGCATTACGCGTGGTTCACTGTTTCAAAATTTCTCTAGTCTGGGCGATGCACTGCGTATTATAAGTCATCAGTCCGCTCCACCTATTGATGCTACGCTGCTCCAGAATAACGACAATTATATGGCAGCGTTATTACTTCAAAAGGGGGATTACATTGCCGCTACGCGAATGCGCCTGGATGTAACACAATTGCCCAAACCGCTGCAAGTCAATGCCTTGGCAACACAAGATTGGAACTTTGATTCCAATTGGTATCGCTGGATAGTGCGCCCCGCCGTATCTGCTGCAGACCGCGAAAGTGAGTAGGCAGTGAAGTATTTAATTTTCATCAGTGCACTGCTCGGTAGTTTTCTGCTTTATCTGCTGTCAAGCGCTAGCGCCAATACTGAGTTGTTTTCGCGTAACTACTACGTACTGCTGTCGTTGGCCGGTGTCCTGGCATTGTACCTGGCCGTGCTGGTTGGCTATCAATTATGGCAGTTACGCGGCAAGCTTAAGGCACACGTGTTTGGTGCGAAACTTACCCTGCGCCTGACACTGTTTTTCATATTGATTGCGATTTTGCCTGGTTTGCTGGTGTATGCAGTTTCGGTACAGTTTCTTGATAAGAGCATCGAATCGTGGTTCGACCTTCGGGTAGAAAAAGCGTTGGAGGGCGGTTTGAACTTGGGCCGAAATGCGCTGGAAACGGGTCTCAATGAACTGAGCAAAAAAGGCCAGTCCACCGCCCTGTTACTTGCCAAACAATCTCCGGGTCAATACAAAAAAACGTTGGCCCAGCTAATAGGCAAAGGTACGGCCCAGGATGCTGCATTGTTTAACAAAAGCGGAAAGCTACTTGCGTTTGCCAGTAGCAGCCGCAAGCCGCCTCCAGATGCGCCGGATGCCGAAATGCTGCGTGAGGCAAACCAGCAGGGGCTGCATAGCATTATTGATACACTGCCAGATAACAGCCTGATATTACGTGCGTTGGTGTTGGTTAAGCCACAACGATCGTTGGCCGGGGCGCGTATCCTGCAGCTGACACAACCCGTGCCCAAGCAGCTTGCCGCTGACGCAGAAATGGTACGGGCGGTTTATCGCGATTACCAGGAATTGTCACTGTCCCGTTTGGGATTGAAGCGCTTATATGGCATCACGCTTACGTTATCACTGTTGATTGTATTGTTGAGCGCGGTGTCAGCCGCTTTTTTTATCAGTGATCGCCTAAGCGCTCCGCTCGCAGCGCTGGCCGAAGGCACACGGGCGGTAGCGCAGGGCGATTTTTCACGTCAACATCCAATTAAAAGCAGTGATGAGCTGGGTGCCCTGACCGGGCTATTCAACCAGATGACATTACAACTGGCCGATGCAAAAAATACGAGCGGGCAGCAACAGCGCCAAGCGGAAGATGCTAAAGCCTACCTGGAAAGCATGTTGGCACATCTATCGTCTGGCGTTTTAGTAGTGGATGAGCAATTCAGGCTGCGTTCTGTCAACAGTAGTGCGGCGCAGATACTGGGGGCATCGCTCCCGGATATGCAGGGTGTGCCCTTAGCGGAAATCGCTGTGAAGCATCCTTTGTTGCGCCCTTTTTCTGATGCAGTCATGCAGGCCTTTAATGAAGTGACAAGCGGCGAATGGCAGCGTCAGATTGAGCGGCTCAGCAAAAATGGTGATCAGATATTATTAATGCGCGGTACCCGGTTATCCACAGCGATGGACAATAGCTACGTAGTGGTGTTCGACGATATTACCCATTTGCTGCAAGCGGAACGTCAGGCCGCGTGGGGCGAAGTGGCACGCCGCTTGGCGCACGAAATCAAGAATCCACTGACACCTATTCAATTGTCTGCGGAGCGCCTTCAGCACAAATTGAGCGCCAAGCTGGACGGTAGCGACGCACAACTATTACAGCGGGCCACGCAGACTATCGTGAGTCAAGTGGCGGCCATGAAAAATATGGTAACGGAATTCGCCGATTATGCCCGGGCGCCCGCTCCCAAGTTGGTAGCGCTGGACATGCACCAGCTATTACGTGAAGTGCTCGGGTTGTATGAAGCTAGCAGCAGTCCGATTATTTTGCGCTTGAATGCGGCCCAAGCTTGGGTGAAAGGGGATGCGACACGCTTGCGCCAAGTGATTCATAATTTGTTGCAGAATTCGTATGACGCTTTACAAAATGTGGCTCAACGGGAAATTATCGTGAGCACGGCAGAGGAAGGTGGCGCATTAAAATTATGCGTGCAAGACAATGGCTGTGGTTTTCCTGAACATTTGCTGGCACGTGCTTTTGAACCTTACAGGACAACTAAACCCAAGGGTACCGGGCTAGGTTTGGCGATCGTGAAAAAAATTGTGGAAGAACACGGTGGCAGTATTGTGATTGAAAATATAGCAGCCGGTGGAACGCGAGTAAGTGTTATTTTGCCCTTATTGATAGAGGTCGTGTAAAAATGGCAACTAAAGAAATTCTAGTAGTCGATGATGAAATCGGAATACGCGAGTTGCTCTCGGAAATCTTGTTTGACGAAGGTTATCGTGTACATCTGGCTGAAAATGCTATCCAGGCCCGCGAGTTTCGCAACCGGCAGGTGCCGGACTTGGTTTTGCTCGATATTTGGATGCCACATACCGATGGCATCAGTTTGCTTAAAGAATGGGTAGGTCAGAATTTGTTGACTATGCCAGTGATCATGATGTCGGGGCATGGCACCATAGAAACAGCGCTTGAGGCGACACGCATCGGTGCGGTGGATTTCCTTGAAAAACCCATTGCGTTACAAAAATTGTTGGATACGGTTACCAAGGCAATCAGGCTGAGCGCAATTCCCCATCCCCAGCAGGAAACTACATCAGCAGCCGGCAAGGGAAGCGCAGCGGCTATTTGGGAGGCTGCGGCACAATTTCCATTGCCGCTTGACCTGCCCTTGCGCGAAGCGCGTGAACATTTTGACTGCCTTTACTTTAGTTATCATATGCAGAAAGAGAACGGCAATATGACCCGCGTGGCAAAAAACGTTGGGTTGGAGCGTACCCATTTATACCGCAAATTAAAACAACTCGACGTTATGTTTACCAAAAAAGACTCGGACAAAAATTAACACTTTCAAATTGAAAGTCCGGCAATGCAGGCGGCAATCACAATCTCGTTAGTGACTTTTGTGCTGATAAAAGTAGGAATCCAGTGTTTTTTATCGTTTATCCATGTGTTTGACAGTCAGTTTGGCTTCCAGTACATTCATTCCATATGGAAAAAGAGTGTTTACTTTTCCTCTCCGCTAATCCTTTATAAATAAAATATTTAATTATGAATATAGTGCCAGCCGGAAGTAATAATCAGAATTTATCCATTTCAGATTTATCCCGTATTTTAGAAACAAAGCTTTCAGGAAAAAGCGTTGGCTTTGCTTATGTGATTTCCTACAAAGATAAATTTGGAACGGGAAATTCTGGGGGTTTTTGTAGGCTCCAACAAGATAAGCCAAGCCGAGCAATGACTATTTTTGAAGCCTATAACTGTGCCTCGGTAAGTAAGCCAATCAGTGCTGCTGCGCTTATGTTACTTTTATACAAAACTGATGGTGTTGGCCTAAACTCATTGATGTGGAATTACTTACCTTCACATTGGCCAAAAGGATCAGGTATTAAAACAATTACTTTTAAAGAATTACTTACTCATCACTCTGGTTTTAGAACCAGTGCACGATCGTATTCCGACCTTAAAAAATTGGTGGCAGCGGGTATAAATAGCCACGATAAAAAGGAAGGTTCCTATAACAACAGTAACTATGCGCTGCTTCGGCTTATTATTCCTAAACTCGCCAAATACCCTATTGCCTCTTTGAAAGGCAAAACGGGAATTGAACTAGTATTAGGTGAACCCATTCAGGCTCAGGCATTTGCTGATGCTTATATAGATTATCTAAAGAAAAATTTATTTGATAAAGTCGGAAGTATGTTCGAGGTAGACTGCAATCAAAATGGGATTGAGCCTCCCCTTTTTTATTCATTCACTGATCAAACATTAAAGGGAAAAAACATGGGCGACCAAACCTTAAATGCAGGTTCGGGTGGCTGGGTAATGTCTACCGCGCAGATGGCCGATTTCTTTAGAACGCTGCATCATACTGAAGAAATAATGAAAAAATCATTGTCAGACAGGCTTATTGAGGAACACCTAGGTTATGGAATTGAAAAAATAGAAGGCTTAAATTGTTATTATAAATCAGGCCTTTCAAGTGTCGATGGCCGCGATTTTTGTTCATTAACGATGGGTTTTGAAAACGGTATTCAATTTGCAATGATGTCAACCTCAAGCCTGGGACTAAAACATATTGCTTGGGACGCATTTAAAGAGTGGTATCACTAAATTTCACCCAAATTCACTATTGCAGTTTTTTTCCGCAACGGGAAAATAAAAAAGTAGAGTAGAAGACACGCTTGCACCATTCCTCCCGCATCAAATCACCGTAAATGCGGTTTTGCGGGGTTTTGCTTCGCAGAAGCCCTGCCAACCCCCATTCCCGCACATCGCTTTCTAATGTTCTGCACACTTACCGTCCCGGTTTTTCTTCCATTAACTGTTGGCGGATCGACAGCAAATCTTGCTGACGTTTGGCATTCGTCTTTGGATAGCTCATTTCGAGGGACTTAAACGTATCGAGAATAATATTTGAAACAATGAGCCGTGCGTTTTCCTTGTCATCGGCTGGCACCACATACCATGGTGCTAGTTTTGTGCTCGTTGCGCTCAGGCATGCCTCATAGGCCTGCATATATTGGTCCCAGAATTTTCTTTCAACGATGTCTGCCTGATCGAATTTCCAGTTTTTTTCGGGGTCGTCGATACGTTCGAGAAAGCGCTTGCGCTGCTCATCTTTCGAAAGGTGCAGGAAAAACTTGATGACCCGTGTGCCGTTGCGGTGGAGATGGTCCTCCAGGTTTACGATGGAGAGATAACGTTCCTGCCAAATTGTTTTATCGTCAACCAGTCCGTCCGGTAATCCCTGTCCGTGGAGAATTTCAGGATGTACACGGACGATTAATACCTCTTCATAATAGGATCGGTTAAAGATGCCGATGCGGCCGCGTTCCGGCAGGCACTGGGTGGTGCGCCACAGAAAATCATGATCCAATTCCGTAGCGCTGGGATGCTTGAAACTGAACACCTGGCAGCCTTGTGGATTTATACCGGACATCACATGCCGAATGACCCCGTCCTTTCCTGCCGCGTCCATGGCTTGAAAAATTAGCAGTAAAGAATGGCGGTTGGACGCATACAGCAGTTGCTGCAAGTCGCTTAATTCCGACACCTGTTCTGAAAGAAGTTTGTTGTAACTCTCCTTTGATTTGTAAATCGGCTTCACCAATGTCGGCCATTTTTTGAGCTTGACCTGTTCACCTTCTTGAACCTGGAAATCTTTTGAATTTACTTTCATTTTCACCCTTTCGGTAAGCATCAAACCTGCGCTACTGCGCATCATCTTTCGCTATTCTGAATTTCCATCGATCCTCTTGCTCTGCCATACCTCTATAACTCTCCTCCATTTTACTGGCCCATCCAACTATTCCATCGGGTTATGCCCATCAGCAAAATATGGCGATAATTAATTATTGCGTAGCGGCTTTATCTGCCTCTACAGATTTTACGCTGCAGTGCATTTCAGCAAATCTCTGTATCGTCGTCGGAGGGCATGGTCGTCAGTGCCAGTTCAATGTTTGAGGCAAGCTTCTCCGCATATTTTTTCGCCTCAAATAGATGAAGCGATTCGTAGTATTTTGCTTTCAACCGAAAATGATCGATATCGTCCAATAATATTTTTTTTGTTTCGTCATGTTTCATTAAACTACTCCTGAGTTAGCTGATGTAGAGATGAGCCGATAATAGGCGCTCGTTAAAAATGTGAACGGTTGCCGCCGCTCACGACCGTCTGCTTTGACGCAACTGAATACATCGCACTAGACCGAAGATGATTGATTCTTAAAATACCGGAACCTCGACTGCTATTTAACGATAAATTTGGGGTGGCGGATTTTACGGCCGATTCGGCGCAATTGATCGCTCAGTATTCGCCACCCACCGCCCGCAGACGGGTGCGCAGCGATTCAATCTCATCCATTAATTCCAGCGCCAATGCCGCCCCAGCGAGACCGATATCCAGATCACGCTGCAAGCGCAAAGCTTTGCGTGCGCGGTGCAGGCTGGCACCGGCGAAAATCCAGCGCGCCGGTTCACGACCCTGCGGCTCCAGCACGCCCGCATCCACCAGCTCGATGATCTGTTGATCATGAACGGAACAGGCGCCGCACAGATCGGCCAGCGTCAGCTGGGTTTGTTCTTCCAGTATGCATATGGAAAATTGTGGCAAGTTATTTTCTGTATTCATTTCCCATACTCCTATTTTGGCACTCCCAGTTTGGTGCGCGGATTGAAATCAAGCTCCTGTTCCATTTTCCGGTACAAGTCCTTTTTTGCTTCGGTATCGGCTGGCGGCAACGCGATGGACAAAATCACATAGCAATCGCCGGGCGGATTGCCCGTTATGCCGCGTCCCTTCAGCCGCATCTTGCGCCCGGAAACTGAGCCCTCGGGTATCTTGAGTTCCACGATACCGCCGAGTGTCGGCACCTTCACCGTTGCGCCCAGTGCCGCTTCCCAAGGTGACACTGGCAGCTCAAGATAAAGATCGCGGCCATCGACCCGGTAAAGCGGATGAGGACGGAATTCGATCTCGAGATACAGATCCCCCGCTTTGCCTTCTCCAGCCCCCGGGCTGCCCTGTCCGCTGAGGCGGATATGCTGGCCTGCGCGGATGCCTTTGGGAATGGCTACGTTGAGAATGCGATCTTTGATGACGACATGGCCTTGCGCATCCATCACGGGAACCCGCAGCGTGATAGTCCGGGTTGCACCCTGAAAAGTATCTTCCAGGTCAATGAGCACCCTGGCGTGATGATCCTCGCCTTTGGCATGTGGAGAAGCGTGTCCTGCTCCGCCGCCTTGAAAGTTCTTGCCAAACAGGGATGCGAAAAAATCGCTGTAGCCTGCCGCATCATCTCCGGTAGAACTTCTGCCGCTGAATTCGAAACCCGTGTTCCAGTCCGGCGGCGGACGAAATTCCTGTCCGCCTTTATAGCTGGCACCGAGTTGATCGTAAGCCGCGCGTTTCTCCGCATCCTTCAACACCTCATAGGCCTCACCCAGCTCTTTGAAACGCGCTTCTGCGTCGGCCTCCTTGCTGACATCAGGATGATACTTGCGGGCCAGTTTGCGGTAGGAACGCTTAATCTCATCCTGTGTCGCATCGCGCGCGACTTCCATGATCTTGTAGTAGTCCTTGAATTCCATCTGACCAGATCTCCTTTTTAAGAAGCTACGGTATTCTTGCTTGTAATGCAGGCCGGTAAAACAGCGCTAGTTGCTTGTGCACACCGGGATAGCAGTTTTTCAAAATATCCGGCGCGGTAAAAAAATACTCGTTGCATACCGCAAAGAATTCTGCCGGGCTGGTGGCCGCATAGGGATTGATGCAGCCCGATTTACCCGCCGCCACTTGCCAGCACAATGTAGTATACGCCGCGTTGAAATCCTCACCCCATCTTTTCCGGCTCATTCCGCGACGCAATGGCGGCAAGCCGTTAGCCACTCCGTTGAGGCCGTCAAGTTTGTGCGCGAACTCGTGCAACACAACATTGCGACCAGGTTGCGGATGACAAATGTCGCGCTCCACATCGTCCCATGACAGGATCACCGACCCGCGCAACCACGCCTCGCCGCTTAATATCTTTTTCTCGTGATGTACCAGGCCGATGGCATCCGCCTGTTCATGATTAACCCGAAACGCACCGGGATAGAGGATGACTTCGACCCAGTTATCAAAGCAATCCGTGTCCAGATTCAAGATCAGCAAACAGGCTTGCGCCGCCACCGCTACACGCATCGCCAGCGTCACCTCCAGTGCCTGCGCCCCGTTGATCGACTTGTTGTGCAGAAACCATGTTGTCAGTTCGCGCAGATGTGCCATTTGCACCGCGTCCAACCCATGCAGTACGGCAATTTTTCGCGTCATCCTGTGCCAGACATGGTGGGGGATCGGATTTTGTCGCAGTATTCGGCGCATGTTCCAGCGCCGCAATATGTTGCCCAGTGATTTCAATTTTTATTTCTTTTGATCTGTGTCTTGCGCCGCAAAACCATCGAAAAATAAATAACGACTATTTCCACATCACGCCGCAACCATCCTTGACAGCGGCGGCCAGCAAATCGATCAGAGGCATCGCACGATGCGCCGTGCTCACCACGGGTTCATCCGCATCCTTGTCTGTGTGGGGCGGCGCATTATTCGCCGCGACGGCGGTTTTCAACTGGCGCAATGCTTCGGGTACATCTTCCGCCCGAAGTGCACCGGGCACGGTTACGCTGTGCCCCATCATTTTCAGCATGGCAATCGCAATATCGCCGAACATGGTGATGTCGGCATAGGCTTTGGTTGTAAATGTCACGAGCATTTATAGTTGTCCTCGAATGATTCATTATTTAGCGTTCAATACGCTCGCCCAGTTTCTCCAGTTGCTAGTCAACGGCATCCCACCCATGGGTCCAGCTTTCTCAATCTTATCCACACGCCAGTTTTCAAGTGGCTTCAGCTGGATTTCGTCCAGAAAACTGGAAAATTTGTCGCGCTACTGTATCAGATTCGCCAAACTAACCCTGATCTCCACATGTTCGTGGCCTTTGCCGACGGCTTTGTCTGCACGCACAATAAGCCCGTCTAAATGCTTTATGCTGGATTCATATTCCATCATATTTCCCCGCATCAATTGATTAGCGTCTGTCATTTCGGTTCTCCTTGTTTGCAACCAGGGTCACCCCAATGGCTGTCAATTTAGTCTCAGGATCAGACCAAGTTAGTGTGGTGGCGGACATAGCTAATGAATCGGGGGCGATTCACAACGGAATTTGGCCTATCTCAATGCCTCTAAGACTATTTGTTCTTAACAGGGTATTTCTGTTCGGCACCGCACATAAGGCGATTAGCAGGCGTGCTAGCCTGTTAAAAGATTTATTCTCATTAGTCTTGAAATTTTTTTCCGGCATAGTGAAATAAGCGTTCTCAGCAAAACAGGCAAGGGAAGAGATCAATTCGCCCTTTTCTGCGACCCAGGCTGAACCGAGCATGCTTCAGTTGATAAGTACTGGATAATGGAAATGTCTGAGTTAGACGGAGCATGATGAAAACATGGTGGAGTTGCTGATGTGTATAAAGAAAATCAGGTTTGTGAGCATCGCAAAATTTGCAGCAGCGTTTGGTCTGGTGTTGCTCATAGCTTGCACGTCAATCCCCACCATGGTTCCCGACATGGCGATGCATCCAGCGCATTCTGTGCAGTTCGATGGTGCGCATGGCCCGCTGACGGCCAAACAGGGCAAGGCGATTCTCGCCAGACTAAAAAAGAATGGCGCAGATACGAATATCTTCGACCGGCATTTGGCACTGGAAGCTGAGATTGTCGGCAGCCCGCTGGTGGTGGGCAACAAGGTGGAACTGCTGGTAGATGGCCCGAAAACATATAACGCCATGTTCGCAGCCATAGAGAAGGCGCAGGACCATATCAACATGGAAACCTACATCATCGAAGACGACGAGATCGGGCGCCATTTCATTGATCTTTTAATCAGCAAACAACTCAGCGGCGTGCGGGTGAACCTGATTTACGATAGCGTGGGGTCGATCAGCACACCCAAAGAGTTCTTCAAGCCGCTGCAGGCAAGCGGTGTAAATGTTCTGGAATTCAACCCGGTCAATCCGCTCCTGGCGCGCAAGTACTGGCAAGTCAACCGGCGTGACCACCGCAAGCTATTGATCGTGGATGGACAAGTCGCCTTTGTGGGTGGCATCAATATCAGCAGCGTATATTCCAGCGGTTCATCTGGTTCATTCGGCAGATTCAAATCAACCCGGGGCAATGAGCAATGGCGCGATACCCATGTGCGCATGGCAGGGCCAGTTGTCAGCGAATTCCAGAAATTGTTCATGGCGACATGGAGTGAACAGAACGGCCCGCCCTTGGACGCCAGCGTTTATTTCCCCGCACCCGCCGACAAGGGCAATGAGGTCGTGCGCGCCATCGGTAGTTCACCCCAGGAGCCTTACAGCCAGATCTATGCCACCCTGCTGTCCGCCATTAATAGCTCGGAGACCCGGGTTTTTCTGACCAACGCCTATTTTGTCCCCGACCCTCAATTGCTTGCCGCGCTGAAGGAAGCGGCTCAGCGCGGAGTAGACGTGCGGTTGTTGTTGCCCGAAAAAATAGATTCGGCCATGGTGTATTACGCATCGCGCTCTTATTACGATGAGCTGCTGAGCGCCGGCGTAAAAATCTACCAGCGGCAGGATGCATTGTTGCATGCCAAGACTGCTCTCATTGACGGTGTGTGGTCAACCATAGGCTCAACCAATCTCGACTGGCGTAGTTTCCTCTACAATCAGGAAATAGATGCAATCATATTAGGGCAGGGTTTCGGCGCACAAATGCAGGACTTGTTCGAAAAAGACCTGGAATCGTCCAAACTGGTGACACTCGAAGCATGGAGAAAACGCCCTATCGGCTCCCGTATCAGGGAAATGGCAGCGCGCTTGTGGGCACGCTGGCTGTAAACGGTCAGCAGCGCTGATCCAAACCCGGAATGTTGCCATGCACCAGACTACTCTTAGCCTGGTAGCCCGGTAGATACCGAGCTACCACAGGCTGCGCTTGGGATTAAGCAAGCGTAGTCTGGGCTAACGTAGATAGGCGCTGAGCTTGCGAAGCCCAACATCACAAGGGAATGCACATGCGTTACCGACGTGCCGGTGCTGCGGGAGAGGCACATACTTCTTCACTGTTAATCTGGCTGAACGGCGCTCCGATTTATTGGTGCGGCATATCGATGATTTGCGTGCAGCCATGAAAACGGTGAAAGACACACATCCGTTTGCCATCCTGGCGATGGTGGTGTTACCCGAACACCTGCATGCGATATGGCGCTTACCGCTGGACGATGCCGACTATCCACTGCGCTGGTCGCTCATCAAAGCCGGGTTTTCCAGGCGGCTGGCAAGAGGCGAGCACATTACATTCGTGCCAGCCGCCAAGCCAAGCATGAGCGAGATATTTCGTAGCGGCGATATTGGGAACATCAAATTCGGGATGAAATTGATCTTGCGCGGCACGTCGATGACATTCATTACAATCCTGTAAAACATGGCTAGGTCACTCACCCTGTTGATTGGCCACATTCAACATTGCATGGCTATATTGAGCGGGGGATGGCAGCATCGGATTGGGGTGTGCAAATAGGTGATGGAGTAGATGGTTATGGTGAGCGGTGAGATGTGTTGGGCTTCATTTCATTCAGCCCAACCGGGCTATTTGCACGATCTTCTTAACGGTTCTATAGCAAAGTAGAGGCAGTCAAGGCAACCGAAAGCGGCCAGCGTACACGATATAGAGCGTCATAATCAACGACACAGTAGATACATTCAAGCAGGCCGAGATTATCGGCCTCTGCATAAAATATAAGGGGTTGTGGGGTAAGAGACCATGCCATTTTTAAAGCAATAGCCGACATTTAACCTCCATAAGTGTTCTACCGCACAGATTTCTTATTAGGCAAGGATAATAATTCCTCCATTGAATAATGAAATTCAGAAAGATTGAATCATCATTGCTCATCATAAATTGGTAAATTGTTTAATCTTAATGGAGGTAATTTTAATGAATATTATTCTTAACAAAACACGATCCGTTTTTTATACTGGTACTTTGGCAATCAGCATTTTGATTGGTGGCATTGGCCTTGCATCCGCTGCTGCAATCAATGTAACCCTAAGTGGCGACGAAGAAGTACCGCCAGTTAGAACTTCCGCGTCCGGTGTAGGAAAAATAGAAGTGGCGGGTGGAATAGCTGGTGACAAATCAATTCGTGGGTCGATAACTACTACAGGAATCGATGGTACAGCGGCTCATGTTCATGAAGCTCCGGCAGGAAAAAATGGGCCGGTTATTATCACCCTTAAGAAAACATCTGCCAACGTTTGGGAAATTCCATCTGGCGCATCTTTAACAGACGCGCAATATGCTAATTTCAAAGCCGGGGATCTCTACCTAAACGTTCATAGCGTAGCCAATAGGGACGGAGAAATACGCGGTCAGATAAAAAGAAATAAACGTAGCCATAATTGAAACAATAACCTGAACCCCATCAACAGATGGGGTTTGGTGTTCCTCTATACAGAGTAAATAATGTCACGAAATTTCCCAAGTCCTCACCCCGATCAAGAACCTTGAATACCTCCAGAGCCACAGATACACCCGAAACCACACATTAACAATCCGCCGCCTTTCGATCCAGATTCTTCCCCATAACAGGAGAAAATGGAAAAGCCTGACGACGAAAGCAAGACATAATTCGAGGAGTAGTTGGAGGCTGGATTATTGAAAATAAAAAGATGCAACAAAACAAAAAGTAGCTGGGCGGACAGGTATACGTTAGCGCTTTACCTGTCGCGCCTTTTAACTTTTAGTATATTTTCCAGGTGCATCTCCCCAACGTTTTTGATCAACTACTGGACCATAATTGTTATGGCTCCAGCTTCAACTCGTTAAACCATTTCAGTACTCCAGCAAGTGAGCCACGTTTATTTTCCATTGTAGCCAATCGGTTGTTGTTGCTATTACTATAAACAGCATAAACATACTTGCCAGGATGATAATAAGCGTGGTGCTTATTTCCAGCCCGGTTGGGCTGAATGAAATGAAGCCCAACATCACAGAGGAATGAACACACGCGTTGCCAACGTGCCGATGCAGCGTGAAATACATACTTTTTTACTGTTAATCTGGCTGAACGGCGCTCCGATTTATTGGTGCGGCATATTGATGATTTGTGCGCAGTCATGAAAACGGTGAAAGACGCACATCCGTTTGCCATCCTGGAGATGGCGGTGCTACCCGAACACCTGCATGCGATATGGTGTTTACCACCGGGCGATGCCGACTACCCGATGCGTTGGTCGCTCATCAAAGTCGGGTTTTCCCGGCGGCTGGCAAGAGGCGAGCACATTCGAGCCAGCCGCCAAGCCAAGCGCGAGCGCGGCATCTGGCAGCATAGGATTGGGGTGTGCAAATAGGTGATGGCGTAGATGGTTATGGTGAACGGTGAAATGTTGGGCTTCATTTCATCTGGCTTAACCTACTAAGCCATTGGTTTTATATAAAAGCTGTATCAGTTGAAGACACTGGTGTAGGATAATCGTACTCAAATCGAGCACGCCGTGCATAAATTACTGAGAGAGATATGCGAATAGTTGTTACTGATCTAACGCGATTCCAAAACCAAGAGTTGCTCTGTCTCGCAGGCCTTACAGAAGATGGGCAGCAGTGTATACGCCCATTATCAGCTTCCAAACCAGGCTATCTTTCATTCACAATGTGCAAAAAGTTGAATATTCTCCCTGGCACAATTCTGGATGGTACTTTTACCACACCTCTACATATTGATGCGCCTCATATTGAAGATATGCATTATTCAGATTTAAAAACAGTAGGCGCAGTCGATTCGACTGAATTTCAATCCATCCTAGAGAAATCTTCCACCACATCAATCAAATCTGGCTTTGGTTGCACGAGCAAACCAACTGATAAGGTATTAACCACCCCGCCCGCCAAGTCAATCATAACTCTGAAGCTCAATCCAAGACAGTTTCAAGTTGTTCAAAATAAATTCGATAACGAAACAATTAAAGCCCATCTGACTGACAGTGATGGTTTAAAGTTGAGCTTCCTTTCAATCTCAGATTTGGGCTTCTACGTGAACGTAGGTCAGTCCGCGACTCGAAAAATTAGCGCCAAAGAAATTACAGAGTTTATTCAAGAACAAGATGAGCTATTTGTCCGTCTCGGTCTGGGCAGAAAACATATAAGTGGTGATGGCAGGGAAGGCTATTGGATGCAAGTTAACGGGATATATACTTTCCCAGATTATCAAAAAATCGTGCGCACATATGAATGACATGGAAGAGATATTCACAATCGGCTTTACAGCAAAACGAGCAGAAGATTTTTTCAAGCTATTAATAAACAAAAATGTTAAGACAGTTCTTGATGTTCGTCTAAATAACAAATCCCAACTGTCTGGATTTGCAAAAAAAGATGACTTAAGGTTTTTCTTAAGAGAATTTGGTGGAATTGCCTATATAGAGGCGAGAGACCTCGCGCCAGAAGCTGAGATTTTAAAACGTTACCAACGTAAAGAAATATCTTGGGAAGAATATGCTGATCGTTATTTGAATCTCATTAGCAAGAGAAACGTTGAACGGTTGATTGAAAAAAATCAAGTAATTGGAAGTTGTCTATTATGTAGTGAACATCTGCCTCACCACTGCCACAGGCGGCTGGCAGCTGAATATCTGAATACTCAATGGGGCACTGCCCTAAAAATCACTCATCTAGTGAAGTAATAGCGTGCAAACTGAAAACACAAAAACACATTTACTGATTGCCTTACCTCGCTTGTTTTGCTTTAAGGCTATTTTTGACAAGACCGTCAGTTCAGTCCTTGATGGCCTTGGAGATGCGGATGTTTCGCTTGTTTCTGACAATGCAGGTAAAGCAAGGAAGTTGTTGGAATCCAAAGGACTTACCCCACACGAAGTAAAAATTTCAACCAAGCTAGACGCTAAAAACGCCCTAAAGAAATACAGTCATGTACTCGTATTTTGGGATGGTGAAGAATTAACGGATATTATTTATTACGCTAAATATTTCAACAAACCCATCCGAATAGTTCCAGTACAAATAACTAAGGTCAGAAACAAAGACCATGACGAAGCGTTCGACGTTTATATTGGAAGAAAAACCCCGTGGGGCAATCCTTTTCCCATTGAACATGATGCACATGGCGACAAGCGAAAGGAGGTCATTGAAAAATTTAAAGTTTACTTTCAAGAGGAATTTATTGATAAACCCGACAACCTAAAACATCTGCTTACTCTTCGAGGAATGAGACTTGGTTGTCACTGTAAGCCGTTGCCCTGTCACGGGGATGTCATTGCTGACTTCATTAATAATTACTTTGACATTGCCGAACAACTCGATCAAATCGGAGAGAGTCAAACAAATAAGCCGAAGGTTTCCGAACATGTGTAATCGAGAATCGATGGGGTTAGGCCTGTAAGCTGGGCTGAATGAAATGAAGCCTAAACATCACAGGCTACGGATGAAAAGATACTTTACCGACGTGCCGATACAGCGGAAAGCACATGCAATCGGACCGGAACTAGCCGGATAAACCGTCTTTCAACCATACTACTTCTTGCTCCCCCCTGTTTTTCTACACCTACCGGTTTCAGGTACAATCGTGCGCAATGACTGACCGCCCATCCCACCCCATTCCCACTGTTGGATCTCTTCAAGCTCGTCGTGCGGCACGTATTGAATTGCTTGCTCCAATCGAGTTTCCGCTTGACCTGCCGGTAGTATTGCGGCGTGAAGAATTAGCGCAAGCCATCGTTGCCAATCAGGTGATCATCGTGTGTGGTGAGACTGGCTCTGGTAAAACCACGCAGTTACCTAAAATCTGTTTGAGTCTGGGCCGTGGTGTGCAGGGCGTCATTGCCCACACTCAGCCCCGCCGTGTCGCGGCGCGGTCTGTGGCAACGCGCATTGCGTTTGAACTGAAAACCGAGTTGGGCGGCCTGGTGGGCTATAAGATTCGCTTTAATGACAAGGTATCGCCGGACACCTGCATCAAGCTGATGACCGATGGCATTTTGCTGGCGGAAATCCAGAGCGATCGGCTGCTAAAAAAATACGACACCATCATCATCGATGAGGCGCATGAGCGCAGCCTGAATATCGATTTCCTGTTGGGTTACTTCAAGCAGCTGTTGCCACGCCGCCGTGATCTCAAGCTCATAATTACTTCTGCAACGCTGGATGCGGAGCGCTTCGCTAAACATTTCAGCGGTGCGCCTATCATGCAGGTCAGTGGCCGCAGTTATCCGGTGGAGGTGCGTTACCGCCCGTTGCAGGAGAATGCCGAAGGCGAGATGCAGGATATTCCACAGGCGGTGTGTGCCGCGCTGGACGAACTGGCGGTGGATGGTTTGCGCGGCGACATTTTGGTATTTTTGCCGGGCGAGCGTGAAATCCGCGACACTGCGGAAGCTTTGCGCAAGCATCATCCTGTTGGCGTGGAAATCTTGCCGCTGTTTTCGCGTCTGTCAGCTGCTGAGCAGGATCGCGTATTCAAAACTTCCGGCATGCGCCGTGTCGTGCTGGCCACCAATGTCGCGGAGACATCCTTAACCGTACCGAATATCGGCTATGTGATCGATAGCGGGCAGGCCCGTATCAATCGTTACAGCATACGGCAAAAAGTCGAGCAATTGCGCGTGGAGAAAATCGCGCGTGCCGCCGCCAACCAGCGCGCCGGGCGTTGCGGGCGGGTGATGAGCGGGGTATGCGTGCGGTTGTATGACGAGCCGGATTTTCTGGCGCGCACAGAATATACCGATGCGGAAATTTTCCGTGTGTCATTGGCAACCGTAATTTTGCGTATGAGTGCGCTGGGCTTGGGCGAAGTCGAACAATTTCCATTCATCGAGCCGCCCGGCTCGCGTTCAATTGCCGATGGTTACCAGTTGCTGGCGCAATTGAATGCGATAAACGAAGAGCGGCAGCTGACACCGCTGGGACGCGAGTTGGCAAAGCTGCCGCTCGACCCAAAAATCGCACGCCTGCTGCTGGCGGGAAGGCAATATCACTGTCTGCAGGAAATTCTCATCATCGCCAGCGCGCTATCATTGCAGGACCCGCGTGACCGTCCGTCGGAGTGGCGCAAAGCGGCGGATGACGCGCATCAGCGTTTTAATGATGAGCGCTCGGATTTTCTGGCCTATGTGAATTTGTGGGCATGGTTTCAAGAGGCAGTGAAGCATAAAAAATCCAAGCGCCTGTGGGCAAATGAATGCCGCGAGAAATTCTTGTCGCCACTGCGTCTGCGTGAATGGCATGAGCTGTATCAGCAGTTGCACGCGCAGGTTGCCGAGATGGGCATGCGGCTGAATGAAATTCCTGCCAGCTATGAAGAAATCCACAAGGCGCTGTTAACGGGCTTGCTGGGTAATATCGGCTGCAAGAGCGTGGACCGCGAAGCGCATTATCAGGGCGCGCGCGAAATAAAATTTTTTATCGTGCCGAATTCGGCGCTGGCGAAAAAAAGCCCAAAATGGGTCGTGGCGGCTGAATTAACCGAGACGACGAAACTGTATGCCCGTTGTGTGGCGCGCATTGAACCGGAATGGCTGGAAGAAGTGGGTGCGCATCAGATCAAGCGCCACTATTTTGATCCGCATTGGGAGAAGAAGGCGGCACAGGTAGTGGCATTTGAACGCAGCACCTTGTATGGCCTGATTATCAACCCGAAAAAGCGCGTGCATTACGGGCCGATGAACGTGGCGGAATCGCGCGCGATATTTATTCGCCAGGCGTTATTGGAGGGCGAATTTCATACACTCGCGCCCTTCTTCTCGCACAACCAGAAATTAATCCAGGACATTGAAGCGCTGGAGCATAAGGCGCGCCGACCGGATGTGCTGGTAGATGACGAATTGATCTTTGCCTTTTACGATAGCATCATCCCGCCGCACATTTACAATGGCGCGGCATTCGAGGCATGGCGCAAGGAGGCGGAACGCGCCAAGCCGCGCCTGCTATATCTGCAACGTGACGACCTGATGCGCCACGAGGCGGCGGGCATCACCACCGATCAGTTCCCCCCGCAATTGGTGATGAACAACATTAGCTATGCACTGGCTTATCATTTTGTGCCGGGCAAGAGCGACGATGGTGTGAATCTCACCGTGCCGCAGGCTCTGATTAATCAGGTATCCGCTCCACGTTGCGAGTATTTGGTGCCCGGCCTGCTGGCAGAAAAAGTGGCGCAATTGATAAAAACTTTGCCGCAGAAGCTGCGCCGCCATATGGTGCCGGTGCCGGAATTCGCCGCCTTGTTTTGTCGTGCGGTGCCGCCTTCGGATACGCCATTGTTGCAGGCTTTGGCACGCTATATCCGCGAACAAAAACAATTGGAAGTCCTGCTGGATGCATTTCGGTTAGAGCAATTGCCGGCCCACCTGCTCATGAATTTTTACGTCGTAGACGAGCATGGCAGACAGTTGGGGGTTTCGCGCAATTTCCTTCAGTTGCGTGCCGAGCTTGCGCCCAAGCTTGCGCCAGCCGCTGCAAAGGGTGCCGCCGCAGAACAAAAGCAGGTGCATTTTACCGATTGGAGTATGGGCGAAAATGGTTTGGGTGAATTCAAGGAAACTTCAGAAATACACCGCGCCGGACAAGTTGTAACGCTATTCAACGCCTTGGTGGATGAAGATGATGCGGTATCTTTACGGACATTCGATACCCGCGATGAAGCGCTGAGCGCCCATCGTATCGGATTACGGCGCTTATTTATGCTGGCGCTCAAAGAGCAGGTTAAATTTCTGGAAAAGAATCTTGGCTTGCAAGCAATGGCAATGCAGTTTTTGTCCTTCGGCAGCATCCAGGATTTGCGCCGCCAGATTTTGGCTGTCACCTTTGATCGCTGCTGCATGAATGAGCCCTGGCCGACAAATGAAACCGAATTCGTTGCGCGTTGCAAGGAAGCCAAGAGCCGTTTGACGTTGGTGGCGCAGGAAATCGCGCGGCTGATCGGCGCAATTCTGGCCGAATATCAACTCGTATACAAAAAAATACAAGCTACCAAATCAAACGGGCAGGCCGTCCAGGATATGCGCACGCAGTACGAATGGCTGCTGCATAAGGAGTTTATCGCACGCATTCCTTACGAGCGTTTACAGCATCTGCCACGCTATCTTAAAGCGATCAATGTGCGGTTGGAAAAGCTGCGCATCGATGCGGCACGTGATGCGCGTCAATACACGCAAATGCAATCCTTGCAGCAGGCTTGGCAACGTAAAGTAACTGCGCAGCAAGGCAATATTGATGCGCGGATGGAAGAGTTTGGTTGGCTATTGCAGGAGTTACGCGTGTCGTTATTTGCGCAGGAATTGAAGACGCCGGTGATTGTGTCGGTGAAGCGGCTGGAAAAGTTGTGGGAACAAATGTAGCTTTGTTAAGGGCGCCTCTAAAAATTAAGAGTTCTAAACAAGACTAGGCGCGAATAAAAAATGTTGACGCAGCATATACATTGATATGTAAGGAAACATTTTTTGTGAGCAACAACGTATTGTGACGAAATCTGAATTTTTAGAGGTGCCCTTAAGCTTTTTTCTCTTTGGTTCCTGGCCTACCAATGGGAATCCGGGCAGGGTGGGCTGTCAGGTATAATCCGCGCAACCTCACTGTGTGTGCGTCGTATCGTGAATATGAGTGCGCTGGCGGTAACGGGGGTTCAAATTCATTGTAAGGAGGTTATATGCCAGACAAATTAAATGCTCAAGAAGTTGCCATGTTGCGCGAGGAGCTGGAAATATTGATGTATGAGCGCACCGGTCTACTGAAAGTGGTGGGAGCCGCCGCTGTGCTGGTGGCCAATACCGATGGCCGCAACCTGCCTCCGGAGGCAGCGGAAGCGGCCGAGATGCTATCGAAGTGCGTCAATGATCTGTCGGAAGAAACTCTGAAAGATGCGCTGGAAACTGTGCATGCTGAGGTTGGTCCGGGCGATTTGTAAATCCTTGATGGAGGCAGTCAGATGAGTGTGCCAGAAAAGCTTGGCTTGATTCTGACCGGAGGAGGGGCGCGTGTCGCTTATCAGGTGGGCGTGCTAAAGGCCATCGCCGAATTTTTGCCGCGTCATGCACATAACCCATTTCCTATTATCTGCGGAACCTCGTCAGGTTCGCTTAATGCGGTGACGCTTGCGGTGAATGCCCGATCTTTTCGCAAGGGGGTCAAATATCTTCTTAACATCTGGAAAAATTCTCGCGTTGACCATATTTATCGCACCGACCCGGTTGGCGTTTTAAAGAACAGTTCGCGCTGGTTTGCAGGGCTAATCTTGAGTAGCATGGGTATAAATAAGTTGAACCAGGTATCGCTGCTTGATAATGCGCCGATGGTGGCGATGCTGGAAGCAACGCTGCCGTATGAAAAAATCCAGGAGAATATTGATGTGGGACACCTGTACGCACTGAGCATCAATGCTTCGGGCTATGGTTCGGGGTGCTCCGTGACTTTTTACCAGGGAGCGGAGGACATTCCACCCTGGAATCGGGCGCATCGTCTAGGCATTCCAACCAAGATCGACCCCAAACATTTATTAGCCTCTTCAGCCATTCCGTTTATTTTTCCAGCGGTACTCATCAACCGTGAGTATTTTGGCGATGGCTCGATGCGCCAGATCGCGCCTATCAGCTCTGCGCTACATCTGGGCGCTACCCGCGTGCTAGTCATCGGCTTAGGCCATAACGAGGAGGAACAACCTAACCGTAGCGATCAATGTGATTATCCTTCGCTAGCGCAGATTGGCGGCCATCTTATGGATAGTATTTTCCTCGACAGTCTGGAGGTGGATTTGGAGCGGGTGCAGCGCATCAATCATTCGATTGGAATGTTGTCAGAAGATGTTCAGGAGCAAATAAATTGGCGTCATGTCGATGTCCTGGTGATTAAGCCTAGCCAGGCTATTGAGCAAATTGCTGAGCGTTATGCCATGAATTTGCCGTGGACTATCCGTTTTTTATTGCGCGGGATAGGCGCGATGCGCCGTAGCGGGGCAAATCTGATGAGTTACCTGTTGTTTGAAAAGAATTTTTGTCGTGCGATGATTGAGCTGGGATACCAGGATGCATTGAAACAGAAGCAGGAAATCCTGGCTTTTATAAATCAGCGCGAAAAAACGGTGGAAAGTTTGCCGCAATGAAAGCTGCCAGCATGGGCGTTCCCCGCCCATGCACCACAATGAAACCGCTTACTTTCACCCTGCTACGTTTGTTGGTGGACGGAAAATTCCATTCCGGGGAAATGTTGGCGCAACGTTTGGGCATATCGCGCGCCAGCGTGAGCAATGCCTTGCATGGGGTAGCTGACTATGGTTTGGCCTTATACAGCGTGCCCGGTCGTGGCTATTGCCTGGGCAATCCGCCGCAATGGCTGGATGCCGCACTTATCGCCCGCCACTTAGGTGGGCAGGCGGGACAATTTCAGATTGAAATTTTCGATAACCTGCCCTCCAGTAATACGCTGTTGTTGCAGCGCGCAGCGCAGGGCGCACCCAGCGGCAGTGTGCTGGCGGTGGAACTGCAAAGCGGCGGACGCGGGCGATTGGGACGGTCATGGCATTCTGGCTTGGGCAACGCGCTTACGTTTTCGCTGTTGTGGCGCTTTGAACTTGATTTGTCGGCATTGTCTGGTTTGAGCTTGGCAGTCGGGGTGGCGTTGATTCGTGCGTTGCATGCGCTTGGAATAGCAAATGCACGGCTTAAATGGCCGAATGATTTGCTGGGTGGGGATGGCGGTAAATTAGCCGGCATTCTGATCGAGGCACAGGGTGACATGCTGGGGCCAAGTGCTGTAGTGATTGGCATTGGCCTCAACCTGTCCACGCCTAAGCACCTGTTGCCGCAGATTGACCAGCCGGTGTCGAGCCTGGAAGACATGGTAGCGGACATGCCGGGAATGAATGTGCCGGAACGCAACTACTTATTCGCGGTAATTTTACGAGAATTGCAGGCAGTACTTTATGAATTTGCCAGTAATGGATTTGCGGCGCTGCGTGTGGAATGGGAAAGCCATCACGCTTTGCACAACCAGACGGTACGGCTACTGCTGCCGGATGGCAGAACTGAAATTGGCATTGCGCGGGGCGTAACCGAGAATGGCGCGCTTATTCTGGAAACGGTGGGCGGAACGCAAATTTTTAATGCGGGAGAAATTGGTTTGCGTGCATCATGAAAATGTTATTGATTGATGCCGGCAATAGTCGTGTTAAGTGGGCCACAGTAGAAGGCGGCCTGTGGTTGCAGCAAAATGTGCTTGAAAATACGCATGTGTCCGAATTAAGCGCGGCATTCTCGAAGTTGCCGCCGCCGGACAGAATTCTCATCTCTAATGTTGCTGGCGAGAACATGGCGCACCTGCTATCCGCAACCTGTGCCGCTTGGCAGTGCCCTATGGAGTTTATCGTGGCCCAAGTAACGCAATGTGGTGTGCGTAACTCGTATGTACACCCGGCGCAGCTTGGCAGCGACCGTTGGGCGGCGCTAATCGCAGCCTGGCATCAAGAGTGCGCATCCTGTCTGGTGGTAAATTGCGGCACAGCGACGACTGTGGACGCATTGTCTGCCGAAGGCGAATTTTTGGGCGGGCTAATCCTGCCGGGTGTGGACATGATGCGAAGCAGTCTGGCCGCAGGCGCTGCCCAATTAGCACAGACAGAGGGTGCCTGGCGCGAATTTCCGCGCAACACCGCTGATGCCACGTTCAGTGGCTCAATCCAGGCGACCATAGGCGCTATCCGTTTGCAGTTTGAGGCTTTAGCCATGCATGGGGACGTGCGCTGTCTGTTAAGTGGGGGCGCAGCGGATAAAGTACAGCAGCATCTCAAATTACCGTCGGTGCGGGTGGATAGTCTGGTATTGCGTGGCTTGCAAATAATTGGCCAGGATAATTTATCCTGAACGCGTTTTGTAGTTTTTAAATAAACTGCCTGCCTTTCTGATGAATATATTTTCAGGTTTAAAAATCAAATAAAAAATGGAGTAATGATGAAGTGGCTATTCTGGTTATTGCTGCTGGCAAATTTGATGTTTTTTTCATTTATTCAATGGGGCGAGTTATTGACAGATGAAAATAAAAATTTGAAGCATCAACCGTCGCTGAATGCGGAAAAGATCAAGTTACTGGATGCGCCAAATGGAGCGCCAGCAACTTCGTTGCCTTCTTCTGCTGTATTGGCAACATCGCAGGATCAGCGGGCATTTACGGATGTTTGCCTGGAGTGGGGAGAGTTTTCCGGCACCGATAGCGCACGTGCCACGGCAGCTTTGACCACCTTGAAACTGGCGGATAAGCTGGCGCAGCGGCAGACTGAATATGCGATTGGATATTGGGTTTACATGCCGCCCGCACCAACCCGTGTGGAAATGGATAAAAATATCGCCGAACTCAAGGCGCATAATGTTAAGGACTATTTCACCGTGCAGGAAGCCGGACCATGGAAGAACGCTATTTCGTTGGGCGTATTCAAAACAGAAAAGGCCGCGCGTAAAGCTTTTGATAACTTCCGGGCAAAAGGCGTAAAAACTGCCATGATGGGAGAGCTTATGAGCAAGTTTAAACTTACGGTATTTGTGCTGAAATCCCCGGATGTAGTGACAATTGAAAAAATGGTAACCCTGCAAAAGGAGTTTGCCGGTAGCGCGGTGCATTTAGTGGCGTGTGACCAGACTTAAGCGCTTGGTGCAAGTACCAGCGCAATTGACAAGTAGCGGTTAAATCTGGAAAATGCCGCGCTCCCCGTAGCAATTTAGGGCGGCTTGACTAAAGCGACGGCATGATTTCAGGTGATATAGCTCAGATGGTTAGAGCGCAGCACTCATAACGCTGAGGTCGGTGGTTCAACTCCACCTATCACCACCAAAATAGTGTTTTAAGCATTCCTGAAATGTCTCATAAACCCGCATTGCATATAGCTCTAGCGGGTTTTTCTTTGCCTGTACGTTCCTATCTGTACCATTGCAATCCTGTGTCATTTGACAGTATATTGTCGGCACAAATCGTACTTATGAAATTAAACGATAATTTACCGAACTATTCTCAATATTGCTAATCGCCCAGAGCAATTCATGAATGATGAGGGAGACCCCGTCTTTAACAGAATCCCCCTTGCGTTAATATCTGTTGCTTAGGTTTTTCAACAGAAGTCGCATCACTATTCTTTTTGTTAACAATTTTCTTTTCAATTGGCATATTGGTTCTCCTAATAAATTTTGATCAGCTTATTTTCATAGTCTGGATAGATTCAGTGTTAATGTTGCGTTAGCTTTTTTGCAGGATGGCGATAAGCCCTACAGGAGATAAACTAAGGCAAAATCAAAGGTATGTCAGTGTCATAGCGCACGTAACGGTTATGATTTTCTGACTAGCCCTAAAATTCGGCAGCTTGTCTGGTGAGCCGGTAGAGAGGGGTAACAAGGAGATGCAGCATGAGGATTAAAGTTAGCTTCGGCGTCAGGCTTCCGAACCATGATCAGGTTTCCACTGCGTCTGTGATCGACTAGAGCATCGTCAATCTCGATCAGAAAGCAAGGGGAGGTTTAATAGCGGACGATTTAACGGTTTTCGATTGGAGGATCACCTTCTGGACTTTTGGGATCACGATTTGGAGGAGGATCATTAATGGGATTTGGTTTCGAAGGTGTCTCGAGAGGTACCCGTGGATCTGGAACCGAGTGCTGAATTGGAGAGTTCTGCGACATTTTTAATCCTTTAAACATGAAGAATGAGCTAATTTGTCAATAGTACTTATGCTATTTCGTTAAATTAGCTTTCCTGAGATAGTCGCTAGCATGATGCCCTCCACTTAACGCCGTCAGGGGAGACTAAAGTTACAAATAATTTCCAACTCACCGGCAAATTATCTGCACTTAATAGCAAAAGCAGAGAGCGGTTGCATAGTAATTGTCCATGGTTTTATTATCTGTGCGGTGGCACACAATCGGGGAAATTTTATGGCGGGTTGAGATAGGAATTAAGGCGAGTGCCGCCACCGTGAATATCACCAGTGTTTTGCCAACGAGTGCGTAGCTACGGCCGCGCACATCTGCGTTTACCACCGCTGCCTCGTCCCCAATGAATCTCCGCACCTTCCCGCCTTGGCACGCTCCTCGATTGCCGGATATTCATTATCCAGTTAATTCTTTGCTGCCTCCTGGCGTTTTTCATAAGCCTTCTTGCTTGTCAGTCAGGTGGCGGACCGCCGCCACTTTGCTGCCGCGTAGCGTGGGCTTGATCGTTTCCGCTTTGCCCCCGCTTTACAGGTCAATCACGCCACGTACGGTGTGGACATAGGACAGTGCTGCGGGAACGGCTGCGTTATTGTATGAGCAGCGAGAAGGGTTGAAGCAGGTATAAACGACGTAGTGTGGGTTGGAATATGAAGCGGCGGGTGAAATCTCTCTTACATTGCGAGAACCTAGACCGTATGCCTTCACACGCGCAGGATTTTTTCCCCTATAAAAAGAAATTCAAATAGTATGAACAGATAGAAAAAAATGATCTCCGTCTTTAAAAGAATTGAATGGGGGCATAATCGGGGGGTATCTATAAAAATATTAATACGCAGATTGTGCACTAGCGAGGTTTATAGCCAATGATTCAATTGCCATATTCACAACATTGATACCGGGTATATTAGCGCCTTCGGCCTCATACAGCCCATCATCCAAGAATAGCGTCTGCCCCCCATGTTCGAACAAGCTTTCAAAAATATCGACGACGTCCTCAGGAAAGAGGCCGGTTGTGCCAGCGAACTGGACTACACCGAGCAGACCTCTTGGCTGCTGTTCCTGAAATTTCTGGACAGCCTGGAGCAAGACAAGGCCATGGAGGCCGAGCTGGAGGGCAAGAAGTACACCTTCATTCTCGACGCGCCCTACCGCTGGGAAAGCTGGGCCGCGCCCAAAGGAGCCGACGGCAAGCTCGACCACAATAAGGCGCTGACCGGCGACGACCTGCGCGATTTCGTCGACCGCAAGCTTTTTCCTTACCTGCACGGTTTCAAGCAGAAGGCCAGTGGGCCGAATACCCTTGAATATAAGATCGGCGAAATTTTCGGCGAGATCAAAAACAAGATCCACAGCGGCTACAACCTGCGCGAGATCATCGACCACATCGACGAACTGCGCTTCCGCTCGCAAACCGAGAAGCACGAGCTGTCGCACCTGTACGAAGCCAAGATCAAGAACATGGGCAACGCGGGCAGGAACGGCGGCGAGTACTACACCCCGCGGCCGCTGATTCGCGCCATGGTACAGGTGGTGCAGCCAAAAATAGACGAGCGCATCTACGACGGCGCCTGTGGCTCGGCGGGCTTCCTGTGCGAGGCGTTCGATTACCTCAAGGCCAAGCCCGGCCTGACCACCAGCAACATCAAAACGCTGCAAGAGCGCACCTTCTACGGCAAGGAAAAGAAGTCGCTGGCTTACGTCATCGCGATCATGAACATGATCCTGCACGGCATCGAAGCGCCCAACATCGCCCATACCAACACCCTGGCCGAAAACCTTGCCGACATTCAGGAAAAAGACCGAATGGACGTGATCCTGGCCAACCCGCCCTTCGGTGGCAAGGAGCGCAAAGAAGTCCAACAAAACTTCCCCATCCGCACCGGCGAAACGGCTTTTCTCTTCCTTCAGCACTTCATCAAAATGCTCAAGGCTGGCGGCCGGGCCGGTGTGGTCATCAAAAACACCTTCCTCTCCAACACCGACAACGCTTCGGTGAGCCTTCGCAAACTGCTGCTGGAAAGTTGCAACCTGCACACCATCCTCGATTGCCCCGGCGGCACCTTTCAGGGCGCGGGCGTGAAAACTGTTGTGCTGTTCTTCGAGAAAGGCGCGCCGACCCTTCGACATGGCTCAGGGCAGGCCCGCAAGATTTGGTATTACCAGCTCGATCCAGGCCGCAACATGGGCAAGACCAACCCGCTCAACGACGCCGACCTCGCCGAGTTCATCGCACTGCAAAAGACCTTTGCCGACTCGCCCAAGAGCTGGTCTGTTGATACCCATGCCCTGAGCGAAGTCGAAGGGTTCGATCTGTCGGTTAAGAACCCGAACGGCTGCGAGGAAATCACACATCGCAGCCCGCAGGACATCATGGACGAAATCGCCGCGCTGGATGCGGAGAGCGCGGCAGTGCTGGGGAATATCAGGGCGTTGCTGTGAAGCAACCTGCCGTCTATATTCTTGCCAGCGAACGCAACGGTACACTGTATATCGGAGTGACCTCCGATTTGATTCAGCGAGTTTGGCAGCACAAGGAAGGATTGGCCGAAGGTTTCACCAAGAAATACGCTGTGAAAATGCTGGTGTGGTTCGAGCAGCATGAGACGATGGAAAGTGCCATTCGCAAAGAAAAGGCTATGAAAAAATGGTTGCGTAAATGGAAGTTGAAAACCATTGAACAAACCAACCCGGACTGGAATGACCTCTGGTTTGAAATAATTGGCGAAAAACCCCAAACAGTCGTTCCCGCCCCCGACAAGAACATTCAAGGGCAGGCTGCGGGAACCCATCCCTCCTCCGTCGTTCCCGCGCAGGCGGGAACCCAGCAAAAAGAAAATGCTTTTGACTCATTAAACCCACTGGATTCCCGCATTCGCGGGAATGACGGTGCTCTGGGTGGTGCGCGATGAATGCAGGTTGGCAGAAAACGACCTTAGGATCAGCATTTGTGACTGTAACGGGAAACACACCTCCAAAGAACAATACGGATTTTTACGGGCAGTTTATGCCTTTGGTTAAACCGCCGGAGCTATGCGATGCAATGCTTGATTCTGCGGAGGATGGTCTCTCAGAGACTGGTGCAAAGGTTGCCCGCACAGTTCCCGCGAACTCCATCTTGGTGTCATGTATTGGCAACTTGGGCAAGATCGGGTTGAACACTGTTCCTGTTGCGTTCAATCAGCAGATTAACGCTATCTTGCCAAGCGGTGGCAAAGCAATTCCTGAATTCATGTTTTACCAAGTCCTTTCCAGTTCATTCAAAGAGCAGTTGGAAGCTTTGGCATCCGGAACCACTGTTCCGATTGTCAATAAATCGAAGTTCAACAGCATAAAGATCGTGTTACCATCGCTCCTCGAACAGCAGCGCATCGTCGGCATCCTCGACGAAGCGTTTGACGGCATTGCCGCCGCCAAAGCCAACGCCGAAAAGAACCTTCAAAACGCCCGCGCCTTGTTTGAAAGCCACCTCCAATCGGTCTTCACCCATCGCGGCCAAGGGTGGCTGGAGAAGAGCGTCGGAGAACTGGTTACCGATGGCGTGTTGGTCAAACCTTTCGACGGAAACCACGGAGAGATTCATCCCAAGAAATCGGACTACACTGAGGCAGGCGTGCCATTCATCATGGCGCGCGACCTCCAAGATGGCCTCGTAGATACCGAGAATTGCATCTTCATTTCACGGAAGCTGGCAGATTCCCTCCGTGTCGGCTTCGCGACAAACGGCGATGTTTTGATTTCACACAAAGGCACGATTGGCCGGACAGCCATCGTTAGCACCGAGGACGATTACATCATGCTGACGCCGCAACTGACTGGCTACCGCGTCAAGGATTCCAGCAAGCTCTTCAATCGTTTCATCCGCTACTATTTCATGAGTCCTGGCTTTCAGCGGGAGATGATTGCTGGCGCGGCAGACGGCTCAACCCGAGCCTACATCGGAATCACGAAACAACTTACATTGCGTTTCCGTTTTCCCCCGTTGGCCGAACAAAAACGTATCGCTGCAAAGTTGGATTCCCTCGACCCAGAAACCCAACGTCTCGCCCGCATTTACGAGCAGAAGCTCGCCGCGCTGGAGGCGTTGAAGAGATCCCTGCTGCATCAGGCTTTCAGCGGGGCGCTGTGACTCGGGGGCATCGATGACCTGGACGTGTACACGCCATCGACATATCGCCGCCACGTGTCGATGAAATGCTAAGAAATCGACACATCCTCGCCCGCGCCCAACCCGACTTGACGCAAAACTTGACTTATACTTGACAGTCATTTAGCCTGCGGCCATGGCGTATGTCCCGCAATTCACCATCACCCCGGCGCTGCTGACGCAAGTCGAGCAGGTGGCGGCCTTGCGTGAGCGAATTCAGGGCGCGGTGGTGGATCTGGCCTGGGTGCCGGCCTTGCAGAAGGACACCCGCACCCGCAATGTGCATGCCTCCACCGCCATCGAGGGCAACCCGCTGACGCTGGAGCAGGTGCGCGCGCTGGAGGAAGGGCGCGAGCTGTCCACCCCCGGCGTGCGGGCCAAGCGCGAGGTGCTCAACTACTTTGCCGGGCTGCGCTACGTGGAAAAGCACGCGGCCAAAAAGAAAATAGGCCATGCCGACGTGCTGGAGCTGCATCGCATCCTGGCCGGGCAGGTGATGGACCAGGGCGAAGCCGGCAAGTACCGCATGATCGCCGTGCGCGTGGGCGCCTACCGCCCGCCACCGGCGGACGCCGTGTCGGGCCTGATGTTCGAGGTGCTGGAATGGTGGAACACGGCGGCACGGACGCTCTCGCCGGTGCTCAGCTCGACCATCCTGCATTACCGCTTCGAAGCCATCCACCCGTTTGCCGATGGCAATGGCCGCACGGGCCGGGCGCTGGCCTTGTGGGAGTTGTATCGGCGCGGCTTTGACACGCACCACATTTTTTCAGTCGATGAATATTACTGGGAAGACCGGCCCGCCTACTATGCCGCGCTGCAAGGCGTGCGCGAAGCGGGCGAGGACATGAGCGCCTGGCTCGAATACTGCGCAGCCGGCTTGCGGCAAACGCTGGAGCGGGTCTGGCTGCGGATTCAGACCTTGCAGGTGAAGTCTGCCGACAGGCTGGTGTTGCGCCCCCGGCAGGAGCAACTGCTGCATTTGCTGCGCGACCACGGCGGCATGGCACCGGCGGACATCTGGGCCGCGCTGGGCGTGTCGCGGCAGGGGGCGATGGACTTGCTGCGCCCGCTGCTGGACGCGGGGGTGGTGGAGAAGGTCGGCGGCAGCAAGACCGGCCGCTATGTGCTGAAACACTCATGAACGAAGCCGAAACCCGCGCCGAACACATCGACCCCGCTCTTGCAGCGGCAGGCTGGGGTGTGGTTGAAGGCAGCCGTATCCGCCGCGAATATCCGATCACGCTCGGCCGCATTGAGGGCCACGGCAAGCGCGGCAAAGGGCTTACTGCCGATTACGTGCTGGAGTATCGCAACACCAAGCTGGGCGTGATTGAAGCCAAGGCGTGGGACAAGCTGCTGACGGAAGGTGTGGGACAGGCTAAGGATTACGCTGGCAAGCTGGCCGTTCGCTTCACTTATTCCACCAACGGGCAGAGTATCTACGGCATCGACATGCACACCGGCATCGAGGGTGAGTTGGCGCGCTACCCGACGCCGGAGGAATTGTGGAACCGCACCTTTTCCGCTCATAACGTTTGGCGCGACCGCTTCGCGGCCGTGCCGTTCGAGGATCGGGGCGGCTACTTTCAGGGACGCTACTATCAGGACATCGCCATCGAGCGGGTGCTTGAGGCCATCGCCGACCAGAAGCAGCGCATTCTGCTGACACTGGCGACCGGCACGGGCAAGACCTTCATCGCCTTCCAGATCGCGTGGAAGTTGTTCCACAGCCGCTGGAACCTGGGCGACCGGAAATCGGAAAGCGAACCGACGCGGCGGCCGCGTATCTTGTTCCTGGCCGACCGCAACATTCTGGCCAATCAGGCGTTCAACTCCTTTTCCGCCTTTCCCGAAGATGCACTGGTTCGCATCGCCCCGGAGGACATCCGCAAGAAGGGCAGGGTGCCGAAGAACGGCAGCATTTTCTTCACCATCTTCCAGACCTTCATGGCTTCGGCAGGCACAGCTACCGGACCTGCAGCGATCCCCGAGCCTGTCGAGGGGTATTTCGGCGAATACCCGCCGGATTTCTTCGACTTTATCGTCATCGACGAGTGCCACCGGGGCGGGGCGAATGACGAAAGCAACTGGCGCGGCATTCTCGACTACTTTGCCCCCGCCGTGCAGCTTGGCCTGACTGCCACGCCCAAGCGCCGCGACAACGTGGATACCTACGCCTATTTCGGCGAGCCGGTGTTCGTATACTCGCTCAAGGACGGCATCAATGACGGCTTTCTGACGCCGTTCCGGGTGAAGCAGATTTCCACAACGCTCGACGAGTACGTCTATACGTCCGATGACACGCTGGTCGAGGGCGAAATCGAAGCCGGCAGGCGCTACGAGGAAGCCGACTTCAACAAGATCATCGAGATCAGGGAGCGAGAGAAGAAGCGGGTTGAAATTTTCATGTCGCAGATAGACCAGCGGGAAAAAACACTGGTCTTCTGCGTGAACCAGGCGCACGCGCTGGTGATACGAGATCTGATCAACCAGATGAAGAGCAGCACTGACCCGAATTACTGCCAGCGGGTGACGGCCGATGATGGCGCGTTGGGTGAACAAACCCTGCGGGATTTTCAGGATAACGAGAAGACGATTCCCACTATCCTGACCACCTCGCAGAAGCTTTCGACCGGCGTGGACGCCCGCAACGTGCGTAACATCGTGCTGCTGCGGCCTATCAATTCGATGATCGAGTTCAAGCAGATCATCGGGCGCGGTACGCGACTCTATGACGGCAAGGACTACTTCACGATCTACGATTTCGTGAGGGCGCACCATCATTTCAACGACCCGGAGTGGGACGGCGAGCCGCTTGAGCCGGAACCGAGGGAAGCCGCACCGGTTCCCGCGCCACGTGCGCCCATCGAGGCGCGAGAACTGGCAGCGGAATACCAGGCGCGGCAGAAAATCAGGATCAAACTCGCCGACGGCAAGACGCGCACCATTCAGCACATGATGGTGACCAGCTTCTGGCAACCGGATGGCAAGCCGATGTCGGCGCAGCAGTTCATGGAAGCGCTGTTCGGCAAGCTGCCCGAGTTCTTCAAGGACGAAGAAGAGCTGCGCGCCTTGTGGGGCGCGCCGGATACGCGCAGGAAACTGCTGGAGGGGCTCGCCGAAAAAGGCTTCGGCAAGGATCATCTGGCCGAAATGCAGAGGATCATCGATGCGGAGAAAAGCGACCTATTCGATGTGCTGGCCCATGTGGCTTATGCCCTGGCTCCGCTCACCCGCGAAGAGCGCGCGGCCCAGGCGATGGCATTCATCAGCACCCACTTCAACAGCAAACAACAGGTCTTTCTCGACTTCGTGCTATCGCACTATGTCAGCGTCGGCGTGGAGGAACTCGATTCGGCAAAGCTGAAGCCGCTGCTGTGCCTGAAGTATCACGATTCAATTGCGGATGCCGTGGCTGATCTTGGCAAGCCGGAAGAGATTGGCAAGGTGTTCAGCGGCTTTCAGAAGTTCCTTTATCAGGAAATTGCTTGAAATTGTTTTTTCAGGTTGAGCGACATGCGGTTGATTTCAAGTAGGCTGAAAATTACTCGATTTTAGAGGTGTCCTATTGCAATTAACCATATAGAAACGCATATATATATCGTTGAATGATATTATTGGGCGTATGGTCGCTTATGGATATTTGCCGCACTGGCAATGCGCAACGCCATGATTCGAAAGTTGAAGGGCGCAGTATAAAAATTAATATGTATCAAAAACAATTCAGCCTACATCACAACACGAACAGGAGAACAAAACTATGGCATTTGTGAACGAGTACGTCCCGGAGGAGGACATTAAAAAATACGGATTAGAAGAAATTAATCAGTGTTATGACAAATCGAATGTGCGTCCTGATTGGACTATTGATCGTGAGAATGACGTCTATCTTCGATGGATTGTGTCAGGTGAAGACGAATTCAAGAATCAACATGACTTTACTTTTTATTGGAAAGGAACATTGATATTTGTCCGGCTTAGGATTAGCAATGGAAAAGTGTTGGGTTCCAGAGGGTGGGCAAACTGGAGGCTGGTTATAATGAACCTGCCAGATGAGTTAGAGGAAAAAAAACCGGAAATTATTGCTGATTTGAAAGCAGCTTTGGCGGTTTATAAAGATTTTGGAGTGTATTCGACCCTAGTTGAACACACGGCCACTTTTGAGTTTTAAAAAGCTGTGTAATTGCGATTTGATAGGGCGGTATTTCACAGCACTTAAAAAATATGGCAAGACGTACACATGCTTGTTGACGCCGTGTTTAAAAATGACGAACTAAATTTGTTTGTGCCGGTTGAGTTTTGGTTAGGCAATCGCAGCTTGCTTAATATTTAAGCAGAATTAAATAAGAGATGCTGCGATTTTCAGGCGGATATTCGCTTTGGAACACAAGGGGCGCTTCCGCTAAGCGTAAAAACCTCTCTTTGAAACCCCAAAAGCCTGGCTCGTTAACGGCACTAGAATATATTGTCGCCTTTTTTTGCATTTAACCGTATTGCACCGCGTTTCCTTCGCACAGAAGGTTGTCACTTTGGTCAATAAACAGCTAGCGCTCCAAAATATTTTTAAATCAACACTAAAATGAAAAAAATCGAAATTAAATTCACCATAACGCTTGATGGTAAAAAAGTACCTGAAAAAATCGATTGGAGCTCATCTGATATTCAGGAACAAACTGCAGCCAACGCAATAATGATTGCCCTGTGGGATGCCGATGCGGTAAATACGCTACGCATTGATTTATGGACCAAAAATATGATGAAAGAGGAGATGAAAAAGTTTTATCATCAAAGCCTTTTATTCATGGCAGATAATTTTGAGCGTGCTACCGGAGATGTGGAAGCTTCGCAAGCGATGCGAAATTTTGCCCAAATGCTGGGCGAAAAAATGAATCTGGTTATGGAAAATAAATTTGTTGCCCTAAAAAATAATTGAATCAATCTAAAGTTACTACCCTATCCCCAGCACAACGATAACTCGGCGCTATTACTTAAGGATTGCTACATATTGCAGCCTGAATTCTCTTATGCATAATATTTTTTGTTTATTTCATTTTAAGTTAAGCTTACAAACTTTTTTCGCTACATCAATACTTGGAATTTCAACAGCCTGGACTGTGCATAATGGGCTGGTGTAGGCTTTTCAAAGAGGACAGGGATGCCGAATCAAGACCGCTTTAAAGCCTTTCAATCAACATTTATTTAAGGGATCAATTAAAAATGACAAAATCTGAAATTAAATTTACGGTCACTCTCGACGACAACATGGTGGCAGAAAAAATAGACTGGAGCGCTTCTGATGCAAAAGAGCACAACACAAGCAAAGGAGTCATGATTTCAGTTTGGGACGCTAAGGAAAGCAATACAATGCGGATTGATTTCTGGACCAAAGACATGATGGTTGATGAAATGTGTCAGTTTTATCACCAGACCTTTTTATCAATGGCTGATACTTTCGAGCGTGCTACCGGCGAAATGGAAGCGGCGAAATCAATGCGAAATTTTGCCCAGCAGTTTGGCGAAAAAGTGAATCTGTTTACGAAAAAGAAATTTGATGCATAAGGTCAACATAAGCAGGGTACAGTGGTACGTTCTTTCACCGTTAGACTAAATTATTACAATAAAGAGGAAAGTTATGAAAACAATCGGTGAATTAAGACAGGCTCTTGAAGGCGTGCCGGATGATCGTGTGTTGAAGGCGCAGGTAATAGCCATAGATGGGGGCTCGTGGACACTGAATGTCGAGTTTTGCGCTTTAGTACCGGCTGGTTCAAGTATGCCAGGCGGCTCTATGGCGGTGCTGAAATTAACCCATCCTGAATTGGAAACCATGCCAGAGTGGCCAGCACCTACGTGATACGTACCTAAATTATTATGGATGTCACTCCGCTTATCCTGGCCTTCATTCTCGGTATTATTGAAGGCCTGACCGAATTCCTGCCCATTTCCAGTACTGGCCATCTGATTATTGCTGGCGACTTGCTCAACTTTAATGATGAGAGGGGCAAAGTATTTATGATCGTAATTCAGTTGGGTGCGATTTTGGCAGTGGTATGGGAATTTCGAGCCAAGCTATTGGCGGTAACGCGTGGCTTAGCTGCGCGTGAACCTGTTGCTTGGCGTTTTGCCAGTAACGTGTTGGTGGCATTTCTGCCAGCAGTCGTGCTTGGGCTAATATTTCATCATTGGATCAAGACTTACCTATTTAATCCTTACACCGTGGCGATGGCGCTAATCGGGGGTGGGTTGGTGATTCTGTGGGTGGAAAAACGAGCGTTTCACCCGCACATCAAAAGTATTGAAGATATGTGTTGGCAGGATGCGATCAAGGTGGGATTTGCCCAGTCGGTGGCCATGTTTCCTGGCGTTTCCCGTTCCGGCGCAACCATCATGGGCGGGATGATTTTTGGACTTGACAGACGGGTTGCAACCGAGTTTTCTTTCTTTCTGGCTATTCCTACCATGTTCGGGGCAACTGTCCTCGACCTTTACAAGAACTGGCATCTGCTATCAGCCGCAGATTTGCCAGTATTCGTAGTAGGCTTTATTGCCGCGTTCGTCAGCGCCTATCTGGCAGTAGCGGCCTTACTTAAGTTTATTTCCAATCATACTTTTGTGGGGTTTGCCTGGTATCGCATTGTATTTGGCCTGCTGGTGCTGGTTACCGCCTATAGCGGTGTTGTTAAATGGTAATTTCCAAGTAATTAGCCATGGATAGCCCTTTACCGCTTAACTCTGTTCCCACGGTAATTCATGTGCGCGCCAGCCGCCGAGCACATTGCGGTGTTTGTTGGCGTCTTTGTCACCTTCAAAGCCTTCCAGCACATTGTAGGATTCGGCATAACCGGCTTCGGCCGCAGCTATAGCGGCAGTATGAGATCGGGCACCGCTGCGGCACATGAATAATACTAATGCCTCTTTGTCCACCTGCTGCTCAAGCTGCGCTACGAAATGCGGATTGGGTTTCATGCCGGGATAGGTAGCCCATTCAATTTCTACCGCATCGGGGATACGCCCCACCCAGTCCAATTCAGCGCGTGTGCGCACGTCGACCAGCTTTGAGCCGGGCGCAGCTTGCAGTATTTCGTAAGCCTCATTCGGCAACAGGGCACCCTCATAGGGTACGTTCATTTCTTTGGCGCGTTTTTGTGCGGCGTTTAAAATTTCTGTGATTTTTCCCATGACATTTCTCCGCTATTGTTCGATATATAACCCGCAAGCTTTGCTTGGGGAGGACGACTCATACTATAGGGCACCTCTAAAAATTCAGACTTCGTCACAATACGTCGTTACTCACAAAAAATGTTTCCTTACATATTGATTATATGCTGCGTCAACATTTTTTATTCGCGCCTAATCTTGTTTAGAACTCTTAATTTTTAGAGGTGCCCTATACTCAACGTAGCAAAAACCCTACCCGCTTGGATTCTGCATACGATCAGAATCGAGACTTTATGATGCAAGTTTAGCGAGATTATAACGTTGATACGCTTACTTCAGCTTCTTGCGTCCATATCAATGGTCATGCACAAAAATGGTGCGCGACTATGGCATGTGCCCCGAAAAAGAGCGCATATTTAAATCCATTTATTCTTATGGATATGGCAAAATGCTCGTTTTAGGCCTGGAATGTGGGGTGGAACACTTCGTGCTTGATTCCCGAGTGTAAGTTTGTTTAATTTCCAGTTTATTTTTGGTTTAGTCGTTAACGTTTATGGAGAGAATTATTATGTCGAAGTCGGTTGCTGATGTTCTTAAGTTACTTAAAGACAGCGAAGTTAAATTCGTTGACCTACGCTTCACTGATACCCGTGGTAAAGAACAGCACGTTTCGATTCCGGCACATGTGGTATCAGATAGTGACGACTGGTTTGAATCCGGCCACGCTTTTGATGGTTCTTCCATCGCTGGCTGGAAAGGCATACAAGCATCCGATATGCTGCTGATGGCCGATCCTGGATCCGCTTTTCTCGATCCTTTTATGGACGAAACAACATTGGTGATGACCTGTGACGTCGTGGAGCCTTCCGATGGCAAAGGTTACGACCGCGATCCACGCTCTATCGCCAAGCGTGCTGAAGCCTATTTGAAGTCCACCGGGCTAGGCGATATTTGTTACTTTGGTCCTGAACCTGAGTTTTTTATTTTTGATTCAGTAAATTGGCAAGTAGATATGTCTGGTTGCTTCTGCAAGGTTAATTCTGAAGAAGCAGCCTGGTCCTCAGCAGAAAAATATGATAGTGGCAATACTGGCCATCGGCCCACTGTTAAGGGCGGTTACTTCCCTGTTCCCCCTGTCGATTCGCTACAAGACATGCGCTCAGCAATGTGTTTAATATTGGAAGAAATCGGCGTTCCTGTCGAAGTGCATCACCATGAAGTGGCGACCGCCGGACAATGTGAAATTGGCACCCGTTTTGACAGTTTGGTGCGTCGCGCCGATCAAACCCAGAAGCTTAAATATGTAGTGCATAACGTTGCACATCAATATGGCAAAACTGCGACTTTCATGCCCAAGCCGATTGTCGGTGATAACGGCTCCGGCATGCATGTCCATCAATCCATCTGGAAGGACGGCAAAAACCTGTTCGCAGGCAATGGCTATGCCGGGCTGTCCGAATTCGCCCTGTATTATATTGGCGGTATTATCAAACATGCCCGTGCGCTTAATGCCATCACCAACCCCGGCACTAACTCCTACAAACGTTTGGTTCCCGGCTTCGAAGCTCCAGTAAAGCTGGCTTATTCGGCGCGAAACCGCTCTGCCTCGATCCGTATCCCCTTCGTGCAGAGTGATAAGGCACGCCGTATTGAAGTGCGTTTCCCGGATCCGACTGCCAACTCTTATCTGGCTTTTACCGCCTTGATGATGGCTGGTCTGGATGGCGTACAAAATAAAATTCATCCGGGCGATCCTGCGGACAAAAATTTGTATGACTTGCCGCCAGAAGAGGATGCAAAAATCCCAACCGTATGTTCCAGCCTCGAACAAGCTTTGGAAGCGTTGGATAAGGATCGCGAGTTCCTGACCCGTGGTGGTGTATTCTCCAATGACTTCATCGATGCTTATATTGAGTTAAAGATGGAAGAGGTGACCCGTTATCGCATGACAACGCATCCCGTTGAATTCGATATGTATTACAGCCTATAACCGGTTAATATATTTGCAACGGGCTTCCTAGGAAAGCCCGTTCGCCCGGATGCGGACCGTTTATACGCTTGCTATAGAGCAGAGCGCAAATATTGCGTAAGTAAACAAAAGCCGTTATATTCCAGCTATGCACTTCTCTCGCCACATCTCGCAATTACACTCTACATCTAGCCTCTTGGCAGCGCTGCTGCTGCGCGTCGCGCGCTAAATATACCTCCCCATAGTTTTGAAGCAAATGACATCCGGCCGAATTTTATTCGACATGGATCATGCAAATTAGATAATTGCGATGGAGTTCAGCATGAAAGAAAAATTAATAATATTTGATACTACCTTGCGCGATGGCGAACAAAGTCCGGGCGCATCCATGACTAAGGAAGAAAAGCTCCGCATTGCACGGCAATTGGAAAAGCTCGGCGTTGATGTTATCGAGGCAGGGTTTGCGGCTGCCAGTCCGGGTGACGCAAATGCAGTCCGCAGTGTTGCGCAAATCATCGAGAGTTCTACGGTTTGTTCGTTGGCACGCGCCACTGAAAATGATGTCCGTGCTGCGGGCGAAGCGATCAAGCCAGCCAAGTCTGGCCGCATTCACATTTTTATCGCTACTTCACCCATCCACATGAAAATGAAGTTGCGTATGCAGCCCGACCAAGTGGTGGAAGCGGCGGTGAAGGCGGTGAAGCTCGCATCGGAATATACCGACGATATCGAATTTTCTGCTGAGGATGCGGTGCGTTCGGAAATGGATTTTCTCATCCGCATTTTTGATGCAGTGATTCAAGCTGGAGCGAAGACCTTGAACGTGCCGGATACGGTCGGATACAGCATCCCCGTTTTGTGGGGCGAACGCATCAAACAGCTGGTCGAACGCGTGCCGAATTCTGGGAAAGTAGTGTGGTCCACCCATTGCCACAATGATCTCGGTATGGCGGTAGCCAATTCTCTTGCTGCCGTAATGAATGGCGCGCGTCAGGTGGAATGCACCATCAACGGCTTAGGTGAGCGTGCCGGGAACGCCAGTCTGGAAGAAATTGTGATGGCGGTTAAGACGCGCCGTGATGTGTTCAGTTGTGACTCGCGCATAGATACCACGCAGATCGTGCCGACTTCTAAACTTGTGTCCAGCATCACCGGTTATCCAGTGCAGCCTAACAAGGCGATTGTAGGCGCGAATGCTTTTGCGCATGAATCCGGCATTCATCAGGACGGTGTGCTCAAGCACCGCGAGACTTATGAAATTATGCGTGCCGAAGATGTTGGCTGGAGCATGAACAAATTAACCTTGGGCAAACTTTCCGGTCGCAACGCGTTCCGCACACGGTTGCAGGAACTTGGCATCGTGCTCGAAAACGAGGAGGTGGTAAACGATGCCTTTGCCCGTTTTAAAGAATTGGCTGACCGTAAGCGTGAAATTTTTGATGAGGACTTGCAAGCCTTAATCAGTGAAAGCGTGGTAGCGCAAGTTAACGAGCATTATCGTTTGGTATCTTTGCGCGCGCATTCGGAAACTGGCCTTCTGCCTGTGGCGCAGGTGCGATTGAATGTAGGTGGAAAGGAATTTGTCACCGAGGTTCAGGGAGGTGGGCCGGTCGATGCGACGTTCAAAGCCATTGAACAGATCGTGCAAAGTGGCACCGAATTGCAACTTTATTCAGTAAACAATATTACTAGCGGTACAGATGCACAGGGCGAAGTGACCGTGCGGCTATCCAAGGGTGGCCGTATAGTCAATGGACAAGGTGCAGACACTGATATCGTGGTGGCTTCCGCCAAGGCCTATTTGCATGCGCTGAATAAATTGGACAATGAAGCGGAGCGCACGCATCCGCAGGTGTGATTTACTGATTGAGTTCAAGCATGAGCGGCACGCCAGGAGGCGTGCCGTTTTTTCTGCCCTTACACATAACGGCTTAATGCTAAATCCTCATGGATATGGTGTAATTCCATTTATCTTTCAAAGCGGCAATAATTATGTGTTGCATTCTATTCTCTGTTGCTATTAGTAGATGCAGTACACAATTCAATATTTCATTATTGATTGATAAATGGAATAAGACCTATTGATTCGGCTAGATAATGTTTAAAGTCGGTTCGCCTTGAGCCTGTTGAAAGGTGAATGGGCTTCGATAAGCTCAGCCCGAATGGGGTCAATACTTCACCATGCCGGATCAAGGGTTTCTTTTAATCCAATGGTCGAGTGCGAGTATTTTTAACTCACACGAAGGCGTGAAACCGCGCAACAGATAAAGAATGTTGAAGGGCTTTCGGCTGAAGCGGCAGACGCAGTATTTCATCTACGCTAGAGGTGAATTTTTAAGCGAACTGAGGTTTTTTACAGCCTCAACGCCGCATGCGGATAAATGGCCGTTCAATAAACGCATAGGATACTGAAGCTATGGCAACCGTCCCCACCGTAGTAGCCAGTAGTAGCAAGGGTAACCTGTTATCCTGAAGCGCGCTAAATAATCCGGTTTCCGAAAGCAACCTGAGCAGGGGAGCATGCCATAAATAAATGCTATAGCTCACAATGCCGGCAAAAACGATAGCTGAATTCCCAAATAACCAGCCTATCAACCGATTGCCATTCATACCCGCGATTGCCACCAACATTACCGCGAAGCTGTATACCGTTGTCCAAGTATAAAAAATTAGGCTGTGGTTCCAATAGTCCATCCATTTATACTGCATCCAACACAGACACAGGAGCAAGATGGCCAAGCCCGCCATTGCTGTCAAGTTATGGTGTCTCGACAACCATGTAGATATGCTATTTTTATTGACATGTAACATTGCCCCGAGCATTCCCATGCCAAATGAATCCATAGAACCAGGCAATTGAGATGACATCAAAAAATTACCTGGGCCGGTGTATATGATTGTTCCCGCGCGCCACAACCACATACTGGTCAACATAAGAACTAGCAATAATAACCAGCGTCTTGGATTGATCAGTCCTGCCAGAAATGGCAGCGCTAGATAAAACATGAATTCAATGGGTAATGTCCACCACACGGTATTGATTGGATCGATGCCTATAGGAGGCGGCACAAACAACATGAACAAGTGTCGCAAAAACGATTCTACATTGGCAATCGGACTGGCTTGGCCTAGTAAATAAGCCCCCCCAAGCAAGATAGCTAACTGGACGTAATAAGCCGGAAATACCCTGGCGACCCGTCGGAACAAATAACGTTCCAGATTAGGCTTCTCGCGTGTTCCTGCCTGCCATTGGGCGAACGGCAGACTAAGTAAAAATCCGGAAAGCACAAAAAAAATTTGTACTCCCGACCAACCTAATGAGAAGAAAGGCGTTAAGTTAATATTCCATTTGCCAATGGGAAAAGCAACAAGACTATGTTGTGATGCCTCATAAACGTGGAAGATCAGCACCCATAAAGCCGCCCATCCACGAAGCCCGGTCAATACACGCAAATGCGATTTGTCTTCTGTGAATAGATGCTTTTCCGGCGAAGTCATAATTGGGATTTTTAGTTTTTTTCAACGGGAGGGTTGCATGTTACTTTGTTACGGTCAAAGAAAACTACGTCAGATCATAAAAGAACGGGGTTCAAATTTGTAGCAAAATACTGGGAGCGGAGGGTGAAGGCGGAAGGGTTGCCAAGAAGTATTTACAGTCTAAACAATTTCTCGCCAAGAAAATCCTTCGTCTTGCGTGGCTACCGCAACCCATGCTGGGTTGCAATTGAGTGTTGTACTTAACGCGTGTACCGCCAGTTCAGGCGTATTATTTTTACGGCTTAGATGTGCAGCTACGATGTGCTGCAAACGGCTATAGTCTAACCGTGCCAGCAGCGCTGCCGCGTCTGCATTATTCAGATGGCCGAATCGGCCACCTACACGTCGCTTAAGGCTTAACGGATAATCACTGTTGGCCAATAGTGCAGCATCATGGTTACATTCCAGGACCAACGCATCACAGCCACTTAGCGTCGATTCAATATGAGGGGTAGAGCAGCCAATATCGGTCAAGACTCCCAGCCGTTTTGCACCATCGCTGAACATGTATTGTACTGGCTCAGCAGCATCATGCGGCACGAGAAAAGGGTGCACCAACAGTCCATCGATGGCAAAGGGAAGGTGCGGGTCAATTTTTGTCAGCTGGGGCAAATTACCCAGCAATTTGAATTGTGCCCGAAATGTGCCGTGAGTCAGCCATATCGGGATTGAATGCTTACTTGCCAACCGTGCCACCCCGGCAATGTGGTCGCCATGTTCATGCGTTACCACGATGCCATTAAGAGAGTCAGGAGCCAAGCCAAGGCGTGCCAAGCGCGCACAAGTATCAGTTAGGGGAAAGCCGCAGTCCATTAATACGCAGGTACTACCCGCTTGCACTACCAGTGCGTTACCTTCGCTGCCGCTACCAAGTGAAGCAAAGCGCATAAATTAAGGACGAACGCTATTTTGTCAACTGTTTGTACAATAGTTCTGTGATACGCTGCGTGGCTTCGTCCTTGCCAGCATCTCCATTGAACGCACTGACTTCAGTGACAGCCTTATTTTCACGCACGGTCACCCGATAGCGAGTTCCATCAACTGAATTTTTAGTGGACTTTTGGTCTCTGTCATTACGCCAGAACATCAAATTATTGGCCCAGCCTTTTTTCTTCGCCGTATCCTTGCCTGCGCTCACAAAATATATGCCGCTTGCCCTGTCCTTGTCCTGCACCTCGATGTCCGCCTGATCTAGCGCCAGTCCAATCTGGCGCCAACTTTTGTCAAATGGCTCGTTCAATATTATGGTTTTATGGCCGTTAATTTCTTGTAGTTTTGGCATGGTGGCCGCTGTCAATGACGAGCCGGCGACACTCTCTTGTGATTTAGGTGTTTGCTCGCCGCCCAATTTGGCCATCAACAACTGCAACATGCTGGCTTCCAGCCCAGGATCATTCGGGCGCGGCCTCCATTTATAGCCGTTCTTATCCACGTCCAGCACTTCTTCCATGCCGCGATGGCTAATATAAATTTCCGCACTGCTGCCATCTTTGCTACGCTCCAAGCGAGTGCGATACATATCCTGTTCGCCAGATGAACTAAGCTGATTGAATACTTTGCTAAGTATTTTACTTAAACCACTTTTTTGGACTTTGGCTTGTCTCTCGGTCCAGTCTGTTTCGATGATACCAGCCGCAGGATTATCTAATTTGATGATAAAACCTTGTTCCTGCCAGAATTCTTTAACTAGCGGCCATACGTTTTCTACCTTGCCTCCTACGACTAGCCAACGTTGGGTGCCGCTACGTTCTATATGCGCATTTTTCACTTCCGGCAGTACAGTGGCGCCAATACCCGCTTGTGTTGCTTGACCGCCCTTAACAAAATCTGAGAAGTTTGCCGCGACCTCGCCGTCACTACCCGGGATGATATGTTGATTTTTAGTGACCGGGGTGGTTAGGTCAGGTGGGACTTCTAGGGTCGGCATTTTGTTTGCGGCAGATTTATAATCAACGCGCTTATTTTCAATGCCAACGGCACTGCATCCAGCCAAAATCAATAATGAAATAAATAATGCCGTTAAATGTAGTGTTCTCATGCCATCCCTGAAATTGATTATTACCGTAAGTTCAATTGGTTGAGCATTGTATAATTTAAAAATGCCCTGACATTTAGGATGCGCAGTAATAGGCGAAAGTTCCGTCACTTCTCTCATTATGGCGAGGAACTGTACTGGTACTTGGTCTGAAGTAAGCTAATTGATCGCTCCTGCCTGGCGCATCGCATTCTCTACTATATTTTGGGAGGCTGCGGACAGTGGCGTAAGCGGTAGGCGCAGCACATTCTTCATTTTTCCCATAGACGACACAGCCCATTTTACCGGTATGGGGTTGGCTTCAATAAATAAGTAACGGTGTAATCCAAGCAAGCGGAAATTGATCTCGCGCGCCTTGGCCACTTCACCGTTCAAGGCGGCTAAACACATCTCATGCATTAACTTGGGCGCCACGTTGGCGGTAACGGAAATCGTGCCATGTGCGCCCAACAGTATCAGTGCCAACGCGCTTGCATCATCACCACTGTATATCGCGAAATCTTTTGGCGCCCGCTGCAACAGATCACTCCCGCGCTCGATATCACCGCTCGCATCTTTGATGCCAACGATATTGGGAATCTGTGCCAAACGCAGCACAGTATCGTTATTCATGTCCGCACAGGTGCGTCCAGGCACGTTATATAGGATATGTGGCATATCCACAGCCTCGGCAATGGCTTTGAAGTGCAAGTACAAACCTTCTTGTGTCGGCTTGTTATAGTATGGCACTACTGTCAGTGAAGCGTCTGCGCCTGCCTTTTTTGAAAAAGCCGCCAATTCGATAGCTTCTTTGGTTGAATTCGCGCCTGTTCCGGCAATCACTGGAATGCGCCCGGCCACATGCTCCACTGCCACCTGAATTAACAATTCATGCTCGGTTAAATCCACTGTAGGCGATTCACCCGTGGTGCCAACCACTACAATGCTATCCGTGCCTTGCATAATATGAAAATCAATCAATGCGCGGAAAGCAGCCAAATCCAGGCTGCCGTCCTCGTCCATTGGGGTCACGATTGCAACAATACTGCCCTTAATCATGGTGTCCAACAATACAGAAATTGGATCGATTATCTGGCGAACTGTCTATTTTTGAATTTTGTATACGCATAGGAATTATTTTTTATAGAAAAATATTTTATCTAGGTAGAAAAAACAGATAGTTATCATTTGTTATGATAAAACTCCGGTAAACACCTAGATCATTTAGGTTTTAGCGGACACCGAACAATTCAACATCAAAAATTAATGTGGCATTTGGCGGGATGGCGCTTCCTGCGCCTCTTGCGCCATAACCCAAGTCAGCTGGAATAATCAGTGTGCGTTGGCCACCGACTTTCATACCAGCAACGCCTTGATCCCAGCCTTTAATTACGCGTCCCCCACCTAATGGAAAGGAAAAATGTGCGCCACGATCAAGAGAACTATCAAACTTCGCCCCTTTATTGCTTGGCGCGGTCGCACTATAAAGCCAGCCTGTGTAATGTACGTCAACCGTTTTACCTGCTACGGCTTCTTTGCCATCGCCAACTTTGAGATCTTTTATAATAAGTTTTGTAACGGCAGTTGCCGCATTATCAGTGGCAGAAAATGCGCTTTGGGTTAGCGACATCATAGGCAGAAAAAATATGCCAGAGAAGAATAATGCTTTAATTTTATGCATAATCAAACCTCAGAAAAAATTTAAGTTTGCAATAATATCATTATTAAGTTGTATCTAGCAGCCCTGGCGTCTTCATCAATATGATATGAGTCTAAAAGATAGGCTGTAAAAACGGGTTCCAACGTTTCTGTTACAAACCGAAAATGAATGACTCAGAGTATTTGGTTTATGTCAGCGCCATGAATTTTAAGACAGACGAGCAAGGGTACGATGCGGTATGTTCAGTGCTGCCAGCCGTATGCGATGTGTAAATTTTGAATATGATAAATTATTCCAATACGCATGGCCACACCCCAAAAAATATCCCACACAATATACGTGTTAAAATTAATTCCAATTTAATCAACATAGTTAAAGCTATATGAAAATTGCAACTTGGAATGTGAACTCGCTTAAGGTGCGTCTACCACATACATTGGACTGGCTGGCGGTTAATCAGCCGGATGCGCTGTGTTTACAGGAAACTAAGCAAGAGGACAGTAAATTTCCCCTGGCAGAGTTACAACAGGCTGGCTATCAAGCTGTGTTCAGCGGGCAGAAGACCTATAACGGTGTTGCCATTATCAGCAAGGCTGTGCCTGAAGACGTAATGCACGGTATACCGAATTTCCTGGATGAACAAAAACGAGTAATTGCTGCCACGCTCAACGGCATACGTGTGGTATGCATTTATGTGCCGAATGGTCAAAGCGTAGACTCAGATAAATATCAATACAAATTGGCATGGCTGACTGCTTTGCTGAAGTGGTTAAAGGACGAGCTGGTTCGTTATCCTAAACTTGTGTTACTTGGCGATTACAACATTGCGCCTGAAGACCGTGACGTGCACGATCCACAGGCATGGGTAGGCAATGTGCTGGTGAGCGAGCCTGAGCGCGCGGCGTTCAGGGCGCTCGAACAACTTGGGCTGCGCGATAGTTTCCGCCTGTTCGAGCAGCCGGAGAAATCATATACCTGGTGGGATTACCGCATGATGGCCTTCCGCCGCAATATGGGATTGCGCATTGACCACATTTTGGTGAGTGAAGCGCTGGTACCGAATTGTACTGCCTGTTCGATAGACCGCACGCTACGAAAGTTGGAGCGTCCCTCAGATCATACGCCGGTGGTGGCGGATATCGTCTGAATTGGGCGGCATCTGGTTACCTACCGGATTGCCATTCTTGATAGAACGAAACATCCTTATCATCCTGTAACCACGGAACGTCATGTGAGCACCAGATGTGCATAGTAGGCTTGGTGCCAGGGTTTTCATCAAGTGTTGCCACACACACAATGACGTATGGCTGTGCGAAGTGCCCAGCTCCAATCTTCCGAAGCACTGGGGAGATTTCCCAGGGAGTAAGGTACGTCACTTTCACTGCACGAGCGCCGGGTTTTAGGAAGGTGAAAGCTGCACATTTGTTTCAAATTCGCGATTTGGCAAACTTGTACACGGCAGTTACGACACCACCGACCGCAATTACACCGCCAGCAATTGCTACAGGAACTGCCCATGCCGGTGCAGTGCCAATACCAACGACTGCCAGAGCAGGGCCAGCCCAACCACCAATAGCCGCACCTGCTGCCGCAAATGGAACAGTAGCAGCCATGCCTACGCCACCTGTGGCGAGTCCAACCCCCGACCCTAAAACACCGCCTGCGATCCCACCAATTGTCGCGCCAGCGGCGCTGATTGCGCCCGTAGCCGAAGTGCCGGCAGCAATTACGCCTACAGCTGTAGCGGCAGTACCTCCTGCGACCGTGACACCAATTGCGGCGTTTTCTACCTTGTTTCGAGTTGGAGTTTGTGACGGCGCTCCGCTCTTTGCTCCTAGTGATTTATCGTTTGTCGGCTGCATATTGTTGGCTCTCCAATATGGAAAATTTTTCGTTACACTTCTCTTTTGCTTCACTGACAATGTGATTGTAGGTGGCGTTCATGCCGACACCTGCTGAATAACCAATATCGTCACCGCATTTATACAATATCTTCGGTGCTCCCAGTAATTTGTATTTTTCGTAGAACTCATCAGAGATGCCGGATGGCTTTCCGTTGCAAGCGGCCAAAAGGCAGCCAATAGAGCCGAACAATATGACTTTTTTCATTGGTTAACCCCTTTGTAAAGGACTGCGTGATAAATGCCTAACGAATAGCGTTTGTCTACCACCCTTCCAAAACTTGTTAAACCCGCGACCTTATCGGCGGCGGATAAAATTTGTTGGACGGCACACAAACTGTCCAGCCAAAGTGCCATTCTGTTGCATGGACAAACAAATCCGACGAGCGTTTGTAGTACTCGCGAGTACGCTCACCGTCACCAAGTAAGATTTTTGTGTGCGTGTTGTAAACCCGCGCAGCTATATGGCATATCCTGTTTCGCCCGCATTATCCAGCCCAGCCAGCACCATCTCGGCAGCACGCAGCACGGCGCGTGCTTTATTTTGTGTTTCTGTCCATTCGCTAGCCGGTACGGAGTCGGCTACTAAGCCCCCCCCGGATTGGACATAAAGAACACCTGCTTTAATCACGGCAGTGCGGATGGCGATGGCAAGATCCATGTCGCCGTTGAAGCCAAGATAGCCGACTGCGCCCGCATAGATGCCACGCTTGGAAGGCTCTAATTCGTCGATGATTTCCATCGCGCGAACTTTGGGTGCGCCGCTCACCGTGCCAGCCGGAAAGGTGGCTTTCAAAACCGCAATTGCATCAAGCCCCGGTTTGAGCGTGCCTTCGACATTGGACACAATGTGCATCACGTGCGAATACCGTTCAATCACCATTTTCTCGGTGAGTTTCACCGTACCTTGCTGGGCAACGCGGCCAACATCATTACGCCCGAGGTCTATGAGCATCAGGTGTTCCGCCAGCTCCTTTGGATCGGTTAGCAGCTCTTGCGCCAATTGGATATCCTGTTGTGGGGTTTTGCCGCGCGGACGTGTGCCAGCAATGGGGCGTACGGTCACATTGTCACCTTCCAGTCGCACCAGAATTTCCGGCGAAGCGCCGACCACATGATGATCGCCCATGTCGTAATAGAACATGTAGGGTGAGGGGTTGATGGAACGCAGCACCCGGTAAAGGTTGAGCGGTGACGCAGGGAATGGCTGGCTCATGCGCTGCGAAGGCACAACCTGCATGATGTCGCCATCGAAAATATAGCGCTTGGCCTTTTCTACAGCCTGTTTGTAAGCTTCCTCACCGAACTCGGATACGGCCTGCTGAGGGGGAAATTGCGGGGCACGTGGTATTTCAACTGGTTGGCGCAGCAATTGTGACAATTCTTGCAGACGTTGCCGAGCCAAAGCATATGCATTGGGTAGTTCCGGATTGGCATATACGATGAAGATAAGCTTGCCGGACAGATTGTCCACTACCGCCAATTGCTCGGTGAGCATTAGTAGTATTTCCGGTGTGCCGAGTACATCCTGTTTTTGCGTTTTGGCCAGACGTGGCTCGATATAGCGTACGGTGTCATAGCCGAAATAACCAGCCAATCCACCAGTAAAACGCGGCAGGCCGGGCAGCGGCGCAACCTTGAAATGCGACTGGTAATCCTTGATAAAGTCCAGCGGATTGTCTGTATTTTGGGTGGTTTCGCCAGTCGCAGTGGTGAGCGTAATATGCTTGCCGCGCACCGTAATGTGTGTATCGGCGGGTAGGCCGATGAAGGAATAGCGACCGAAGCGTTCACCCCCTTGCACTGATTCCAGCAGGTAGGAATAAGGTTTGTTGGCGAGCTTAAGATATAGCGACAGCGGCGTGTCTAGATCAGCAAAGGTCTCTGCCACCAGAGGGATACGGTTATATCCTTGCTCAGCAAGTTGATCGAAAGCTTGTTCAGAAATGGGATTCAACACGAATGGCTCCTAACTCAAAAAATGGGAAGACGGCAGCACTAAAACGGGGCAGCCACACCGAACGGAGTGGTGGTCACCATCGCCATGCAGTAGTTTCTTTCCAGATTTTGAAATTTTCGTGTGTCATCAGGTCAAAAACTGTTCGTTTAACCGTTCGTGGTGAGCCTGTCGAACCACCAGCCATTCGCCCGGAGCCCATCGACAATGCCTTCAGTCCTGAGCAAAGTTGAAGGGTCTGGGCGAACGGAATTTCTTTAACCGAACAGTATCGCATCAGGTCATGCTTTTTGAATCAGCTTGATTACATCTGGCAGCGTGTTAATCACCGCATCCAGATCCAGCCTATCCACTGGTTCGCCGTGATTGTAACCATAGGGCACGCACACTATTGGACAACCAGCTGCACGCGCCGCAACCGAGTCATTAAGTGAATCGCCGATTAGCAGCACTTGCTCCACCGGAACGCCAAAAAATTTTGCAGCGTGCAGTAAGGGCAGCGGGTGTGGTTTTTTTTCCGGAAGGCTGTCGCCGGACAGCACGATCTCGAAATAATGCGCAAGTCCTAAACCCTCAAGCAGGGGCTCAGTGTAGCGTTTTACCTTGTTAGTGATGCAGCCTAGGCGGAAACCAGCCGCCTGCATAGCGTCCAGCCCGGCGATCACTCCATCAAACGGTTTACTCTGTAATAGCAGCTCATTGTAGTGCTGTTCGAAAATCGGCAGCGCCTGTTCATATAGATTTGCATCCGGCTCGGCATGCATGTCACCCGTCAGCGCGCGCTTCACCAGCCAACTGACCCCATTACCGATGTAGCTTGTCAGCAAATCTTGCGACACGGCAGGACGGCCCAGGTCACGTAACATGCAATTAGCAGAAGCCACCAGTTCAGGCGCAGTGTGAAGTAACGTGCCATCCAGATCGATGAGGATAGCGGAGATGCTCAGTGGGAAATGTGCTCGCTCCATTATTTGCTTACTTTAGCTAGTTCGGCGCGCAAAGCGGCGATGATGGAATCATAGCGGTGCGGATCCGTGTCCTTGCCAGCACCATACACAGCGGAGCCGGCTACGAAGGTATCGCAACCCGCAGCAGCAATTTCCGCAATATTGCTGGTATTCACACCGCCATCGATTTCCAGCATGATGTCGCGTCCACTTTCATTAATCTTTTGGCGCGCGGTGCGTAGCTTGTTCAATGCGTCGGGGATAAATTTCTGGCCACCAAAGCCAGGGTTCACTGACATAATCAGGATCAGGTCAATTTTGTCCATGACATGATCGAGATAGCTCAAGGGTGTGCCAGGATTGAATACTAGCCCGGCCTTACAGCCGTTTTCCTTGATCAAGCTGAGAGTGCGATCGATGTGCTCAGACGCTTCCGGGTGAAAGGAGATAATGTTGGCTCCAGCTTTGGCGAAATCAGGGATGATACGGTCCACCGGCTTGACCATCAGGTGTACGTCGATCTCTGCTTGGGTAATCGGACGAATGGCAGAACACACCAGCGGACCAATGGTGAGGTTGGGTACGTAATGGTTGTCCATCACGTCGAAGTGGATAATATCCGCGCCGGAGGCAATGACATTGATTACCTCTTCACCGAGCTTGGCGAAATTGGCGGAGAGAATGCTAGGTGCGATTTTGTACATGGCGACGCCTTTAACAAGTTTGAATTTGAAACGCGCATTCTACCCGAAACTTATCCGATGAATAAATCCAACAGGTGCAGCTCACCGCTTTTATCATGTTATTCGGCCATTGTTACTATTGATCCGGCCACGTTTATCCGTGAATCACGATGCATATTTTACTCGTGAATCTTGAAAGTATTTTTTGACGCGTTCAGGTGAGTTTTCTAGCGTTTTCATATGCTCGGTTGCTGCCGCTTTTAACTTTGCTTTTGTGCGTACTGG
>QFXJ01000052.1 GCA_003402375.1 Candidatus Nitrotoga sp. CP45
CTGCATAGCGCTTGATCGCTGCGTTTACGGCATACCAACTGAGACCACAGTGTTCAACTATTTGCATGACTGGCATTCCCTTGCGGTGCATGCGAATAACTTGCTTGCGCCTCTCGTGGAGTACCTCCCTTGTTTGTTTTCTTGCGTCGTCTTTTTCCATACGCAATGATACATGTCTTGCTCAAAAAAATCACGGATAATTCGTGCCGAGTCTATAATGATGCTTGGGCATAAAAGCAAATTGCTGAGCGTTACGTGTCTTGCTTATATTCACCGCCATACTGTTGCAAGACCTTCAGCATTGCCGCCGCTTTATCTAATGTCTCTTGATATTCTGCATCGGCGTCGGAATCCGCTACGATCCCGCCACCTGCCCAAAAGCGGATTTCGCCATCGGCGAATACCAAAGTACGGATAGTGATGTTGCTATCCATGTTGCCATCAAAACCGATGTAACCAATCGCACCGCAATATACCCCGCGTCGATGCGGCTCCAATTGTTCGATGATCTGCATGGCGCGTTGTTTAGGCGCGCCAGTTACAGAGCCACCGGGGAAACAATCGCGTAACAGCGCCAACGCATCGTGCCCCGGCGCAAGCTGTCCAGTGACGGTACTTATCAGGTGGTGTACTTGGGCAAAACTTTCCACTTCGAACAGCTTAGGTACTTGCACTGAACCAGGTGTACAACTCTTGCCCAGGTCGTTACGCAGTAAATCAACAATCATTAAGTTCTCTGCGCGGTCTTTGTCACTATGGCCCAGCTCTTGCGCCATCTTCGTATCCTCGTGCGGATTGTTGTGACGCGGGCGCGTGCCTTTGATCGGATTGGTTTCGACGCGCCCCTGCTGAACTTGCAGAAACCGTTCGGGTGAGGCGCATAGAATTTGCGCCTGCGGAAAATTAAGAAAAGCGGAATAAGGTGCCGGGCTCAAGCGGCGCAATTCGAGATATGCATGGAACGAATCACCGGAAGCACGTGCTGCATAGCGTTGCGCCAAATTGACTTGATAACAATCACCCGCGTGCAAGTAACTTTGTATGACATCAAATGCGGATTTATACCCCGCGCGGGTAAAATTCGACTGAATGCGGCCATGTACCTTGAACTTTTCCTGAGGCACGTTACTGTTCTGTTGCAATCGCGCAAGGATTTGGGGCAACACTTGCTTTGTTACTTGCTCGCGTTGCTGTGATACCAGATGTGTTGTCTTTTCCTGATGGTCCAGCACAATCGCCCAGTCGTAGATGCCAACCATCATGTCCGGCAGATGTTCAGTTTCCTGTGCCTGTGTGGGTAAAGTAAACAGGCGGCGCGACAGATCGTAGCCCCAGTAGCCTAATGCGCCGCCCATAAAGGGAATTCCCGGTATTGCTGCGACGGGCGCACCCAATTGCTGGCGTAAGAGGTCAAATGGATCACTGGCTGAACGCTGCACACCGGTTGCATTTGTAATTTCCGTGTAGGTGCCATGTGTGACCAGCGTGGCGATGGGTTGTGCGCATAGAATGTCGTAACGCCCCCGCCCACCGCTGTCCAGCCACACCGCCCAAGGCAAATCCGCGATGGCCACGAAGTAAGCGGCAGCATTGGCAGCATATTGAAGGGAGGCGCTATAAAACATCGGGTTGGTGGGTGAGGAGGAAGACTTAATCGCTCCGCAGTCTGCTCGATCAATTCAAGTCCCGCATTGCGGGCTCAAACTAGCAATTCGATTTATTTAGGTAAGAGCGGATATAGTGAGCTTGGATTAAAGAATGGAATGCATTTTTATACAACAGAATTACAGAGCGATTAAATCAACTTTGCCCGACTTAATCCAAATAGTGTTCGGTTAATTACGAATACCACATATAAATCAACCAATTAATATGATAATTCTGCGCGAAAAATTACTTAACCGAACAGCATTGAGACCTGACCTCTTTCTGCGCTTGGGAACAACTACGACTTGGATTGTAGCAGGATGCCATAACGCTTACTTGAGTCCTTTGAAGTCGTCATTCAATAAGCCTCCGGCTATGCCGGAGGTAATTTTGCTGAACCTTGAACATTACACTTTGCAAGGACCTGAAAGAACAGATCGGCCTGATCTCGATTAAACGGTAAGCAGCCGACTTTATCGATGATCAGTAAACGTAGTGTAGTTGTTAGGCGGCACCCGCTCTGCGGGTAGTTAATGCCTTTTCGGGCCAAGGGTATGGGTGTTGCATTTAATAATTCGCCCTGAGTCTCCTGCTTTGAAAATTGCATCCAGTTTAGAGATAATTTCATCCGCATTGGCCTGTGAATCACCAAGCTTGTTGGTTACAAAAAATACAACACCTTCATCAAGCTTTTGCATATAATAAGTGTCTGTAATAATACCTTTTTTCCGGTAGTCATTCATTGTAATCAGTATTTTTGGGTATAACTTTACGAAATCTACCCCAGGCGATTTGTTGGGATTGTCACTTTCACACATTACCAAAGTGTTCGTCCCAATGGTTTTTATTGTATCTGCAAACGCTGGAAATGCAAAAAAAACAGATAATGAAATGAATAATAAACTCTTTACTTTTTTCATGGTTTTTCTCCTATGAGTATTATTTTATAAAATCAATTTTGCGAATATACATAAAGATTTTTATGTAAGGTGCACATTAGAGTACATTAAGGCATGAATGGCAATAAATTTTAGCAGGCAGCGGGACTTGTCTCAATGCTGTACAGTTAAGTAATATTTCGCACAGGAGCATCATTAATTGATTGATTAATATGTGATATTATAAATTCACTTTTTCTGACGTTTTTGTTCTGTTGCAGCGGAAATTACAAATGCAAAGTAGCTGGGAACTATGATGCCTAGGCTATTCCACGAATGAGAATTTCCAGCCCTACCTTTCCTTCACTGATTTCACGCAGGGCAATTACAGTAGGCTTGTCTTTACATTCTGCCACTAAATAACTGGCGCCATTGGCCAACTGGCGTGCGCGGTAGGCAGCAGCCAAGGTGAGTTCAAAGCGGTTAGGAATGTTTACCAAACAATCGTCTATCGTTACACGGGCCATGGTGTAGTGTCTCCTTTTATTGCAGTTGATTAATCAAAGTTTGCTGGCGTGCGAGTTGTCTGTCGCGGCGAAGTCCTGCGGCAACGACGATGGCATTGAGCTGTTGCAAAGCAATGTCCAGCTTATCGTTAATAATAACATAATCAAACTCTACGACATGGGCGATGTCTTCTTTCGCGGCGTGCAGACGTTGAGCGATCACGTTGGCGTCATCTTGTCCGCGCGTATGCAGGCGATTCTCCAGCGCTTGCAAAGAGGGGGGCAGGATGAAGATGCTGATGCAATCCGGAAATGCGCGCCGTACTTGCGCCGCGCCCTGCCAATCAATTTCCAATAGTATGTCGCGTCCGCTCAAAATTTCAGCTTCAATCCAAGATTGTGAAGTGCCATAGAGGTTGCCATATACCTCAGCACTTTCCAAAAAATCACCATGTTTTGCCATATCCAAGAAAGTTTCACGGCTCACAAAATGATAATCTTCCCCCTCGGTCTCGCTTGGGCGAGGTGCTCGCGTGGTGTAGGAAACAGATATATCAACCTGCTGATTGCTGGCCAGCAGCGCGCGAACCAGGCTGGTTTTTCCTGCACCCGATGGTGCACTGACGATAAAGAGATTTCCCGGCATATTTATGTATAAGCATCTTTAAACATTGAGCAGTATTTTCAACACAAAACTTCACTGCGAAGCGCAATGTAATTTTATCATCAACTGCTGGGAGCTTCTGAAAATTCAGTGCTTACCCAAATTCAAGTTATGCAAACAAATTCGCTGCGTTGTACATGTCACATGTACAAATTTTCTACCTTGGCTCTTTGAGTAATTACCGACTGAAACTAGAATTTCGGACTGACAAATTAAATTATATATGTGGCATATTTTCTGTGCACGAAATGGAATAACTTGATATGTTTACTCATTTCAGCTTCTTAAGGCCCCACCAATACACGCAGGTAAGCGATGGGACAAAGGCTCTCTGTGAAAATCCACGTTAAAAGGATAAGCGCGTAATTTCTTTTGTACCGTTTTTGCCTTCAACTGTGTATGTAAATGTAGCGCTCGAATAGCTATGGAAGCTCAATGTTCCAGTCCCAACCGGAGTTACTACAAGTTGACCAGGGTCATATGTTGCGCCCAGGTAGGTACCTGTTGTCTTGTAAATTGGGCCAGTGTACACAGTAGAACTTAGCCATTGTCCCGGCTGGAGCGTGTACCACGTAGGTTGGCCCATTTGGTCATACACAAACCACGCGGCAAATATTCGGTCGCTTGGGTGTTGCATGATGCTGAAGCCCATGCCGGATTCCTGCGGGTTCCACCAGTGATCCGTATAGTCAACGAGAGGGAACGGCCCGGTTTTAGTGGCGTTATTATTGGTAACGGTAAATTGTGCCGAACCAATCTGAATTTCTTGGGGGGTGATATCTGTATTTGATATATGTTTGCGAAAAAAATCGACACTGACCCTGAGGTCTCGTAGCGAGGCGGTGGATACGATATTTTTCACAGGCGGTGCCAGCGGCGTGCCCATGCTGCGAGAACGCATTGCCGCAATCTTACCTATGGCCCGGCGCATGGAAGGCGACTTGTACGGCAGCGTTGGCGCCGGTCTTGCGGTAGAGGCGCAACGGCGCTTCGGCTGATAACGCGGCAATTCGTAGCCCAACCCATGCATCACTATTGATCCGGCCACGTTTATCCGTGAATCACGATGCATATTTTACTCGTGAATCTTGAAAGTATTTTTTGACGCGTTCAGGTGAGTTTTCTAGCGTTTTCATATGCTCGGTTGCTGCCGCTTTTAACTTTGCTTTTGTGCGTACTGG
>QFXJ01000053.1 GCA_003402375.1 Candidatus Nitrotoga sp. CP45
GCAGCAAGAGTGAATTACCGAGTTAAACCGCGCGCAAACAGTCCTTAACATTTCGAGCCAATCATTACGATCACCGTCGCTCAGAAATTCCTCCCGATGATCACCGCGCGAGATGACGTGATAAAGCGCTCCCGAAAATTCCAGCCTGATTGATCCTGCCATGTGCGGAAACCAACATGGGATGTTGGAATGTTAGATCTGACCCCGGCTGCTTCGCATACGGCGCGGCACTATTTCATGCCACACTTGCCGCAGGTCTGGCCGAGTGGGTGGAACGTGCCGCTGGTGAGCTCAACATTGCCTATATCGCTTTGGGCGGCGGCGGCTTCCATAATGACATTTTGTTGCGCGCACTGTCTGACCGGCTTGCTAAGCATGGGCTGCAAGTGTTGACTGCGCAGCAGATGCAGCCCAACGACAGTGCGATTTCATTAGGTCAGGCGTGGGTTGCGTTGCAAACTATTAAACGAGTAATTTGAATATTCTGAGGCGGGTTCGTTTGCTTCTGTTTAAAAAGCAGGCAGCGTACTTGGAATTATCTAGTCAATTTTCAACGCGCACCAACACATGTTGAGATATTTGATCTGACGATTGGTTTTGCTGATCCGACCTCTTTTGAATCAAGAACTCGATAATTTAAAATTGCCCCCCTTTCTGCAATTGCTGGCTGCCTGTAAACTATTCGCATGCCCACTCTCTCAACCTTCTTTGGCATCATCATTCGCATGTGGCACGACGACCACCCGCCGCCGCATATTCATGTCGAATACCAAGGCTTTGAAGCCTTGGTCGATATTGCCAGCGGCAGGATGAGTGCTGGCGACTTGCCGCGCAAAGTAGCTGCGATAGTGCAAGAGTGGTGCTTGGTGCACCAGCAGGAGCTGCAAAACAATTGGGTTCGTGCTCAGCACTTCGAGCCGCTAGAAAAAATTCAAGGAGCCGATCGTGATTAAAATCCTTAACGCTCGCTATAGCGAAAACTTCTGTATCGCCCTTCAGTTTTCAGACGGAACGGAAGGAAAGTTTGATGCGAGAGCCTACTTCAAAGATCGCCAAGGCAGTTTGCTTGAAGCACTACAAGACGAGGTCTTCTTCAAGCGCTTTTTTATTGATGCAGGCGCACTGTGTTGGCCTAACGGCCTGGAGTTGTCTCCGCAGCGTTTGCACACCTTGTGTGTTTTAGAAGCTGCTTGATGGGAATACGCATAAACCGTGGCCTAGCAAACGTAGGACGCAATAACCAATGGGCATTGAGCCGCATTGGCGCAATGCGCTACGTCCTTCGACTCCGCTCATAACCAGTGACTTGGGGCTATCGTCTTTTGATAGCCTGGTCGAATGGCTAGTAGTTCATCAGGACAGGCTTGTTGCACACAAGCTACATTTTTCAGTACTACTGTTAGTGGCAGAAAATAAATTGGTGTGCGTTTTGTAGGCATTTTGGTTTGACATGCCGAATATGCACATGTGCCATTTACCTATGTACATAAATGGAGCGATGTTATGAAAAAACTAACCTTAACTACCCTGCGCCAGCAAATTTTCAAGATCGCTGATGAGGTCTTGATGACAGGCCAGCCGGTTAGCATTGAAGGCAATGGCAAGGTGCTGTTGCTCTGTTCTGCAGTCGAGTTAAATAAATCGAAAAGTTTGAAATTGAAACGCAGGAAACTGATCAGTGGTGACGCTGAATCACTGCATACTGTGAAGGTCGGAGAATGGCACGAGTTGGAAAATCTGGCCTAGTTCATCTGGATACGCATATTGTTTGCTGGCTGTACGAAGGCCGCTCTGAATTGCTGACCCCGGCGGCATTGCAGGCCATCGAATCTGGCTTGTTGCAGGTTTCTCCTGTGGTGCAACTCGAACTTGCCTATCTGCACGAAATTGGTCGAATCAGCCGCGATGGCAGTTATGTGCTGGACACTCTGGCCAAGGACATAGGCTTAAGTGTGGCGGATGTGTCGTTAGCACAAGTAATGAAAATGGCCGGCACGCTAACCTGGACGCGCGACCCATTTGATCGCATGAAAGTTGCACATGCCATGGTTGCAGATGTGGCACTGGTAAGTAAGGATCGCCTGATACGCAAGCATTGTGACAGAGCGATTTGGTAAGCCTCGGTTATGCCTGAATTCTCTGCACTTGCTCCCGCCGCCTGTTCTAATAGTCGCATAGGTTTTGTTACAGCGTGTGTGGGTCATCTGGCAGCAAGAGTGAATTACCGAGTTAAACCGCGCGCAAACAGTCCTTAACATTTCGAGCCAATCATTACGATCACCGTCGCTCAGAAATTCCTCCCGATGATCACCGCGCGAGATGACGTGACAAAGCGCTCCCGAAAATTCCAGCCTGATTGATCCTGCCATGTGCGGAAACCAACATGGGATGTTGGAATGTTAGAACTGACCCTAGCTGCTCTGCTCGACTGTAGGGTTATGCATCTTGTGTTTCTGGCGCAGAAATGAATTCTACAAATCGCGCCGCAAAGTCTGTGTAGCAAAGCGCGTTCTGAAAACCGCCGCCAGGCCGAAGGGTTCCATCTCCCATCTTGCGCCACTCGCCTGTGGTGCTGAATAGACCGTGGCTCTGAAGCTCATATACCGCCGCTGTGACGAGATAAGGGTCATATTTGTTACTCAACTTTTCCGCCACATCTGTGGGCTCGACCATTGGATAAGGGCCGATTGGGTCGGATTGCCGCCCAGGGCCTCGCACTTGAGGCGCATACATTGCATGCATGTCAGCTAGCACCATCAACGCTGCTTTGGAAAGTTGGCGAAGCATGTCGATAAACTTGAGCTTCTCCAACTGAGCCACCTCAGGCTTCGATACGCCTTGAACGAAGGCGTTGACGAAAAGTTCTTGCTTCTCTCCAAGTTGACTGTCAAGGGCTGAACTGAACACCTTCCAGCAGAACTGCTGCCCATCTTCGGTCTGAAGCCACTTAGACGTGGTGAACGCCTGAACGTCGCTGACCTTTCGGTCCAAGGTCTGAAGCAAAGCAAGAATATTCTGATTGAATTGGCTGCGCCGATATTCATCCCATCCAGCGATAGCTTGGCCGAGGCCGGGAATTAGCGATAGAGCAGACTTTGCTGTTCCTGAAAGAGCCTCGAGGGCGTTCTTTTCACGGTCAGATAAGCTCATGGGTGTTCCCTTTGCGGTACGGGGTAAGTGAAAGATGCATAACGTAATATAGAAAACATATTCATAAGCCAGCAATGCTGCCTATATCGGCAAGCATTGTCAAACATCACCAGCCCCACACTATTTCCATGGACTTAACTGTTCATTTGGCTAAATTTTTATTATAGAACAGCCTAAAATTCTGTGGATGAAGGTTCAAGCTAATTCTCTGGATTCCCCCCAAATTACTCGATCGGATACGTGCCGAAGTTCGGGTGCGCTATTACAGTATTTGTACTGAAGAAGGAAACAAATAGGTAGAGTAGCGAGAAGGCCATCGTCTGCCAACTACGCTACCATGTATTTTTATCCAAGAAGCCGTTCGCATTTAGCTTGTCGGAAATGTTATGCTTCGACAGGCTCAGCATGATCGGTTGCCAAGTTTTCGTGCCGGATTAATAGCTCCTCATCGGTCAGTACAGCTATCTTGCGGTTGATCTTCAATCGTTCTGCCAATTCAGAAATATAAATATGTGTCTCGCCATTCCCGCCCGCATCGAACAATTAATCGCTGAAGACAGCGCCATCATTAATCTGGGTGGGATGCGCAAGGAGGTCTCGCTCGCCTTGGTGGAGAATATCGCGGTGGGCGATTATGTGATCGTGCATGCCGGCTATGCGCTGCAAAAGCTTGATCAGGTAGAAGCCGCACACACGCTGGCAATGTTCGCCGAGATGAGCACGATGAATGACTTGCACGGTGATGAAGCTTGAAATATGTAGACGAATTTCGCGACGGTGAATTGGCCAGGAATATTGCCGCCAACATTGCGCGCGAAGCGACCGCTGCGTCAGGTTATCGTCTGATGGAATTTTGCGGCGGCCATACCCACGCCCTTTCCCGCTACGGCATCGCGGACTTGCTACCAGCCAGCGTGCGCATGATTCATGGCCCGGGTTGTCCGGTCTGCGTGTTGCCGATCGGTCGCGTGGATCAGGCGATACGGCTGGCACGCGAGCATGGCGTGATCCTGTGTACCTATGCTGACACGATGCGCGTCCCGTGCTCCGATAATCTCACCCTGATGCGCGCCAAGTCGGGCGGAGCGGATGTGCGCATGATCTACTCGACACAGGACGCGCTGAAGATCGCGCGGGATAATCCGGATAGACAGGTAGTGTTTTTCGCCATCGGCTTCGAGACCACCACCCCGCCCACGGCTGTGGCGGTCAAACAGGCGGCAGCCGAGGGGTTGAAGAACTTTAGCGTTCTGTGCAACCACGTGCTGACTCCGGCGGCGATGCATGCGATTCTGTCTGCAGAGGGTGGCGTGGCACTGGACGGATTCGTCGGCCCGGCGCATGTTTCCACCGTTATTGGCAGCAAACCGTATGAAGTGTTTGCCGACGATTACGGCAAACCGGTGGTGATCGCCGGATTCGAACCGCTCGATGTGATGCAGGCAATACTCATGCTGATACGCCAGATCAATGATGGCCGTGCAGCAGTAGAAAACGAATTCACTCGCGCGGTGACACGCGAAGGCAATCTCAAGGCACAGGCATTGGTTGAAGAGGTGTTCGAGTTGCGCGAGGTGTTTGAGTGGCGGGGCTTGGGCAGTATCCCTCACAGCGCCTTGAAACTGCGGCCTGAGTTCGCCGAATTCGACGCAGAGCTGAAATTCAGCATCAATTATGTGACCGTGCGCGATCACAAGGCATGCGAATGCGCCGCTATCCTGCGCGGCGAAAAACGTCCGCAGGAGTGCAAGATATTTGGCACGGTTTGTACGCCGGACAATCCGGTCGGTTCCTGCATGGTGTCATCGGAAGGCGCGTGTGCCGCGCATTACAGCTATGGGCGTTTTCGGGATGCTGCTTAGTGAACAGGGCTCTATGTGATTCGTGTTGGGTAACCCTTCGATGAGTTCAAGATGAAAAGTAAGCTTAGAATTCTTTTATCCTTCGACAGGCTCAGGACGAACGGATTTTTTTAAGTCGGTTTGCTCTTAGCTCAGGACGAACGGATTTTTGGATTTCACCGTTCCTTAAGCTCAGGACGAACGAGTTTATGAATTCCGCCACTCTTTAAGCTTAAGACGAAGGGGTTTATGAATTCCGCCACTCTTTAAGCTTAAGACGAAGGGGTTTATGAATTCCGCCACTCTTTAAGCTTAAGACGAAGGGGTTTATGAGTTCCTTTCATCTTTGAGCTCTGGGCGAATAGATTTTTGAGTTCCGTTCGTCCTGAGCTTGTCGAAGGATGGATAGATTGCTAAAAAGGATAAATGAGATGTTTTGGGTGTACATTCTCCGCTGTGCTGATGGTAGTTATTACACCGGCCATACCGACAATCTTGAAAGGCGTATCGGCCAGCACCATGCCGGAGAATGCGAGGGTTACACCGTAACGCGCCGTCCGGTGGAGCTTGCTTGGTCTCAGGAGTGTGTCACGCGGGTAGATGCCTTATCGGCAGAGATGCAGATCAAAGGCTGGAGTCGCAAGAAAAAAGAAGCCATGATGTGCGGCGACTGGACGGAAGTTTCTCGCTTGGCTAGAAGTAAATCCGCTCATCCTTCGACAGGCTCAGGACGAACGGATTTACTTCTTGGGGAGGTTGAAAATTGATTACCCACTTCTATTTCATATAGAGCCAATGAATATAATCAAACCAAATAACTCGCGCCCGCTTGATTTCAAGCAGGGACGGGTAGAGATGTCGCATGGTTCCGGTGGGCGCGCCATGGCACAATTGATCGCCGAGTTGTTTACTGCAGGTTTTGATAATGTATATCTGGCACAGGGCAACGATGGTGCGTTGCTGCCGCCAATTACCGGGCGGCTGGTGATGTCTTGCGACGGCCATGTCGTGTCGCCGTTGTTCTTCGCGGGCGGCGATATCGGCTGCCTGTCGGTGCATGGCACCATCAACGATGTTGCGATGATGGGAGCGAGGCCGTTGTATCTGGCGGCTTCTTTCATACTCGAAGAAGGCTTTCCCCTCGCCGATCTGAAACGCATCGTCGCGTCCATGGCGAACGCTGCAAGAGTCGCGGGTGTACCCATCGTCGCGGGTGATACCAAGGTAGTGGAACAGGGCAAGGGCGATGGGGTGTTCATCACCACTACCGGAGTCGGTGTGGCACGTGAGGGTATTACTCTGTCTGGCGATCTTGCGCAGCCGGGCGACACAATTCTGCTGTCCGGCACGATAGGGGATCACGGCATGGCGGTGCTTTCGCAACGTGAAAACCTGACTTTCGATGCGCCCATCGTGTCGGATACGGCGGCATTGCATGGGCTGGTCGCAGCCATGCTGGATAGCGGAGTTAAGCTGCGCGTGCTACGCGACCCGACGCGCGGCGGACTGGCGACGACTCTCAATGAGATCGCCAAGCAATCCGGCGTGGGCATGATGCTGCATGAATCCGCCATTGCGATGAATCAGCCGGTTGAAGCAGCCTGTGAGTTTCTCGGGCTGGATCCGCTATATGTCGCCAACGAAGGCAAGCTGGTAACCATTTGTGCGCCGGAGGATGCCGGACGCTTGCTTGAAGTGATGCGCGCTCATCCGTTGGCTCATCAGGCGGCCATCATCGGTGAGGTCACGGAAGATGCCCATGGATTCGTGCAAATGATCACCAAGCTCGGTGGCCGTCGTATCGTTGATTGGCTGGCAGGTGAGCAATTGCCAAGGATCTGTTGAGGGCACCTCTAAAAATCCAATTAGGGATAGATAGCCATGTGTGCGTAGCGGTCGGCGCTAGGCGGACGATATTCCACAACCACGCGCGCATCGGCGGCCAATGCGCCCTTCTCGTCGAGGATCAGGGGATTGATGTCCATCTCTTTGAGCAAGGGCAGTTCGCAAACCATTTGCGACACGCGTAACAACACGTCCTCCAGCGCCGCCATATTGGCCGGAGCCATGTTACGGAATGTGCCCAGCATCTTGGCGATGCGGGTATTCTGGATCAGCTCTCTGACCAAGAAACTGTTCAACGGCGGTAGTGCGACGGCACGGTCACCCATGATTTCGACGGTAATTCCGCCCGCGCCGAACGTGATTACCGGCCCGAACACCGGGTCGCTGGTGACGCCTATCATCAACTCGCGGCCATTCGGTTTGACGATCATCGGCTCGATGGAAATGCCGTCAATCTGCGCACCGGGGCGATTGTGTTGAACGTTATCGAGAATTTGCTGGTAGGCAGTGCGAACTTCATGCGCATCATTCAAGTTGAGCAGCACGCCACCGGTATCGCTCTTGTGCGTGATATCAGGTGAATTGACTTTCATCGCAACTGGGAATCCCAGTTGCTGCGAAATCAGCAGCGCTTCGTCGGGCGAATGGGCAACTATGGTTTTTGCGACGGGAATATGGAAAGCGGACAGCAAGGCTTTGGACTCCACTTCAGTCAGCACTTTGCGATGCTCCTGCATAGCACCCTCGATAATCAGCCGCGCGCTTTTTATATCAGGCCCGACGCGTTGTGAGAACGGGTCGGGCATCTGCATCAGCAGTTTCTGATTGCGGTAGTAATTGGATAAATACGAGAACACCTCCACCGCCGTCTCCGGTGTGCAAAAGTGTGGTTTGTGCGCTTTGGAAAATGCATTGCGCGCATCCGCGACCTGCGTCTCGCCCATCCAGCAAGCCAACAGCGGTTTGCTGTGCGTATTGGAAAGCTCAATCAGGAATTGCGCCGATTCCAGTGGCTTGGTCATCGCCTGTGGCGTAAGGATGGCCAGCACACCGTCCACGTTTTCATCTTCCAGGCAGGCTTTGACTGCATGATGGTAACGGTCTGCTTGAGCATCGCCGATGATATCTACCGGATTGCCGTGCGGCCAATTGAGCGGTAAATGCTGGTTGAGATATTGAATCGTGGCATCCGACAAAGTGGCCATCGTGAGTCCCAAGTCGGCGGCACGATCCGCCGCCATCACAGCGGGGCCGCCACCATTGGTGACAATGGCAAGGCGATTGCCGACCGGGTGGAAACCGTATGACAGCGCCTTGGCGGCGGCGAACAGTTGCGTGATGGTCTGCACCCGCACCACACCTGCCCGGCTGACTGCCGCATCGAACACATCGTCCGCTCCAACCAGCGAGGCGGTATGTGACATCGCTGCTTTGGAGCCTGACGCATGGCGACCGACCTTGATTAGAATCACTGGCTTGATGCGCGCGGCGGCACGTAGCGCACTCATGAAACTACGCGCGTTGCGGATGCCTTCGATGTACATCAGGATGCTGTGGGTATCAGCGTCGGATACCAGATAATCGAGAATATCGCCGAAATCAACATCGATCGATAAGCCAGTGGATACCAAACTGGAGAAACCCACGCCGTTGCTCTGCGCCCAATCCAGGATCGCGGTGCATAGCGCGCCGGACTGGGAAACGAACGCGATGTTGCCGGTGTTCGCGCCGCCCTTGTTGAAGGTGGCATTGAGGCCGATGGATGGGCGCATGATGCCCAGGCAATTCGGGCCGATCAAGCGAATGCCATAGCGGCGTGCGGTTTCCAGCAATTCTTTTTCCAGTGCCTCACCTTCAGAGCTAGCTTCGCCAAATCCGGCGGTGATGATAACCGCGGCCTTTACGCCGTGGATGCCGCAACTCTCGATGATGCACGGTACAGTCTGCGGCGGCGTAGCGATTACCACCAGTTCAACCGGTTCGCCAATGTCGGCAATCGAGGCGTAAGCGCGCTTGCCTTGCACCTCTACGTGTTTCGGGTTGACCGGATAAAGCAGACCATTAAAGCCGCTTTCCAGCATATTCTGAAACACGATTTGACCAACTGAATCAGGCCGGTCACTCGCGCCAAATACAGCGACAGACTTGGGTGAGAATAGTGCGCTAAGGTAGTGCTTGTCCATGATTATGTTATATATTTTTGATATAAAATAGTTTTTATAAAAATACCGTACAGCTAAACCAAAGATATTTTTATAGCAGAAAATCGCATCCAGACCGAGCTTGTCCAACAAACGGCTCAAATCGTGGCTTCACTTCGTCCGTACAATCTAGCCTTATCCGTTAGCGCATTGCTTGGCAATTATTTTTTGAATTGTTTAGAATACCACCGCCCCCTACTTTGCATAAATAACGTCAATGATGGTGCGTAACATATCAGTAGGTATCGTACGAAATAAATTTTTTGCGAAATGCAACATTAGGGCACCTCTAAAAATTAAGAGTTCTAAACAAGACTAGGCGCGAATAAAAAATGTTGACGCAGCATATAATTGATATGTAAGGAAACATTTTTTGTGAGCAACAACGTATTGTGACGAAATCTGAATTTTTAGAGGTGCCCGTTAATTATTAAACAGGCAACAGTACTTAGCGTACTTAGTCTACAAGGAGACAGCGTGGAAAAGATTGAAAAAGATGTTGCTAAAGACTATTGGGAAAATCAGGCCAAAACCCATAAAGGTTCACATCTAGCATCTTGGAGCGATAACTTCATGATTGAACTTGAGATCGATGCCATAGGAGAGCATATCTCAAGTGGGGATCATGTTCTTGATATAGGTTGTGCGAATGGATATTCCGCGTTCCAACAATTGGAACGGCACAAAGATGTTGGTTCGATTACAGGTGTTGATTTTGCTGAAAACATGATTAAACAGGCCAATATGCTGAAAAAAGCTCAGTGGGTAGGCGATATTGTAAAATTTGAAGTAGGTGACATTAATTCCTTACAATTCCCTGATGATACTTTTGATGTAGCGTATGCCACACGGGTGGTTACCCTTATGTCTACTTGGGAAGAACAACAAATTGCTATCAATGAATGTCTGCGGGTTGTTAAGCCAGGCGGCAAAGCGATTTTTTCTGAGCCTTTTTTAGAGCCATTTACATTGCTCAATGCAATGAGGCAACTTAAGGATATGCCCCCATTGATTGAGCATGACTCAAATCGATTCTTTAAAAAAGCTGTATTAGAGGAATTTTTCACGCAAAAAGGTTTGACGTTTAAGGTAAATGATTTTTCATCAATTTACTACTTGGGATCAAGATTTTTGAGAGAGTTAGTAACAGACCCGGCAGCATACCCAGGCTTCAATCCGATCAACCGCATTTTTTTCGATATAGAGAAAGACTTTTCTGGCGGCGGCTTTGGCATTCAGCAAGCTTATATTGTTACTAAATAAAAGCATACTGCATGACTCAAACCAGAATAGAGCACGACACATTCGGCCCCATAGAGGTTGCGGCAGACCGGCTTTGGGGCGCGCAAACGCAGCGTTCGCTTGAACATTTCCATATTTCCTCCGAGCGCATGCCGAAGGAACTCATCCTCGCACTCGCTATGGTTAAGCGCGCTTGCGCGTTGGCCAACCGCGATTTAAATCTATTAAGTGCTGCCAAAGCGGATGCCATTGTGCGGGTGGCGGACGAAATACTGGCTGGCCAGCATACGCAAGAGTTTCCACTTTCTGTTTGGCAGACGGGTTCGGGTACCCAGACCAATATGAACCTGAACGAGGTGCTCGCTAACCGTGCTTCTGAAATGTTAGGCGGAAAATGGGGAAAAGACCGGCTGGTACATCCCAATGATGACGTGAATCTCGGTCAATCATCCAATGATATTTTCCCCACTGCAATGCACGTCGCAGCCAGCCTCAGTATCACTCAATCCCTGCTTCCGGCGCTACGCAAGCTGCGCTCGACACTGGAGGAAAAATCCCGCAACTTCGACGGCATCGTCAAAATTGGGCGTACGCACTTACAGGATGCTACTCCGCTAACGCTTGGACAGGAATTTTCCGCTTACGTGGCGCAGTTAGATTATGCAGAATCCATAATTAACGCTACCCTGCCCGCGCTTTGTGAACTTGCGGCCGGGGGGACTGCAGTAGGTACCGGACTTAACACACACGCCGAATTCGGGGAGCGCGTTGCTGCTGAACTGGCTCGCAGCACCAGCTTGCCATTCAAAAGCGCTGCCAACAAGTTTGCCGCTCTGGCCGCACATGACGCTCTAGTGGCTGCACATGGCATGCTCAAAACACTCGCTGCCGCTCTCATGAAAATTGCCAACGACATCCGCTGGATGGCTTCGGGACCACGCTCTGGCCTTGGGGAAATAAGTATTCCCGAGAACGAGCCGGGCAGCTCGATCATGCCGGGCAAGGTTAATCCCACACAATGCGAAGCGCTTACCATGCTGTGTTGCCAAGTCTTTGGCAATGACGTTGCCATCAATATAGGTGGCGCTTCGGGAAATTTTGAGCTCAATGTTTTCAAGCCGCTTATCATCCATAATTTCCAACAAAGCGTACGCCTGCTTGCTGACGGAATGGCAAGCTTCGAGGAACACTGCGTGTCCGGCATCCAAGCCAACCACGAACGTATTGCAGAACTTATGGAACGGTCGCTAATGCTGGTGACCGCCTTGACCCCGCATATCGGCTACGATAAAGCCGCCGAAATCGCTAAACAAGCACACCGGGATGGCGGTACGCTAAAACAGACGGCATTAGTACTAGGCTATGTTACGGAAGAACAATTCGACTGCTGGGTACAGCCAGCAAAGATGACATGATTTATTTAAAATAGCCTAAAGGGCACCTCTAAAAATTCAGATTTCGTTACAATAGGCTGTTACTCACAAAAAATGTTTCCTTACATATCAATTATATGCTGCGTCAACATTTTTTATTCGCGCCTAGTCTTGTTTAGAACTCTTAATTTTTAGAAGTGCCCTAAAGCCTATTGTTCAATTTCACATTTCCCACTTTCCCTACTCGTCTACCAGATGCTGATCAGGATACAACACATCAGTAAAACCAAATTGGCTGAAATCGCGGATACGCATGGGATACAGAATCCCGTCCAGATGATCACACTCGTGCTGTACCACGCGGGCATGAAAACCATTTACCACGCGGTCTATTAATACGCCATACTCATCCCGTCCCTGATAATGGATGGATTGAAAACGCGGTACTAGCCCACGTAATCCCGGCACGCTCAAGCAGCCTTCCCATCCTTCCACCCTATCCGAATTCAATGTCGATCCCACCTGCGAATCTACTGCACTCAGTGGATTACCTGATATTGCTAGCGGGGTGATAATAGGGTTGATCAATACCGTTTCTGGCACTATTTCGGCATCTGGATAGCGCGGATTAAACTGCACACCGAAAATCACTACACGCAAATTCACGCCTATCTGCGGTGCTGCGAGTCCCGCACCATTTAATGCCTGCATGGTATCGCGCATGTCGACCAATAAAGCGTGCAGTTCCGGCGTATCGAAATCCACCACCTCTTCCGCGCAACGCAACAAACGCGCATCGCCCATACGCAATACGTCCCTAATTGACATCAGAATCCACCACGCATTCAAGGATGTTGCGCACACGCGCCATGGCAGGTTGTGCCACTGCACTGATGGTTTCCAAATGCACGCCTTCGCGGCTGCTACCACGACCGGCAGCATGATTCACCACCACCGCGATAGCAGCGTAATTCAAGCCGAGCTCTTTGGCCAGGGCAGCTTCAGGCATACCGGTCATGCCCACCATATCGGCACCGTCCCGCTCCAAGCGATTAATCTCCGCTGCCGTATCTAGGCGTGGCCCCTGAGTAGCGGCATATACTCCGCCATCCAGACAAGGGATGTCCGCACATCTGCCAGCATTCAGAATTTGTTGACGTAGCTCCTGACTATAAGGCTGGGTAAAATCAATATGCGTTACCGAGCAATCGCGCCCATCAAAGTAGGTGAACTCGCGCCCATAGGTGTAATCAATAATCTGATCTGGCAACACAATAATACCGGGCAACAAGTCAGCACGGATACCCCCAACTGCCGCGACAGAAATAATGCGTTGCGCTCCCTGTTCTTTTAACGCCCACAGATTGGCACGATAATTTACCTCATGCGGCGGGATCGTATGGCCGTAGCCATGACGGGCAATAAACATGACCTCATGCTGGCGCAAGCGGCCAAAGGTAATCGCTCCGGAAGGCTCACCATAGGGCGTGCGCATCACCTGTCGATGTGATATTTCCAGGTTGGTCAGTTGCGTCAGTCCCGTTCCACCAATAATCGCTAACATTTGTTATTACCCTTTGGAAAATATAGGACTCACTCATTCCCGAATTACCTGCATTCCATAATTCAGGCAACATAAATATAATTATTATATTTAATCAATATTTAATAATATAAATAGTATGAATTACTTTAATACAGCTGGATCTATTTTTCCCTCGTTGCGTAAACTGCGGGGAGATTACGCCACGCCCCATGTATGTCCATACCGAAGCCGAATACAAAGCGGTTAGGCAATTTTAACCCGACAAAATCGGCACGTATCGGCTTAGCCTTTCCAATCTGTTTATCAGCAAACACCGCACTGTAAAATTTGGCGGCACCCAAATCCAGCACACGCTGCTTAACTGCGGCCAGCGTCTCACCCTCGTCGAGAATATCATCCACCACCAACACCACACGGCCAGTTACATTTTCACGTGGCTCAACTTTCCAGTGCAAGATCCCGCCCTGCTGATTAGTGCCATAGCGCGATACATGCACATAATCAAAATCGAGCGGAAAAGTTAGCAGTGGCAGTAACTGCCCAGTAAACACCACCGCACCGCCCATTACTGATAGCAATAATGGATGCATGTCAGCCAATACCGTATTTATTTCCTGCGCGACACTCATTACTGCTGCCTGCACTTTTTCAGCTGAAACAATTAGCTCGGCTTGATTCAGAATATCGTTCGTCTGCTGGTTAGAGAGCATTACTTGATCGTTGCCAGATAAGCGGCAAACTCTTCACCCAGTTCTGGATGCTTAAGGCCGAATGCCACCGTTGCCTTGAGATAGCCCAGCTTGGAGCCACAATCGTAACGAATACCGTTAAACCGGTATGCCAGCACTTTTTCTTCTTTTATCAGCGCTGAAATCCCATCGGTCAGCTGAATTTCACCCCCCGCGCCCGCCTGTAACTTCGCCAAGTGATGAAAAATACGCGGCGTCAACACATAACGTCCCACCACCGCCAGAGTGGAAGGCGCATCTGCCGGGCTGGGCTTTTCAACGATGGCATGTACCTGCTCCACACTCTGCTCCAGATTGCTACTACTGACTATGCCATAGTGACCCGTCTGTGAAGGGGGTACGTCCTCCACGCCAAGCACGGAACATTGGTAGCGCTGGTATACGTCTGCCATCTGTTTAATGATGGATATGTCCCCGGCGATCAAATCATCAGCCAAAATCACCGCAAACGGTTCGTTGTGCACCACCGGCTGCGCGCACAGAACTGCATGACCGAGGCCAAGCGTTTCTGACTGACGGATGTAGATGCAATTCACATGTTTGGGAATCACTTCCTGAACTGCACGTAACAGCTCGCTCTTGCCGCGCGCGAAAAGTTCAGCCTCAATCTCATAAGCCGTATCGAAATGGTCCTCAATAGCGCGTTTGTTACGGCCAGTGATGAACACCATATCCGTAATACCCGCCGCCACCGCCTCTTCCACCGCATACTGGATTAACGGTTTGTCGACTACCGGCATCATTTCTTTGGGACTAGCCTTGGTGGCGGGCAGGAAACGGCTGCCCAATCCAGCGACCGGAAATACAGCTTTAGTAATTTTAGTCATAATATTTCTCCACAACTTCCCGGCTAAAGATTTTCAAAAAAACAATTACGATTTAGCCAACGGCTGACGGCATTTCATTTGTATTTAATAATTGCAAAAATTGTTGTTCATCCAGTACAGCAATATTTAATTGTTGTGCTTTGCCGAGCTTGGTACCCGCTTCGGCGCCAGCTACCACATAATCAGTTTTTTGCGACACGCTACCCGTCACGCGCGCGCCCAGCGTTTCTAGCCTGGATTTTGCCTCGTCGCGACTCATGCTGGCAAGCGTACCGGTTAATACAAAAACTTTAGCGTTCAAAGGTAACAACTGCACTGCCTTTTCGGCCTGCTCCGGCCACTGCACGCCAGCAGCGTGTAATTGGGTGATCACCTCAATGTTATGCGGCTCGGCAAAAAACGTTGAAATACTTTGCGCAACGATAGGCCCGATATCCGGCACAAGTTGCAGGCGTGTTTCGTCGGCCGCCATGAAATTATCCAGCGTAGCAAAATGACGCGCCAGTTCTTTCGCCGTCGCCTCGCCCACGTTACGGATACCAAGCGCGTAGATGAAACGCGCGAGTGTGGTTTGCTTGCTGTGCTCTATTGCATCCAGCAAATTTTGGGCGGACTTCTCACCCATACGCTCTAATTGGGCCAGTGCCCGCAAATTCAGTTTATACAAATCGGCAGGCGTATGCACCAGTTGCTGTTCCACCAGTTGGTCAACCAGCTTATCGCCAAGTCCCTCGATATCCAGGGCACGGCGGTTGGCGAAATGCAACAACGCCTGCTTGCGCTGTGCCGGGCAAAATAGTCCGCCACTACAGCGCCATATTGCCTCATCCGGCTGTTTGGAAACGTGTGCGCCACATACTGGACAGGTCCGTGGCATATTAAATTCACGCGCATCTACAGGACGCCGCTCAAGTAAGACACGCGCCACTTCTGGAATGACATCGCCGGCACGCCGGACACTTACCGTATCGCCGATGCGGATATCCTTGCGGCGCAATTCTTCTTCATTGTGTAGCGTGGCATTAGTCACCGTTACGCCACCGACGAATACGGGTGCCAGGCGCGCAACTGGAGTCAATGCGCCAGTGCGGCCCACCTGCACTTCAATATCCAGCACAGTGGTCAATGCTTCTTCTGCCGGAAACTTGTGCGCAAGAGCAAAGCGCGGTGCCCGTGACACATAACCCAGTTTGCTTTGTTGAGAGATGTTATTGACTTTGTATACTACGCCGTCAATTTCGTAGGGCAGCTTGTGGCGCAGTTCACCAATTTCGCGGTAATAGGCAAGTAATCCGTCGACTCCGTGCACTACGCGGCGTTCCTGTGGCACCGGCACAGATATTTTTTGTAGACACTCCAACTGCTCGGCATGCGTGTCAGGCAATATGAATCCTTCGACCGCGCCTGCTCCATAGGCTAAAAAACTTAGGTGACGACTGGATGTAATCCGCGAATTGAGCTGGCGCAACGAGCCTGCCGCAGCATTGCGTGGATTGGCGAACAGTTTGTCGCCCTTGTCTGCTTGCTCAAGATTCAGCGCGATAAAATCAACCTTGAACATCAGCACCTCGCCGCGTATCTCTATAAACGGAATGGGCTTGGCTAATCGCCCTGAGTCCAATCGCAATGGAAGATTCCTTATGGTGCGCAGGTTTTGCGTCACATCTTCGCCAACCTCGCCATCGCCGCGCGTAGCGCCTTGCACAAATATTCCATCACGATAAGTAAGCGTAACGGCCAGGCCATCAAATTTAGGCTCTACTGAATAATCTACTTCGGCCACGCCTAATGCCTCGCGGGTACGGGTATCAAATGCCCGCACCTCTTCTTCATTGAAGGCATTGCTAAGCGAAAGCATCGGCGAGCGATGTACTACTTTGGCAAAGGATAGTAGCGGCGCAGCGCCAATTCGCTGGGAAGGTGAGTCCGGTGTAGCGAGTGAGGGATATTGTGTTTCGAGAGTTTGTAGTTCACGGAACATTGCATCGAATTCCGCGTCGGTAATCAGTGGAGCGTCCAACGTATGATATTGGTAGTTGTGCCGCTCAATTTCTCCACGCAAATGCGCGATACGCTGCGGCACCAATTCACTCATCAATGGAACCTAATCTGAAAGAAAAATCTAGGAAAACAGCCTGCGCGCCTGGGCGCTGCCAGCAATAATGTGGCTTGCCCGCATTTCAGCCTCAACAGCAGCAATGCGCTCACGGATTAGCGTAATGCTGTCTTCGCTTAATGCCACATGGTTCGCATCCACTATAGTTGCGTGCAATTCATTAGCCAGTTGTCGCGCCAAAATCACCATTTGGTCAAAACCTAGTGCGGGTTGCTCCACACGTGGCACATCCAGCAGCAAAGTCAGGCCATCTACATGCAATTCACCCAACGTATGGTGTTGAAATGGGGTGTTATCTTCATTACACAGGCTGAACAAAGTTTGACCGTGCGTATCAATTAAGTGAAACGCACCGTCCGCTTGCAAACGTAAATCATACTGCTCAGCCACACGCGCGATATCGTTGCCAGACAGTATGTGTTTATCGCTGGGCAAAATATTAAGGCCGATCATCTGATCTACACCTGCGCAGAATTTATCCAACTCTACCGCGTGCGCAGCAGTTTTTGCCACATCCGGCAGTACCACACTGGTATGCAATTGTGCTGCAATCATTCGCGCAAGCTCGCGAAAATCCATCAATTTAGCTTCACTCACCGCACCGGAACGATTCACCAGCTGTAAAGCCAGTTTAAACGAGGTGTAGGCCAATGGACTATCGGCAATCACTTTCTCCCATTCACCGCTCACAGCATTCAAACCGCACACATGAACGTTTTTACCAAAATCAAAGCGTTGCTGCCACAACAACGTTAGCGCATCCGCACCCACCGGGTTTTTAGGCGAAATCACTGCAATGTAATCGGTTTTCTCATCCAGCAACGCACACATAGCATCTACCGTGTGCCCATGTTGTGGCTCATTGGGCAAGATACCCACAGGCACGGCCTGTTCCATTTTCTCAACCAGCAGTTCATCTGTCGGAATTTCTTCAGCTGGGCGATACAATGCATCTTCATGCCTATGCTTGAACGCCGCACCGAACTTACGCCGATACCGGCGTTGCTGCCACCAATTATAAATATATATTGTCAGTACCACGGTGATGCCGATACCGAGCAAGCTAATTTGTAGTTCACTCATAATTGGAAATAATACAATAGATTAATTTTCTGCATACACGGCACGTTACACCGTTATTGTTGGATTATCGCAAGAGAGCTAAGAAATGGCAAAGGTCAGTGAACCCTATTTTAATGTAGTTTGAATCGCATCTGTCATATTACCTGCCGTATTGAAATGGTTTCCACAATTAATATTGTGTATCAAATTATCCACATTTAAGTAACCACTTCAAAATACGCTTGATATAGACGATTTCATCGTGAAATAAACTAAAAAGTGACGTCCGGCAGGTTTCATCGGCAAACATCCGTATACGGTATACACCGCCGCACCACCAGCAGCCATTTTTCATGCGCCAACCTTTATACCAACAATTGACTAACTTAAAATTTAGCCCTATAGTTAACCAATTAGTTAATTATAGGATTGGATAAGTACATATGTCCACGAATATCACCATAGACCACCTCAGCGCGACCTTCTCCGCTTTGGCCGACCCCACCCGGCGGGCGATGTTGGCGCGTCTGGCTAAAGGTGAAGCATCAGTTAACGAGCTTGCTGCGCCATTTGCGATGAGCTTGCCTGCCGTATCAAAGCACATCAAAGTGCTGGAAAAAGCTGGATTGGTCACTAAAGGGCGCGACGCGCAGTGGCGCCCCTGCCGTATTGACGCTGAACAGCTCAAAGTGGCGATGGACTGGATTGGTCAATACAAACAGTTTTGGGAAGAGCGGCTAGACCGTTTGGATACCTATTTACTCACCCTGCAACAAAACCCAGACCCCGATATCAACCCCACCAAAGGAGAGTTAAAGTGAATACCAATGGAACATCTAGCCAATTCAATCCCCAACTAGATCTCACTTTTGAGCGCATTATCGATGTCCCCAAAGAACTTGTTTGGCGCGCTTGGACTGAGCCAGCGCTGCTCAAACCATGGTTTTGCCCGCTGCCGTGGAAAACGATAGACGCTGAAATTGACCTGCGCCCCGGCGGCATGTTCCGCAGCACCATGCAGTCGCCGGAAGGTAAGGAATTCCCCAATACCGGCTGCTACCTGGAAGTCATCCCCAATGAAAAATTAGTCTGGACGAATGCCTTGTTGCCAGGCTTTCGCCCCAGCACACCCAGCCCAACTTGCGGAGACGAACAGGCCGATTTCAAGTTCACCGCCATAATCGAACTGGCAGACCACCCCAACGGCACACGCTACACCGCCACGGTGATCCACGCGGATGAAACAGGTAGTAAGCAACACGCTGCGATGGGATTTGAAAGCGGCTGGGGTACAGCGTTCGACCAACTGGTCGCCATGATCAAGAAAGGCATCTGACCATGTCTACCCTGGCCCCAGAGAAATCCAACGAGATTGTCATCACCCGCAACGTAAACGCACCCATCCAGCGCGTCTGGCAAATGTTCACCCGACCCGAGCACATCCAACATTGGTGGGGGCCAAACGGCTTTACCAATACGATTTTTGAGATGGATGTGCGTGTGGGCGGGCTGTGGCGCTACATCATGCATGCCCCCGCCAACGCAGACGGTAGCCCAGGCACAAATTACAACAACTGGATCCGCTACACCACCATCACCGAGCCGACTTTCATGGCTTACGAGCACGGCGGCGATGACCCTGACCATGCCGAGTTCAACGCCACCATAACGTTACAAGACTTGGGCGACCAAACACAGGTCACACTACGAATAATCTTGAAATCAGAAGCGCAACGCAAAGCCATGGCTGAATTTGGCGCGATTGAGGGGGGCGAGCAAACGCTGGCGCGGCTCGATGCCTATTTAACAGCCACCGGAAAACCCAACGAACTCATCATCACTCGAACATTCGATGCGCCACGCGCTTTAGTATGGAAGGCTTGGACTGATCCCAAACATGCGCTGAATTGGTGGGGGCCAAGCCACCATCCCGCAGTCAATGTGATGTGGGATGCACGGCCGGGCGCTCGCTGGCGCAATTGTTTGCGTTCTGTTGAAACCGGAGATTTGTTATGGCACGGTGGCGAATTTCGTGAAGTGGTCGAGCCGGAATTACTTGAATTTACTTTTGCATGGGAAGAAACAGGCGAGCGAGGCATAGAAAACTTAATCACTATAACCCTTACCGAGAATCACGAAAAAACGACCATGGTGCTTAGGCAAACACCATTCCAGTCATCGTTCGAGAAAGAAGGACATAACGAAGGCTGGAACAGCACATTTGACCGTTTAGCGGACTATCTGGCACGGGTTACTTAATCGTTTTCAATCCCAACAGGAGAAAGACCATGCAAAAAATCACTACCTGTTTATTGTTTAGCGGGCAAGCCGAGGAGGCAATGCACTATTACGTCTCTATTTTTAAAAACTCTAAAATATTAAGCGTGACTCACTACGGCAAAGGCGCGCCTATGCCAGAGGGCACAGTGATGACCGCAAATTTTGAGCTGGAGGGACGCCAATTTATGGCGCTCAACGGGCCGATGTATAAATTTTCACCTGCGACTTCCTTCGTCGTGAATTGCGAAACCCAGGAAGAAGTAGAATACTACTGGGACGCATTGGTCGCGGACGGCAAGCCCAGCCAATGCTCGTGGCTGGACGATAAATACGGCGTGTCATGGCAGATTGTTCCCAAGCAACTCATACAATTGATAAGTGACCCGGACCCTGTGAAAGCAGGGCGTGTGATGCAAGCAATGATGACTATGTCGAAGATCGTGATTGCAGATATACAGCGAGCTTACGACGCGAACTATTGATTAGGCCGGATTATGTTTGAAGTCCGTTCGCCTTGAGCCTGTCGAAAGGTGAATGGGCTTCGACAAGCTCAGCCCGAACGGAGTTAATACTTCACCGTGCCTGATCAATAAGTAGCACATCAACAGGTGGTACGCGCGCGAAGTAAATAATTTTATTATTTATCAAAAAATTTAGGAGAATTAACCATGACCAACTTAAAAGTCAAAGCCATTCCTGATGGCATGCATTCGATCACTCCGCACATCATCTGCGCAGGCGCTTCGGAGGCTATTGAGTTTTACAAAAAAGCATTCAATGCCATAGAATTAATGCGCCTTCCAGCCCCAGACGGCAAACTCATGCACGCTTGTGTTCAGATTGGCGACTCACAATTGATGCTCGCTGAAGAAAACCCGAAATGGGGTGCACTTGGACCAAAAACATTAAAAAGCTCGCCCATCACGATCCATTTGCAAGTCGAAAACGCGGACGAAATCATGGCGCAAGCCCTAGCAGCGGGTGCAAAAATTACTATGCCTATTGCGGATATGTTTTGGGGAGATCGTTACGGCCAAGTGGAAGACCCGTTTGGTCACCGCTGGGCGATCGCCACCCATACGCGCGATGTGACGCCCGAAGAAATGCAAGCGGACATGGCCAAGATGGGCTGCTAAATCAACAACCATTACCTTTGAGAAGACTACGCTTAACAAGTCCGTTCGCGTTGAGCTTGCCGAAACGTACCACTTGCAAATCAATAACTTGCAAGTTTATTCGACAGGTGCAGCTCGAACGGAGGGAGTTGTTCAGCATTACCCTAAGTTAAACCTCATCCCCGCGGATCATTAAAGGTATCAGCCCCGGCAAACGGTTAAAGCTGACCGTCCGTACGGTTTCCAGAAAATCCTGCATATAGGAAGCTTGCGCAGCCTCCACATGTGTGACGGCATACAGCTCGCCGAACAATCCTTCTTTGCCTAGACGCATGCTATGCACGTAGCCGGTTTTTAAATAGCTTTGCACTGCCCAGTTCGGCATGGCGGAGATACCTCGGCGGCTGGCAACCAACTGTAAAATTGCAACGGTCAGTTCGGCGGTTCGGCGTTTCGGCTCAACGCCGCTCGGCTTCAAAAAATTGCGGATTACGTCCAGCATTTCTTCAGGTACCGGGTAGGTCACTAACGTTTCGTCGGCAAAGTCGGTGGGAGTGAGGTATTCTTTTTGCGCCAATTTGTGTAAGCAAGAAACAATGCCGACAATCTCGAAACCGAACAAAGGGTGATAAGTCATTCCGTTCTTGCGGTACTCAGATACCACGGCAAGGTCGGCGCGGTCTTCACGCAGCAGCGCCAGCGGATCAACATGAAAACCGGATACCAAATCCAATTCAACCTCCGGCCAATGTTCACGGAAAATATCCATCGCGGGCATTAGCCACTCGAAGCAAGTATGGCACTCCACCGCTATACGCAAGCGTCCGGCCTGTCCTTCTACAATGCGCGCGATATCGCGCTCGGCTTCTGCCACTTGCGCGAGCACCGCTCCGGCCAAAACTTGCAGTCGCTGTCCGGCAGCCGTCAATCGCAAAGGCTGCGTCTTGCGCTCAAACAACGGAACGCCGTAATGATCTTCTATTTGTTTGACCTGATGCGAAATTGCCGATTGGGTCAGGTGTAAGCGTTGCGCGGCACGCGACAGATTGCCGCTCCCGACCAAGGCTTCCAACATGCGTAAATGACGTAATTCCAGAATGGATAGCATTATTAAATAATTTAATGATTAATACGAAAATAATGATTTTGCATAATAGTAGGAATTTGCCGAAGATGCCATCCTTTCCAACGGAGGATTATCATGGCAACTACACACAATCTTGGCTTTCCACGCATCGGCGCACAACGCGAACTCAAAAAAGCTTTGGAATCCTATTGGAATGGCCAATTGGACGAAGCATCCCTGCTCGCCACCGGCAAAGAATTACGAGCGCGGCATTGGGCGGTGCAGCGCGATGCGGGAATTGCTCTCATTCCGGCTGGGGATTTTGCATGGTACGACCAAATGTTGAATATGACCGTCCTCTTGGGTGCGGCGCCCGAACGATTCGGTTTTACAGGTCCATCAACACTGGAGCAGTATTTCCAGCTTGCGCGCGGCAATGCACAACAGCACGCCATGGAAATGACCAAATGGTTCGACACCAACTATCACTATCTCGTCCCGGAATTTCTGAATTCTACTGAGTTCAAGTTAAATAGTTCATGGCTATTCGATGAAGTGGATGAAGCGCAGGCACTGGGAATCAATGCCAAGCCGGTATTAATTGGCCCGCTCACCTACCTGTATCTCGGTAAAGAAAAACATGCCGGTCTGAATCGCCTGAATTTATTGCCCAAGATAATTCCGGTGTACAAGCAAATTCTGGAGCGCTTGAAAGCGCAAGGTGTGGAATGGGTGCAGATTGACGAACCTGTGCTGGCACTCGATCTGCCGCAGGAATGGGTGGCAGCACTCTCTCACACCTACGCCAGCCTGGCGCAGGACGCCCCCAGAATTCTGCTCGCCACTTATTTCGACAGCGTGGAAGACCATGCCGAAGCGCTAAAAGCCTTGCCGGTTGCCGGCCTGCATATCGACTTGGTGCGTGCTCCGCAGCAGGCTGATACCTTTATTCGCAATTTCCCGGCGGATAAAATCCTTTCTGCAGGTATCGTAGATGGCCGTAATATCTGGCTCAACAACCTGCCTGCTTCGTTAGCTATCCTCGAAGAATTGCGTATAACACTGGGGGATCGACTCTGGGTTGCGCCCAGTTGTTCCCTGTTGCATGTACCGGTGGATTTAGTACAAGAAACCGGACTGGATAAAACCATCAAAAGTTGGATGGCATTCGCCAAGCAAAAGCTTGAAGAGGTTGTCACCTTGGCGCAAGGTATATCACACGGTAAGGAAGCCATCGCTCCTCAATTGGCAAAAACCAATGCTGCATTGGAAAGCCGAGTGTACTCGCCGCTGCGACATGATCGTGAAGTGCGTCAACGTATTGCAGCCCTAAAACCTGCCGATGAAAAACGCTCTACACCGTTTGCCCAGCGCATCGCTGCACAGCAAGCGCAATTCAAGCTGCCTGTTTTCCCGACTACTACCATCGGCTCTTTTCCGCAAACTGCAGCCATCCGCAGTGCCCGCGCTGGCTACAAACAAGGCAAACTAAGCGAGGAGCAATATCGCACGGCGATGCAGGCGGAAATCCACCATGTAGTGGCCAAGCAGGAAGAACTGGGAATCGACGTGCTGGTGCATGGTGAAGCCGAACGCAACGACATGGTGGAATACTTCGGCGAACAACTGAAAGGCTTCGCTTTTACACAATATGGCTGGGTCCAAAGCTACGGCTCGCGCTGCGTAAAACCCCCTGTCATCTATGGCGACATTTCACGACCGCGCCCAATGACCGTGGAATGGAGTTGCTACGCGCAAAGCCTGACCGACAAACCAATGAAAGGGATGCTCACCGGACCAATCACCATTTTGCAATGGTCATTCGTGCGCAACGATATACCTCGCGCTGCCACCGCCTTGCAAATTGCGCTGGCGATTCGCGCTGAAGTGCAGGATTTGGAGCGGGCGGGCATAGGCATCATTCAGATAGACGAAGCCGCCTTACGCGAAGGCTTGCCGATCAAACGGCAGGACTGGGCGCATTACCTCGACTGGGCAGTGCGCGCTTTCCGCATCAGTACCAGCGGCGTGCGGGACACCACGCAAATTCACACGCACATGTGCTATTCAGAATTCAACGACATTTTGCCCGCCATCGCCGCGATGGATGCAGATGTGATCACGATAGAAACATCGCGCTCGGATATGGAACTGCTGGAAGCCTTCCGTGCCTTCCATTATCCGAATGATATAGGCCCAGGCGTGTACGACATCCATTCACCGCGTGTGCCGAGTCAGGAAGAAATGCAGCGTCTGATGCGCAAAGCATGTGCTGTTATTCCGCGCGAGCGCTTGTGGGTTAACCCGGACTGCGGATTGAAAACACGCGGATGGCCGGAAGTGGAAGCGGCCCTACGCAACATGGTTGCCGTAGCGCATGAACTGCGCAACATCGCAGCCTGATGGCGCACACGCTCGCACATGATGGAATTACGTTGTATACCATCATCGGCGTGTACGAATGGGAACGGGCAGCCTCTCGTCCCCTCGTTTTTGATTTACGACTAGAAAGTGCACACCCGTTGGGCCTGACACGTACTCTTGTCGAGCGGCAGCTTGCCGATTGGCTTACACCCTGCCGCTATCGATTGCTGGAAGCTTTGGCAGAACACCTCGCCCAACGCATGTTAATGGAATGGCATTGCAGCCGGGTCATAATCGGCATCGAAAAACCTGGTGCATTAGGCGATCTGGCGCGCGTCGGCATACGCATTATGCGGCACGCGGAAAAGCGAGCTGCATAATGCGTATGAACTGTTTATCCTACAACGCCAATGGATCGACTACCAGATCGAACAACGTGGGGTGATCTTGCAGCGTGCCTTGAAGAATTCCTGCTCCATAGGATGAAACTCCCCGAGGCGTAAGCTTTTTAATCAACCTATATACAATCTATGCGCCGTTTACTGCTGATGTAAATGGAAAATACTGGCTAAGGATAATCAGTATTATCGTTAGCCAGCTGTTCGGCCTTAGTTGACCCTCCCTAGAGTTTCAAATTAAATCTGCTGTGTGCCATTGCGGCCATTCAGATAAGTGCGTCAAATATTGGCTAGACTTGAGAATCCTGGCGCAAGGAATCAAACTCTCTGCAAATAAAATCCATTGCCATTTTTATCTTGGGCAAATACCACAGACTTCAGACGTGTGCCTGAGGTTGGGAGTGAAGTAACCTAAATGTAGTGCTCCACAATACAATAAAATAGAAGACCAATCAGATGTACTCTGCGGAAGTGAGACTTGAATGACCACCGTAATGAATATCGCAACAAAATATCTCAGTAAGGGGCTTGTGTTCTTAATTCAACAATTACATGCAGCAGATAACTACATAACTAGACATTGGGATATTGAAAATCCAAAAGGCTACGACGACCTAACCCCTATTGATAAAGCAGATGAAGACAGGAATTATTCTGAAGCACTCATCTGGGCACTAAAAAATCCCAGTGTAAAGAATATCGCTATCACTGGTCCATATGGTTCGGGCAAAAGCAGTGTCTTGCGAACCTTTGAAAAAGGGCACAAGGAATATTCATATTTGAATATCTCCCTTGGTGCCTTTAAAGATGACCTTCAAATAGAAGGTACGGATGCGAATCGGAATGCATTGATAGAAAAAAGTGTATTGCAACAAATCTTCTATCGCATTGGGGAGCATATAGTTCCGCATTCCAGATTCCGACGAATCAAAGAGATTCCTTACCTTTACAACCTGATCAAGTCGAGTCTTTTTGCATTGTGGCTTGTAGTTGCTGGATATGTATACGCCCCCAAAACCCAAGTTTTTGAAAGTCTTTTAGGTAAAGACGCTTTTGATGGTGCAACTTATTTATATCCCGCTGCCGTGATCACCATCTTGGGGCTGGCTCTGATTATCAATGAAGCCATTCGACTCTTTAGTCATATCCGACTGAGCGAAATCAACTTCAAAGAGGGGAAAATGAAGTTCGACGAAAATAGTGGCGATTCCATTTTGAATAAGCACCTAGATGAAATCCTATACTTCTTCGAAAAAACGAAATTCGATGTAGTGGTAATAGAAGACCTAGACAGATTCGACGAGGTTGATATTTTCGTTAAGCTCCGCGAACTGAACACACTAATCAACAACTCTGAGCAGATCGACAGAAAAATCGCCTTCATATATGCCATCAAGGACGACGTATTCGAGGATGCAAATCGCACGAAGTTTTTTGACTTCATCATTCCAATAATCCCGGTCATTAACACATCAAACTCCGGCGATGTACTATTCAAGAAATTATCCAACTCTTTTGCGAAAGAGGAAATACCGGCCACATTCGTAAGCGATATTACGCTATATGTTGAAGATATGCGGATGTTGAAAAACATCTATAACGAGTTCGTTCTATACAAAAATAAATTATGTTCGGTAGGTGGAATTAAGCTGCCACTAGACAAACTTCTTGGCTTTATTGTTTATAAAAATAAATATCCCAACGATTTCGCCAAACTGAACTCGAATGACGGAATGGTAGCCGGAATATTTAAGAAAAAAAGAACGCTTATTGAAAACAAAGCCAAATCGCTTAGTGCTGAGATAGATTCACTGCAAAATGAGTTGGCACAAATTAATGAGGAAACGCTAAACAACACAAAGGATTTACGAAGGACGTACTTGGCTGCGCTATTTGAAAAGATTCCGAATTTGCATCAGCTATCTATTAATAATGTAAGGCATAACGTTGCCGATTTTCTAGAAGATAACTTGTTTAAACAATTACAGGCACAGCCACAAATCCAACACTACCTCTTCAACAGTCACTATGGACCACATAATACGGGCCTCTCCTTTAAAACTCTTGATGAGCATCTCGGAGCAAGGGTGGCATATCCTCAAAGAGAACTTTTGATCATCAATAAGGGAAATGGTCGTATCGAAGAAGTCAAAAAGAATATCGCAGTACTGAATGAAAAGCTTCGGGATATAAAGTCATCCAACCTTAAGGGCCTGATTGATGCATTTCCATTAGAAGATTTTTTTGATAATCAGATTAAGGAAGAAAAGCTACTTACCTACCTAATCAGGAAGGGCTATATCAATGAGGATTACCACGATTTTATCTCCTTCTTCTACGAAGGGAACATTACAAGAAATGATCAGGAATTTTTACTATAGACTCGGCCCGATTTATCCGTGAGTCACCCAGTTTAAATTGCTCATAGAACTTGTATTTATTGACTTGCACGAGTGTCTCTCATACATGAGTCGCGGATAAATCAGGCCGGATCAATAAGTATCAAGAACCAGGACCCACTCAAGTTTACTCACTCATTAATTAAGATCGACGCAGTAATCAAACGCTTGAGTCGATCAGACTACAAAGAGTCAGCAGCATTCAACTTTGATTTAATTAGCACACTGCTCAAAACGCCCGCCTACAAGGATCAACTGTACGTGGTTTTGGCTCAACTCTGCAACAACGAGAAACGTTCACTTGAGTTCATTGACACATATTTGTCGAATCAGGCAGATGCAGGGCTGTTAATAGATGAGCTTTGTAGGCGCTGGAAAGGGTTTTGGAAATGCGTTTCACAAGAAGCCAACTATCCGACCGATACGATTAACGGCTATCTAAAATTGATTCTCATTTATGCAGACACACCCAATATCATAAATGTGAATATCGACTCATCTCTAACTAGATACATTTCTGAAAAAATGAATTTCCTTGAATTCGCTTCCGGCATAAGTGATGTTGCAAAGTTAAAAAACACCCTAGCGAAGCTGGAAGTAAAATTTACTGAACTCGTCAGGCCTGAGGTCAATAAAGTACTTTTTGAGTACATATATGAAAATTCCTTATATGAGATTAATGCCCATATGGTTGAGCGAATAGTTCAATACTTCAATTCTAATGTTCTGAAGACGAACTCGATAAATACTTCAAATTTCACCGTCATACTTGAATCCAAGTGCAGCGAACTAATTTCCTACATCAACTCCAATCCCAATGTGTATGTTGAGAATGTATTACTAAGCAGTGAGGATGAAATTGATGAAAGTGAGAATACTCTATTAATACTCTTAAATAATGATGACATTGATGTTGACGGAAAAACTGCAATCCTTAACAAACAAAAAACGCCGATAACAAAGATTACCGATGTTTACGATCATGAGCTTTGGGGAGCCATTATCCAATCATCAAAAGTCGATGCCACATGGGAAAATCTACTCGCATATTTCGATGAAAAGAAAGCCTTGGATGACGCATTGATAGCGTTTTTTAATCGACCTGAGAATTACAAAGAGTTAGCAAAATACAGATTACAGGAAAGCGAAAAGGCACCAAAAAATCTAATCATGCTTATTTCCAGGCAGATACTTTTGTCTACCGATCTAATTGATGATAGCTACGGATATCTCATACAGTGCATTCCATACTGGTACAGCGATTTGCCGGGCATTGAGAGGTTAACTAACACCAAAATCAGCCACATCATAAGTAACGGCAAACTACAGTTAACTGAGGAGAATTTTAATTCACTTAAGAAGCACTTCAACAGTCAATACGCACGTCTTATTGAGAAGAACATTGACAACTATTTGGATAATATCGGCGAGTTTGAATTGGATGCGGTTGGATTAAAAATTATTTTGAAATCCAAAGTTGTTTCTGCTGACCAGAAAATTACCATCCTGAATAATGTTGATGCTGGCATCATTGTCGAGAATTCCGAATTGACTCTCCTAATCTTTGAAATCTTGCTTAGCAAAGAATCCTGTTCGAAGTTAAATCTCCCATTGGTAGAGAGTCTTGTTGCACAAGACGTATATATTCATGAAAAGGTTAAGCTCATTGTTAAACAAGCCGAGCACTTAGCTTCACTTGAAATCGAGAAATTACTAACTCTGAGTGGCCCTCCAATTTCAGGCATACCCAACAATCAGAAGCCCATCGTTGAAAATAACGATATATATAAGCAACTAGCTGAGATGCTTATTGAAAAGGGAATTCTTTCTTCTGTTAAAGAAGACGATAAGGGCATGATTAGGCTGCATCCAAAGCGAACGTAATAGCAGGGAAAATATTCGGGGAAAGCAGAGCGCGCGAGTGCGCCACCTTAAGGAACGCCAATTTCCCAAGGAATCGGGCACTCTTCATGGTTTAAGCTATTTATTGGTCACCCATAGGAGAACTAAAATGGTCAGCAAGAATACGATTTGTCTTTGGTACAACGGCACCGCAGTAGAAGCCGCGCAGTTCTATGCCGAAACATTCCCGGACAGCGCAGTCGGAACGATCCATCGCGCGCCCGGTGACTATCCCGCTGGCAAGCAGGGTGACGTCTTGCTGGTCGAATTTACCGTAATCGGCATCCCTTGTATCGGCCTGAACGGTGGTCCGGAGTTCAAGCACAATGAGGCTTTCTCCTTCCAGGTTGCGACCGACGACCAGGCCGAAACCGACCGCTTGTGGAATGCGATTGTCAGAAACGGCGGCCAGGAAAGCGAATGCGGCTGGTGCAAGGACAAGTGGGGCCTGTCGTGGCAGATCACGCCACGCGTCCTCATTGAAGCGATCGCCGATCCTGATCCTGCGGCAGCCAAGCGCGCTTTCGAGGCGATGATGCAGATGGGAAAAATCGATATCGCTACGATCGAAGCGGCCCGACGCGGTTGACGCTCATTGATCGTCCTTTTCTGCTGGCAGTGAGGCTGCTTTGTCCGAGAAGCCGCCATTTCTTTGGATATTCACGGCTATGTGTTGCCCTTGAAGCAGTAGCGTCCTCCGATATTCACGACGAACGCGATTTATCGCATTCACCAGTGATCGCGTTTTGCCAGAGCCAGCACCAGCATAAAGAAAAAAACCTTTGGCTCAGTAAGATTAAGACGATGCGTAAATTTCATCGTCTACACCATCATCAACACCATTATCGTCTTGTGGGAGCGCTTCAGTCATGGTGTTGCACCTGCATCTTTTTTCAAGGTGCTGCTTTTTTGCGATCCCGTTTGGATTGAACTCGGGCATCAAGGCGAGGCCAATGTTCGGCATGGAATTTTTTATTGGTTATTATTTCTATCGGGGCAGCTCCCATGACATCAATTCCCCATTGCGTAAAAACGAACATTCCGGCATCTGAGAGTGCTAGTTTTTCCAGCCATACAACTCGATCTATCAGATAACGGTCGGGGTTTTTACCGGCGAATCCTGATGCAACATAGTTTTCGAAAAATGCCTTGGCGACCAACACGGCTAAACGTGCTTGCTCAATGCCATTCGTATCGCGCTTGGAGGATAGACGATGCAGGTTAACGATGCGGCTTTTGAGAACAAGGGTCGGGTGGAGAATGCGTATAAATCCATAGTCGGGGTGTTCAAGCTCGACAGCGCGCTTTCTGATTTCTTCGTTGGATAGTCCGATCAACATTCCCATGAAGTCAATAAATAGCGTGCGTCCATCTGGTGTTTCGTAAGTAACAATGGCTGTGTTTGGCGTATGGTCGTCCGGCTCCGGAATGCGGAGTATCCCTTGCAATTCTGTTGCAACGATTCGAGCATCGTGCTTTGTGGCCAAAACATCAGCGTCCTGCGTGAGATACGGCGTGTCACTCGGAGGTGCGGGAATTTTAAAATAATCGACCCAGAATGTTAGGGACTGCCCCCCAACCAGGATGGCTGGCTGAGTTGCCTTCTGGAGCGCGTGGAAAAATTCTGGTAGGTCGCTCGGCTGGAACCAATCGTAACCGGCAACCACGGTTTAACCAGGCATGCGAACGATGCGGAATTCGGCAGGATTGACATTTGAAATGAGCTTCGCCTGAGACACGGCTTTCGCAACAGGCAAGTGGCTGACTTTCTTGCTAAAAGCAGCTTGGCGAGCTGCTTTGCTGTAAGAGGGTTTTGCCGCTACTACTTTTGCAAGATGCACAGAGCCGCGCGCGCCTGCCTTCACAGGCTTTTCTTTATTCTCAACCGCATTGGCAAGTGCTCTTTTCATAACGGCATCCTAGCACGTTAAGTCTGAATCCTTCAATACATCCCAGTGGGCGAAGTGTGGGAAGTCGGGGCACGCATTACCATCTCGGTATCCAGCATCCAACGTCACGGGGTGATGCGCAGGGACAGGAATTCGCCGAATTACACCATCTTTGCTTTGCAGACGCTCGATTGATAAAGCCCCAAAAACATGGACGGTCTGAGGAAGTCAAAAACAAAACCACCAATCGAGTTTGTTCCCAATGATTTTTCCAAAGGCATTTGAATAAAATCGCTGGATTCCCGTCTGCGCGGGAATGACGAGGTCTTGCAATATCGGCCATTCTGGGTTGAACCACCACGCCACTTGAGGCAAGATGCGTCCTCAACGATTCGCCAAAAAATAGCAACTTCGAACAAGCGAGGTTGCAATGCATGAAAATAATAGTCAGTTTGATGTTGGGGGTATGTACTTGCATTTTTATGCAGCTGCGTCGTAGAATGTGACTACTATTTTAGTCATAAAGGATTTTAAAATGCATGCAATGAGTTTGGCTCAAGCCAAAGCGCACTTGAGCGAGTTGCTGAATGCCGTTGAATCCGGTGAGGAGGTTGTTATTACTCGTCACGGTCGTCCTGTTGCAAGGGTGGTGCCTGCCAGTCCGCTCAAGCAGCCCTTGCCGGTGCAGCGACTGGCAGAGCTTCGCCATCAGGTGCCCGCATGGAAAAATAGCAGTGCCGAGTCGCTACGTGAGCTGCGTGACGCAGAATGATTTATCTGGACACCAGTTTCCTGACACCGCTGTTTCGGGAGGAGGCCACTTCCGCGAAGATTGCGGATTTTCTTTCTCGTCAAGCGGTGGGAACGCTGGCAGTCAGTAAATGGGCATCTGTCGAATTTGCTAGCCTGATTTCTCGCGATGTACGCATGGGAACGCTAACAGCAAGCCAAGGGAAGCATTTAATTGCGGAGTTTTGTTCGGTAGTTACTACCTCTCTAATTGTCCTTATTCCAAGTGCCAATGATTTCGATCTGGCACAGGAATATGTAGCTCACTTTGCCACCCAGCTACGCGGCCCGGATGCCTTGCACCTGGCAGTGGCGCATAACAACGGGGTGGCGTTCACCGCCACCTTGGACGAAGAAATGCTCTCCGCTGCGAAAAAACTGAAAATCCCGGCACGGCGGGTGATTCGCTAGGCTTTCCCACCTTGCGGTTCGCTGGTTTGGGTCAATAGGGTCGACTCGATTGATAAAGCCCAATACACATGGCCGGTCTGGGGAAGTCAAAAAAACCACCAATCGAGTATGTCTTCATTGATTTTTCCAAAGGCATTTGAATAGAATCGCTGGATTCCCGCCTGCGTGGGAATGACAAGGTCTTGCAATATCGGCCATTCCGGGTTGAACCACCACGCCACTTGAGGCAAGATGCGCCTTCAACGAGTTTTGTATCAACCATCACAGAAGAGAACAGACATGGGCGCACAGTGGAAAGCAAGGCACAAAGAAGTCGCAGCGAATGCAAGGGGTAAGATTTTCGGCAAGCTGGCCAAAGAAATCATGGTGGCCGCAAAGGGCGGTGCTGACATTGGCTCAAACTCACGTTTGCGTCTGGTGGTTGAGCAAGCCAAAAAAGTCTCTATGCCGAAAGAGACCTTGGATCGCGCCATCAAGAAAGGTGCAGGCTTGTTGGATGGTCCGCTTCACATGGAACATCTGGTGTACGAAGGTTTCGCGCCGCACCGTGTACCGGTCATCGTTGAATGTCTGTCCGATAACACCAACCGCACTAAAGCCAGCATGAATGTGTTGTTCCGCAAAGGACAGTTGGGTGCGCCCGGCTCTGTGTCATGGGACTTCGACCATGTCGGCATGATCGAAGCGACACCGAATACGAAAGATGGTGATGCCGAAGTCGCCGCAATCGAAGCGGGCGCGCAAGACTTTGAGCCTGCGGATGAAGGTGCGACTCTGTTTATCACCGAGTTCACCGATCTGGATGCCGTGTGCAAAGCGCTACCCGCACAAGGCTTCACCGTCACCTCCGCAATGGTTGGCTATCGCCCCAAAAATCCCGTCACCCTCAGCAACGATGCCGAACGTGAAGAGGTCGAAGCCTTCCTCGAAGCCATCGATGCGGATGATGACGTGCAGAATGTTTATGTGGGGTTGGCGGGGTAGCACTGAAGGGCGGCCTGCGCTTATAGGGCACCTCTAAATATTCAGATTTGCGAGCATCCCCTTCGGGGATTGCCTGCTTAACCCGTCTCGTCACAATATGGCGTACTCGAAAAAAATTATCACTTATATATCAACTATATGTCGTGCTCAAATTTTTTGCTCATACCTTACTCTTGCTTAAAAACTTGAATTTTTAGGGGTGCCCTATAGACCCTGAATTGCTACTTGTCTGTCGGTTTTGTCATCTTCCGTTCTATTCGCTTACTATGTTGTTCTAAATTATCACTTAATTGGCTGATAATTTCCGAAGCGGCACTAATAATTTGATTTGCGCCAAATCCTCCCCGGGCCATTTCTTTGTAAAAGGATTTTGCATATATTTTCGCCACTTGATCAGGATTGTGGAAAGCACTGCCCAACGATGCACCCATATTATTTTTTGCCTCTTGGGCCAGTGCCAGTTGGGCAAAACGTGAATTCAGAATGCTCTGCAATTGGATTGACTGGATCGACTTACCGATGAATAAAGCAACCACATTGAGAAGATTTAAATCAACCAGATTGAATGCACAATCACGCATATGGCCACTTACGTTTACTACACCTACAATTTGCCCACCAATGGTAATAGGCGAAGAAATCAGGCTTTTACATGGTTCATTTGCACGTCGAGCCAATTTGGCAAATGCTGAGCAATTAATATCTTCAATCAACAAAGGTTGGCCGGTTGCAATCACATGCCCAGCAATACCATCGCCCTTCCCTATCAATTCTTTATAAGCAGCAGCCGGCATTGGGCCGTAGCTGGCGCAAACACTCATCAGCAAATTATCGGCTGTGCCATCATTGAGCAGCATGATTGAGCAATTTATGGCGCTTAATATTTTTGCCGTCATTTCAGCAAGTTGCGTAAGATTGTCGTCAAGATTGTCCTTTTCCAGAAAACTGGACAAATCCTGAAGCTTGATCAACGGAGTTTCTACATCGCCCATTATGAGATTATCCTTAACCTTCACCGTTTTATTAGACAGCCAAGTGCCCACATTTTTACTGATCCAAGCGCAAAAGCGTTAGCAGTTTAACATCGCAAAATAATCAGCAGTGCCCAAAAACAATCATTCAGGCTTAGGTGAAATAAAAGCCTTGTGAAAAAGATGACGTGCAAGAAGAAAGGACGGCATACGCAGCCAGGTTGCGCGTACATACAGTATCTGCCGTGCGGTACCAGTCAACCAATCAGAGCAGCTCTTGTGGGCAGGCAGGAGGGCGCGCTCGAAAAGTTGATCTGTAAAAAACAAGGTTAGCGGGTTGGGGCGACCATTTTGAGTGGCTTTCATCATGCCTGAAGGAACGGGCGTATTCAAAAAATGTACAGCATAGCGCAAGGCGTAAAAAAGTGGTCGCATCAACCCAAGCTCGTGTGCCCGCACGGATAAATCTGTCCAAAATGTTGGCAACCTACTGAAATGACGTAACAAACTATCAATATCAACCAAATCCCGCAGCCCCTGATCCAGTTGATCGTTATGGAATAAGTGGACAGCACTGTGAAGCACCATATCGACCGGGGCAAATATCTTCACATCATCATAGCCATCAAGTAACTGCGCTGCAGCCAAAAGCTTTGCCGAATCAGGGTGAAGCGCTGCTGTTTCCGGCAAAATCGCATGATGCACGTCGATAACGGTCATCCGTTTAATATGCTGCATAGGCGGCAATTCATGCATCCATGTACGATAGTAACGCTGGTCATAAGCATCGTGATGCGTCGCCGCCCAACCATGAAGCATCAAGGCGGCTTCTACAACACTGAGACTATCTTTAGGCACAATAATGTCAATATCAGAGAATAGTCTTCCCTTGGCGGACGGCAGTTTTGCCATTACATAAGCAGCGCCTTTGAGGAGAACGACTGGCACACCTACTTTTTCCAATGCCTTTCGAATTTGGGTTATTTCCCAATGAACAGCTTGAATATGCTTTTCAGAGATTACGCGTGACCACTCCAGGTGTTGGCGGGGTTTTGGCGGTACCTGTTCGAGTAAGCTGCGTTCGTCTAATAAAAGGCAAATACGTGCCAACAGATTCGCGCGGCGTGCTTGGCGTATGAGCAAATCCCAATCTAGCAGACTTAGGGAAATCAATGCTTCTGGCTCTCGGAGCGCTTGTAATATTAAGTAATTGGGGATCACATTGGGTATTTATGTCAAATATAATGTGATGATTCGTTTTGCCACCACCCAATTCATCTTCACCAGAACGGGCAGGAATTCGAGTCACTTTCTCTAAAGGGGAGGCTGGGGCAACCTGTTTGTAAATATCCTATAATTCATTAGCATACGTATGATTATTATGGGAGGCTTGCGGCTTCAGGGCACCAAATATTTCAATGGCATCATCCAATTTGCTGTACGTAAAATCATAACACAGAGATGCATCGATCAAATTTGTCATGGCCTTAAAGCCCTGGAGTCCAAGAAGACTGTAATTAAACGAGTTATCAGCAACCCGCATGAAAGCGCGGGATTGAGGCAGTGTCTCCAAACACGCCGTAGCACCAGCCTGATATTTTGGAAAAATAACCCACGCAAGCTGCACGGCCTCTGCAGCGCGAGCGATACTATCAGCCGGTGCTTTCATGTGGGCGACCGTGCCTTTTATCGTATCCGCCACCTTACGGCTGAAAATCGCATTGGGTTCATAACGCCTGATGATCTCGATAGATTCGTTTTTTAAACTAACGGGACGCGGAAGCGGGATAAGTTTCCCATCACTAACACGAATCAACGCAAGCTCATCAGACAGCAATCTCCATCCGCGGTTTACCAAAGCTGCACATAAAGTGCTTTTACCCGAGCCTGGAGGAGCGGGCATAATCGCGGCAAAACCACCTTTTTCAACTACTGCCGCATGAATCATCAAACAGTGATTAACATGGGTTGATACGCACCAATTAAGTCCCCACTCCAACATGGGAAATGCTTGATCTAACGGCAGAGGTTTAAATATGGTGTTTCCGTCAAATAAAAACAACGCCTGTGGCTTAAACCATCGCCGTAGGTTACGTGGACGCGTAAGACTAATGTGAAAATCCGCAAAACAATCTTGCTCGACCAAAGGATAATCGGCATAAAGCAAACCGATACCTTCAGCCACACTGGGAATCGTAGTTTTCAGGTGCGTGGTAAAAGAGCCGGTTTGCAGATATATCCCCGCCGTTTTAAGACGGAGCTTAAGTTCTGATGGCGTTAATGCAGAAACATTCAAAATCAGCTAAATTCTATCAGTCCAAGCGTATTAAGCTCATTAAGGAGATGGTCAATTTGGAATGAAAATTCCTTATCCGTTACATTTTCGGCTTGCAGCCGCCGGGCAAGTGCTTCAGTCAAGAGTAACGCATTTAATGACGATTGCCGTAATTCCAACAGCACCTGAGCAGCTACCGAACCAAGCAGATGGGTATCTCCCGAAAGATTATTATAAAATACCCATTCATCGTCCCATGAGCAGTAGCTAATTGCCTGACTGGAAGTTAAGCGCCATTCCATTTTTAATTAGCATATTTAAGGGAAAAATAAGACTGGCATAGGGTTATTGCGACAAATCAATTAGCTCCAGTTTGTTTTAAATAATCGATAATTTGTGCGGCACTCCAATCTACATTGGCAGTGGGAGAAAAAGCACCACGACTCTGCCACTCATCGAACATCGATTGAATTGTAGCTGGAGGCAAATAAGGAGTATCTCCATTTCTTGCACGATACAATGCTTTTACAAGATGTTGTAATAACACCTGCGTTTCAGAAGAAGGGAGATCCGGAGGTGCAACTATAGTAGTAGGCGTTGGCGACGTATTATTCTTTGAGCCCTTGCCTTTTTGCGTAAGATAATTTGAACCTGATGAATTGCGAGTCCCCATCATGTAGCTCGCAGCTCCTAATTTACTCTTGGCCACTTGCACTGAAGAATCTACATTTGCAGTCTGAGGCTCTGTCCAAACATTTGCCATTATATCTACGCAACGTCTATTATTATAGGACGTATTTGATAGACTTGACATTGGAAACGCCTCTATAAATTTTTCGTCTGGGTTTATGGCAGATTTAAAGCCTGATATGACTGCGGGAGGGCAAGCACCATGGTGGCTGGTATTGCCTGATACAAATCCAGATGGTGTCGAACAAAAGGCCTCACCCAGTACTGGTCGGCTCGCAAGAGTTAAAATAATCCCTGATACCGCTAAACCAGACGTCGCAAACTGCCTCCGGGATTCGCCTGAAAACTTTATCTGATCAGCGGCATCATGAGGTAGCTGTTGTTTTTCCAACCCATCACTTTTATCCACATTGACGGCCATAATATAATCATCCTTTTTCATGTCGCACCTTGCATTTCGCACACCGTCCTAATTCGATTATCTAGTACCCGGCAAATTAATATAGAACACACCATATACATCAAGCAAAATACATGCCAAAACTGGCATGTATTTTAAAGCAATATAATAAACATGGCGCTACACTACCCACACGCTTGCAATTTCTTACTCTCTTGAATGTTTTAACTAGGAATGTAAAAATTCTCGACATCCTAACCAAGCACTCACGACTCTAAATGAAATAAAGTGAGCGATCAATCTTCAACTTCCAGGATAAGAAGTCGATCCACCCGTCCTGTAATTGTCGAAGGATAAACAAAAAAATTCCGTCCAATTGCCGCTCACCATGGCTTCTTATAACTTGAATCCGCCCTTCTTTTTTCTTGCGGTTCTAACCCTTAATTTGCATCTCAACCGACAAGGCATCTTCCCGCATGACACACTCTCCTGCAACCGAGTAAGCCTCGCTGCTGTATAACCCTCTCACTCCCCAGCCTGGCTAGCCGATGCGCCTCTCGAAAGATTGCCCGATATAATAACTACCGTTAGCCTAACAAAAGTAGAATATACATCCACTACAAATCACATAAAACTATATTAATTAATAACATACCCATAACGAATGTATCTATAAATCTGAAATCTCTCACTTATAGCTTGATATATATCAAAATTAACATATACTTTTCACCTGCACTGCTCTCTTACCTATTATTGTTATTGAAACCCAAACACCGCATACTTAAATACCTTAAAAATACATAGCCATGCACAAACCTGTCCCCAACAATTCACTGAAGGCTGCATGTTCGACTTGTAATCTGCGTAAACTATGTCTGCCCGTTAGCCTGAGTAATATCGAAATGGCACGCTTAGATGATTTAATTACCCGCAAAGGTGTTTACCGTCATGGCAGCATCTTATACCGGAGCGGAGACAAATTCCAAGCGCTGTATGCGATTCGTACTGGTTTTTTCAAAACCCAAATCCTGAATGAAGACGGGCGAGAACAAGTCACCGGCTTTCAGATGGCTGGGGAAATCATCGGCATGGATGGAATTAGCAGTGATGCACACACTTGCGATGCCGTAGCACTTGAAGATAGTGAGGTATGTGAAATCCCCTTCAGTCGCCTAGAGGATCTTGGCCGGGAACTTCCCCCGCTACAGCGACACTTACACCGCATTCTTAGCCGAGAAATCGTACGCGATCAAAACATTATGCTGCTGCTTGGATCAATGCGCGCGGAGGAACGCTTGGCTACCTTCCTGCTCAATCTGTCACAACGCTTTGCGGTGCGCGGTTATTCGCCCACTTCATTCCAATTACGCATGACGCGTCACGAAATCGGCAGCTATCTCGGATTAAAACTGGAAACTGTCAGCCGCGCACTGTCACACTTACAGGAAAGCAAACTGATTAATGTGCGCAATAGGTCATTGGAAATACTTTGCCTATCTGGGCTACAAGCCTGTATGGGAAAGCGTACACGCTGACATATCAGGCAGCTACTTATAAGACGTGCTCTGTATTGTTTCCCAATCTCAACACAAACCATGCGACTTTCTTTCTAACCACCAACATCACTGTAATGAAAACCTGTTACAACTAACCGTTGTAAACCCATCGTCTCTTGCATCAACTTAGGCTTACATAATTTTCACAACAAAGCTTACGACACAGCCGACGGAACGTTATAGTTCATCAAATTCAAATAGCTATTCGCGCATGCATATACACATATGCGCAATTTTACAATTTTTCATCGGCACAATTGCTGATTGTTGTACGGAGAAATAAATGCATAGACTGCTGTTACTGTTATTTATGACGCTACTAGTCAGTTGCGAGAAATCCAAACCGCCCACTCCATTCCAAGCCATTGATATCAGTTGGCGATATGCAAGCGAACCCGTGAACTTCCATCTCACCGACCCCAACGGCAAAATACGCAAACTATCGGATTTCAAAGGCAAGGTGGTGGTATTGTTTTTTGGTTATACCCACTGTCCCGAGATTTGCCCAACTACGCTGGCTGATCTGGCACAGGTGATGCGCTTGCTTGATAAGGATGCGGCAAAGGTACAGGTGCTATTCGTCACACTGGATCCTGAACGCGATACACCCAAACTATTGGCTGAATATGTTCCCTTTTTTCACCCATCTTTCATGGGCTTATACGGCGATGCCCAAACTACCGCACAGGTAGCCAAGACATTTGGCGTCAATTATGAAAAACGGATCGAAAAAGGCAGCTATACACTGGATCATTCCGATGGTACCTACCTAATTGGCGCAAACGGCAAGCCGGTATTGCTTTCCCCCTATAACCAGCGCGCTGAATTGTTAGTACAGGATATAAAATTGCTACTACAAACGGCACACGACTGATACACAAACAACCTATCCACCATCGTCTGTACCTCGTAACACCTTAAAAATTACATCCGGCATAAAGCCGCGCGATTGCATAAAGCGTAGCTGCTTGGCTTTTTCCTTAGCATCTTCCGGGACAATGCCATACTTTCTTTGCCAGATGCTGCGCGCCGCTTCCAATTCTGTATCTTTCATTTGCAGTAATGCATCGTTAATCAAATCTTCGCCTATACCCTTCTGACGCAGTTCATGTGTAATGCGTTGCATGCCGCAACGATTGCGGCGCATGCGCACCAACTGCTCGGCTGCACGGGAATCGGATAGCCAACCGTGCGCCGCCAATTCATCCAAAACCCTATCCACATTGTCGTCTGGTGTAGCCTTGAGCAGAAGCTTCGCATGAAGTTCAGCACGGCTATGTTCACGCCGCACCAGATATTTCATGGCGCGGGTGTGCAGACTTAACTCAAGCTTCTTTGACACCGCTTTCCATTCCATCATTAAGTGCAACTACACCAGCCGCAGCACGGATTTTGTTCTCAATTTCAATGGCCATTTCAGGATGCTCTTTAAGATATTCGCGCGCATTATCTTTTCCTTGGCCAATTTTCTCGCCTTTGTAGCTGTACCAAGCACCCGCTTTCTCAACCAGCTTGTGCAATACACCCAACTCGACGATTTCACCTTCACGAGAAATACCTTCACCATATAAAATATCGAATTCCGCCTGTTTGAATGGCGGCGCCACCTTGTTCTTGACCACTTTCACGCGGGTTTCTGAACCGATCACCTCATCGCCCTTCTTGATCGCACCGACACGACGGATGTCCAGCCGAACTGAAGCATAGAATTTTAAAGCATTGCCGCCGGTCGTGGTTTCCGGGCTACCAAACATCACACCGATTTTCATACGTATCTGATTAATAAAAATCACCGTAGTATTGGAGCGCTTGATGTTAGCGGTCAGCTTACGCAATGCCTGCGACATCAAGCGTGCCTGCAAGCCCATTTGCGGCTCGCCCATCTCACCTTCAATTTCTGCCTTAGGGGTCAGCGCTGCCACAGAGTCAACCACCACCACATCCACAGCAGCTGAACGCACCAACATATCAGCAATCTCCAACGCTTGCTCACCGTTATCCGGTTGCGAAATGAGCAGCTCACTGACATTCACACCCAGCTTTTGCGCGTATTGCGGATCGAGCGCATGTTCTGCATCAATAAATGCAGCCGTTCCGCCTAATTTTTGCATTTCGGCGATCACTTGCAATGTGAGCGTGGTTTTGCCGGATGATTCCGGCCCGTAAATTTCAATTACACGACCACGCGGCAGGCCACCCACACCCAGCGCGATATCCAAACCTAATGATCCCGTCGAAACCACTTGAATATCGCGCGCAATATCATGCTCGCCCAAACGCATAATAGAACCCTTGCCGAACTGTTTTTCAATCTGACTCAGAGCCGCCGCGAGTGCCTTGCTTTTATTATCATCCATGCAACTTTTTCCCTTCAAAAATGATACACAATTATGGCATAAGCCATCCGAGGCTAAACTAGAAAGACTCTGGTTAGATCAATTTAAAATTTCCTGATTTAAAAAAAGGATGACCATAACCGGCACGGTCTTAAGCTACTTCCCTTACCTGATTCAGCAGTTCCAACACTCCTTGCAAAGCTAGGCCTACCGACTGCATGCGAATTTCTGCGCGGTTACCAGAAAGATGATGCAGCGATACAATACTCTGCCCCCCCTTAATACCCCAAGCGAACCACACTGTGCCAACAGGCTTGTCCGGCATACCACCTCCTGGCCCGGCAATACCGCTGACCGCCAATGCCACCTGCGCATGGCTATGGTGCAACACGCCCACCACCATTTCACGCACGACGGCCTCGCTTACTGCACCGTAACGCATCAATGTGTCTTGGGCGACGCCCAACACCTCGCGTTTAGCCTCATTTGAATAAGTAATAAAGCCGCGCTCGAACCATTCGGAACTGCCCGCAATATCAGTAATAGCACTGGCCACCGCACCACCTGTGCATGATTCGGCTGTGGCCAACATGAAGCCATGCGACTTTAGCGCACTGCCAATTTGTATTGCCACATTTTCAGTGTCACAGCTCACAAGCATAATTTCATTGGCTCCTCATGTTCACGCTTGGACTGATCGCACGACAAGCTGACCATCGGTCAGATAAAGAAACCCAGAGATAGTAGATTTTATATGTACAGCCCGCGTGCCAGATCGGTCTGGATATCACCCACAGCTTCCAAGCCGACCGCAATGCGCAGTAAACCCTCGGTAATACCCGCTGCATCTCTGGCCTCCTGAGTTATGCGGGCATGCGTGGTGGTGGCTGGGTGAGTTAACGTGGTCTTGGTATCGCCCAAGTTAGCCGTAATTGAAACCATGCGCGTACTATCAATAAGACGCCAAGCCTTTTCTCTGCCACCTTTTATTTCGAACGATACGATACCGCCACCAGCCTTCTGCTGCTTCATCGCCAATTCATGTTGTGGATGCGACGGCAGACCCGGGTAGTACACGCGTGCCACATTATCCTGCGCCTCCAACCATTGCGCCACGGACAGCGCATTAGCGCTATGCGCATCCATACGAATTTTCAACGTCTCCATTCCTTTCAGGAATACCCAAGCGTTGAATGCGCTCATAGTCGGCCCCGCCGTACGCAGAAATTGATATATGGGCTCTAACACTTTCTTGCTACCCAACACCGCACCGCCTAATACACGTCCTTGTCCATCAAGATATTTAGTGGCGGAATGAATCACAATGTCCGCGCCTAAGTCTAGCGGGCGCTGCAACGCGGGGGTGCAAAAACAATTGTCTACTGCCAACAACACACCTCGCTGCTTCGCCACTGCCGCAATGCCTGCAATATCGGATATTTCGGTAAGGGGATTGGACGGCGTCTCCAGAAAAAATAGCCGTGTGTTGGGTCGTACCGCAACTTCCCACTCATTCACATCGGTGGCAGAAACAAAGGTCGTGTCCACACCAAAACGTTTGAAGATGGTGCCGAATAAATTTACCGTCGAACCGAATATACTGCGCGAAGCAACGATGTGATCTCCATTTTTCAGCAAACCCATACAGCACGCCAAAATCGCCGACATACCTGACGCCGTCGCCACACACTGCTCCGCGCCTTCCAGCGCGGCCAAGCGCTCCTCGAACATAGTAACGGTAGGGTTGGTAAAACGCGAATAGATGTTACCCGGCTCTGCGCCGATAAAGCGTGCAGCGGCTTGGGCCGCGCTATCGAACACGTAACTGGAAGTAAGAAACAGTGCCTCACTATGTTCATTAAATTGGCTGCGCTTTATGCCCGCGTGTACTGCAAGTGTTTCAAGTTGATATGAATGTTCTGTTTGGCTGGAATGTTCTGACATAACGTGCCCCTCATGCTGAATAAAAAACCCGGTTAGCTTACAGCTAAACCGGGCTTCACCCGCTTTAGCTGTATTTATAAAGCGCCCGCAAGCTGTTCCTCAAATCGGCGCTTATATGAAACTAACACTTGCCGCGCCGCGTTGTCAACTCCAATTGCCATGATACTAGAGGGCACCGCTAAAGGCATCCAGGCTGTGTAATATGAAGTAATCAGCCTCAAGCATTAGTCTCACAAAGTGCTGGAATGCAGAACATTATTTCAGGTATTCTTTAAGCAGGAGGTGCGCTACACTAAAATAGTCGATGTAACACTTTATTATCGCTGTTGCATTTCGAATTTAAATCCGCGCTACCTCTTATAAGGGTATAAATCCTTGCGGCGTTCAAAATGCAGGAATTAATCAACGGAGAAAATGCCATGGCAGGCCATAGTAAATGGGCAAACATTCAGCATCGCAAAGGTCGCCAGGATGAAAGGCGCGGCAAGATTTTTACACGCTTGATCAAGGAAATTACCGTAGCGGCCAGGTTGGGGGACAGCGATCCGGCAATTAATCCGCGCCTGCGATTAGCGATGGAAAAAGCCTATGACCAGAATATGCCGAAAGATAACGTGGAGCGCGCCATTAAACGCGGCAGCGGCGAATTGGACGGTGTCGATTACATTGAGCTTCGCTACGAAGGCTACGGGATCAATGGCGCGGCGGTAATGGTAGATTGCATGACCGATAATAAGACACGCACCGTGGCCGATGTGCGCCATGCTTTTACAAAGTACGGCGGCAATCTCGGCACAGATGGTTCTGTGTCATTTTTATTTAAACATTGCGGGCAAATGATTTTTGCACCTGGCACCGATGAAAACGCGCTAATGGAAGTAGTGCTGGACGCAGGAGCAGAGGACGTAATGAGCAACGATGACGGTAGTATCGAAGTTATCACTGCACCCAATGATTTTATCGAGGTTAAACAGCGCTTGGAAGCCGCTGGCTTTAAGCCGGAAATGGCAGAAATAATTATGAAGCCTATTGTTGAAGTCCTATTTACGGGTGACGATGCAGTACGCATGCAAAAGCTATTGGACGCACTGGAAAACCTTGATGATGTACAAGAAGTTTATACCACGGCCGTGATTCCGGAATGAATGAAGAGAGAATAAAAGGGATAAGGGAAAAGGGTAAATCCTCTTTGCCTCGATGAGCCCCTCTTCTACTGCACGCATTTTAGGGATAGACCCCGGTCTGCGCATCACTGGGTTTGGCGTGCTGGACAAAGTGGGACAGAAACTCATATATGTCGCTAGTGGTTGTATCAAAACGCCAGTAGGCGAGCTGCCGGAGCGGCTTAAAGTCATTCTCAATTCATTGCGCGAGGTGATTGAAATGCATCAACCGCAGCTGGTGGCGGTAGAAAAAGTATTCGTTAACGTCAATCCGCAATCCACCTTGCTGCTGGGACAGGCGCGCGGTGCGGCGATTTGCGCTGCGGTGCTGGCGAGCCTGCCGGTTGCGGAATACACTGCGTTGCAGGTGAAGCAAGCGGTGGTAGGCAACGGCCATGCGAAAAAGGAGCAGGTGCAAGATATGGTACAGCGATTGCTGGAATTGTCCGGCTCTCCCAGCTCGGATGCAGCGGATGCGCTGGCGTGTGCGATTTGTCATGCGCATGCTGGTATGGGATTAGGCCAGCTGGCGACCAAGGGCTTGCGCATGCGCAATGGCAGATTAAGTTAAACAACATAACAATTTCTCCAGCCACGGATTAAACGTAATTGTAATTTTTCTAATGCAATAATTATCGCGCCTGCACGATTAGCCGAGAAAGATTAACAAGGAAGACATGATTGGGCGTTTAACAGGCAACTTGTTGGAAAAAAATCCACCACAAATTTTGTTGGATGTTCAAGGCGTGGGATATGAGGTGAATGTGCCAATGAGCACCTTCTATAACCTGCCTGTACTGCATGAACGTGTGGTGTTATATACCCAACTTATTGTTCGTGAGGATGCACACCTGCTCTACGGTTTTGCTTCTGAGGACGAGCGCGTGGCGTTTCGTCATTTGTTGAAAATTAGTGGCGTGGGGCCAAAATTGGCGCTGTCGGTGCTGTCTGGCTTGAGCTTGAACGATCTTGCCATTGCCGTGGCAAGTAAGGAAGTAGGGCTATTGACCAGAATTCCAGGAGTAGGCAAAAAGACCGCCGAGCGGCTATTGCTGGAACTGCAAGATAAATTCATCGTATCCGTGCCGGGTGGCGCAAGCGGTGTTGTGACACCACATGGCAACGATATCACCAACGCACTGTTGGCGTTAGGCTACAGCGGGAAAGAAGCGGATTGGGCAGCCAAACAATTACCCGCCGATGCAAATGTATCAGACGGCATCCGCCAAGCACTTAAGCTATTATCCAAAGCATGATCCAAAACGATAATCTGACCGCAGTTGATCGCATTATTTCTCCCGCTCCCGTATCTTTGCAGGAGGAAATACAGGAGCGTGCATTGCGCCCTAAACATCTGGACGAATATATTGGCCAGGAAAAAATACGCGGGCAGCTGGAAATTTTCATTGAAGCGGCCCGCAAACGTAAGGAGCCGCTTGACCATGTGTTACTGTTCGGCCCGCCAGGGCTAGGCAAGACGACGTTGGCACATATCATCGCACGCGAGATGGGTGTCAACATGCGCCATACTTCCGGGCCGGTTTTGGAACGTGCTGGTGACCTTGCTGCCCTGTTAACCAATCTCGAACCAAACGATGTGCTGTTTATCGATGAAATCCATCGTCTGTCGCCGGTGGTGGAAGAAATCCTGTATCCCGCGCTGGAGGATTATCAGATCGATATCATGATCGGCGAAGGTCCCGCCGCGCGCTCGGTAAAACTGGACTTGCCACCATTCACTCTGGTTGGAGCAACCACTCGCGCCGGTATGTTAACTAACCCCCTACGCGACCGTTTTGGTATCGTGGCGCGTCTGGAGTTTTACACCACCAATGAATTGCAGCGCATCGTGACGCGCTCTTCTGATTTACTGGAATTACCGATTTCGCCCGACGGGGCGCTGGAAATTGCAAAGCGCTCACGCGGTACGCCGCGCATTGCAAATCGATTGCTGCGCCGCGTCCGTGATTTTGCCGAAGTAAGGGCGCAGGGCGAAGCCACGCGCCAAGTGGCAGATGCCGCGCTTACCATGCTCGACGTAGATATGCAGGGGTTGGACATGATGGATAGAAAACTATTGTTGACCGTGATCGAAAAGTTTACCGGTGGCCCGGTGGGCGTAGACAACCTTGCCGCTGCCATCGGAGAGGAGCGCGATACCATTGAAGATGTGCTGGAACCTTATTTAATCCAACAAGGCTACTTACAACGCACATCACGCGGAAGAGTGGCGACCATTAATGCGTACAAACATTTTGGACTAGTGCAGCCGCATAATGTTAACAACAAAGATTTATGGGAAGAAAGCCAATAAACTAAACATTCGAGGAATTTAATATTTATACATTCCTTTATTTAATCAAAAACCATATTTCATCTCCGCAAACAATAACGAGTTATCCCGCAACCGACCAAAGAACGTACTACTTTCTCCTCGGTAAATATCCAATCCAAGCGATCCTTTAACGTTGTCTGTAAAGGCATAAACCAGCTTGGGCCTTATGAAATAATTGCTGCGTCCAAAAGAAGCGACAGCGGCAATTTCACCTTCCAACGTTTCATTAAGCCATTTGTTACTGGCCCGGACACTTACCCCATGCTGAGAACGGCTAAACTGATTCCATAGCGCACTTGTTTGAATTGCGGCGAAACGCAGGAGAGGATCGGCTATCGCCTGCGGGTCGGAATAATTTGTAACATGGCGGAGGTAATATTGAAAATTGACATTAAGATAATCGAAAAAAGTTCTGTCACCGCCCATCACCATATAGAAAAATGGCTTTTTTACAAGAAAATCATTCGCACCAGTGTTAACTGTCCAAGTGTACGCGGCTTCAGCACGCAATCCATAACGCCCAATGACCGTAGCGGCATCCATGCCCAATACGCGGATACGATTGTGGTCAAATATTAAATTTGCTCCAGATGGGGTTATCGCTCCAATCGCGATGTCAGGGGTCAAATCTGACCCATTATAGTAAGAGGCTGACCAATCCACATCACCGCCACTTCGATCGAATTTGAGCGCAATTCGGTTAGTACGGGGAATGTGTTGGGTAAAAAAAACACCCGGCGTTGTAGTAACCGGAAAGACATGGGGATCCATACCAGGGAGCCATATACCGGTCAGCGAATTTTCATGCGAGTGGTACGTTGCTTTCGCTGCCAACGATCCTATTCTCTGGTCATCCTCTTCCGGCGTTAACAACGTAAAATTTCGTGGTGTCAGATTGTCGGTTGGATTCAAGCGATCTGCCCGTCCCCATACTATGATCTGTCTGCCGATCCGATAATCCACATTACCGCTACTGAATTTTATATATCCCTCCTGTAATTTTTTCGAATCTCCGTTGGCTCTGAAAATGTCGTCATTACGAATCCATCCCTGAGCAACCAGAGTAACGTCCTCCCCTATATTTTGCGTCCCTTTAAGCCACAACGAACCGGTACCCAAATCATTTTTCCCATCCAGCTTACGCGATGAACTGAAATATCCTGCACGAACCGAACCAGTTATATCCGGTTTTTGTAAAAAACTCATACTATCTTTTTCAGTTGACCCCGAAAAACTCTCTGCCTGCGGGAGCAAAGTGTTGGCCACTGGTTTCAATTCAAAATTAAATTCGCGAATAGTTAAACCGTGCGGAACACAGTGTGCTTTTAGCTGAAGTGTCAACGAATGTGCACTGATTGGAGCCGCTGTAGAGATTTTAATTCGCTGGTCAATATTGTTATTGCCTTCCAACTCCAATCTTGCAGCGGACAATTCCGATCCATTTTGCCCGGGAACAATCCCTGCATCAACCAATGAAACACAAGCGGCGGTTATTTTTTCATCAGGGCTTGACGGGGATACCGAAACATACGCGAGCAGCGGTTCGCCTTCCCTGCTGACAACCTCAATCTCACCTATGATCAGCGCATGAGCCGCCTGTGTACAGAGCAATGCAAAAATAATTGCCAATGATAAAGCACGCCCTACACGACATAAAATGCTAACGCACATTTGCGGCATTATTCTTTTTCCATGTACCGTGTCGTAAAGAACTCATCCTTAACCCGCTGGTTCGCCTTGAAGTTATCGTATTTAATCACCGTACGGTGGCCGGTCTGAACATTGCTTGCTTCAAGGCGCATGGCCTGCCACTTACCACGCGTCTTGTCTACCAGTTGAACATCAGTAAATGTCGAGATTTTTAACATCTGCCCTGCCTCATCCCAATACTCCATTTTTATGGCCACCAAATTATCTTTACGCAGCCAGCCGATGCGCTTCGAGTAACCATTACTGGTTTTAACCGCGTCAGATTTTGGTAATGCCTCGATAACGTAGCAAAGCTGCCCCTCTACCGACTCCTCTTTCAACAGCTTGTAATTCCACTCTCCCACCTTATAACCAATCACGTCGGCATAAGAAAAATCCGTGCCCACAAAACTATCTTTTTTATTGTTGGAAACAAGACGCCGCACTTTTTTTAGCGCGGGTAGATAGATCCAAATGTCATCATCCTTATCGGCGTGTTCGATCAGCAGCGATACCGTACCTTTTACATCCGGTGGTGACAAAAACCGCGTCATGCGCATGTTATCAATGCCATTTTCCTCAAGCTTGGTCGCGCCGAAAGTCTTGCGCACCCGTTCCTGACCATTCTTGTTAATCAGGGTAAACGTGGCATCAGCCACTGAATCAGCAACCTTGGAAACGACGAAATTTTTTTCCATGATCTGGCCCAGATTGGGTTCCGCCGCCCAGCCATTTTTGGGTTGCATTGATAGACCAAAAACAAGAGCCAACACAACAACAGAAACAGGCAATGGGTTATGTTTCACGGCAATTCTCCTGAAAATAAAATCGGGGCGGAATGTAAGAATAAGCGCGGGGATAAGCAACAGCGCAGATAGCGAACTCATGATCATGGCCTCAGCAATCAAAATGGCCAACCACTTATGGATATTATACCCAAACGATAACAACAACACCCCGTAACCAGCTGACACCGAAATCGCAACAAATAGAATAGCTTGCCCCGCTGTTCCAATAACATTTCGGACAGCTGTGATTTCATCGGTTCCCATCATAAGCTCTTCGCGTAACCGGTAGATCAGGTAGATTGCGTAATCCGCCCCTATGCCAACGGCCATCGCCGAAATAAGCGAAGTTGAAATATTCAGCGGGATTCCACTCCATCCCATAAGACCAAAGTTAGCCAAAACAGCAACCAGAAGCGGGAGAAGCACCAGCATTCCTGCTACCAATGAACGGAAAATCAAGCTGGAAATAATAAAAACGACAACCGTGATTTGCAGAATATTGAGTATTTTCCCGTAAACCATAACCTCATTCAGTGCTGCACCTTGAGGGACACTGCCACCGATTCCGATATGCACACTTTTATCGAAATGCAGCGCTGTGAATGCTTGAATTTTTTCGACCAGCTTTTCTATGTAGGCACTGCTATCTGTCTTCAAGAAAACCGTCAGATTGGCGGAGCGGTAGCCATAATCAACATAGGAATCAAAATCGCCCGGTTCGCCGGACATTGAGTAAAGCAATAAATATTGTGAAATCAATTCCTGACTGTCTGGAATTTTATAATAAGCGGGATCATCCCCGTGCATGGCCTGGTTCATACGCATGATAAAGTCGGCTAGCGAAAGGGTCTTACCGACATAAGGCTGATTTTCAAGAAAACGTTGCAGCTCCCCTATGGCCCGAAGAGTTTTGGGATCTTTAATGGCGTCGTCACCTGCGCCTTCAACCAGCAAATACATCGTATTAGTACCGCCAAGGCGATCATTCAGTGCTTTATCATCTGTTTCAAAAATCAATTCAGGAGAAAAAAAACTCTTGGTAGAGTTATCCACAGTAACCTTCCCCATCCCTATCAGGGTAATAATGACGAAAAGCAAAACCCCGCCATACACCCTGCGCCGACTGGTGCCGGTTACCCAGTTCGCTATCGCGTTGGTTACTTTGTCCCAAATCCGTTTTTTTTGTCCACGCTTTCTTTCAATATCACTTGGTGGAGCAAGTATTGAACGCAAGGCCGGAATAAAAGTCATTTCAAGAATCAATGCCGCAAGAATTCCAATACCGGTAAAAATTCCAAAAGTACGCACCGTGCTAATCTTAAAAATTACCAAAGAAAAAAATCCCAAAGAAGCGACCGCTCCGGCAGCAATCATGACCGGCCCAACGCGGAGAAGAGAGGAAATAACGGCTTGATTATTTGCAACCTTGGGCGAAAGATCCGTTGTTTCTCGTAAGCGGAAATAGTCTTCGTAATAGCGCTTAAGCAACTGCACCGCATGGCCTGTTGCCACCGCCAGAATCAAAATAGGGGTCGCGGAATTAAACACATCCATTGGAATGCCAGAAGCGCCCATCACGCCGACCCCCCAAGCGACAGCCAAACCCGCTGTAACCAATGGCAAAATAAGCCCTTGCTTCGTGCGAAAGGCTTCAAAAAGAACCAGGCTCAAAACTAAAATAGCGATGGGGAAAAGAAATCCAATACGCTCTGAATAAATTTCAATACGGGCCAGAAAACTCGGAATTCCCCCCACGTTAATTTCAATTCGAGAATCCCGTTCATGCTCAACAACAGCCTCCACTTTATCCATGATTGCCCGGAAACCACCCGGCCCGTCCTTAAACTCTACGAGAATAGCTGTTGTTTTCGCATCAGCAGACACAATAGAATTCAAATAAACAGGATTCTTCTCGACTGCCCCTCTTAGTTCAGTAAGTTGCGCGGCCGTAGCTGGAACCTTCGACATTAACGGCTTGACTTCCAAACCTTCTGCCGTACCGGCAATATTTTTGGCGCGTTTCGAAGAAAGACTCAACAGGTTTTCTTTAACCACACCGGGCGTCTGAAGAAAAGCCGCCGTCATGCGCTGGATTTTTTCCAAAATCAGAGGCTGATAAATATCACCCTCTTTAGGAGTGACCCCCACCATAACAACATACTTCGACCCAAAAACCTTTTCCACCAAATTACTCGTCGTCACATAGGGATGAGACTGGGGAAGCATGGTATTCGGATCAATAATGATATTCAGATTTTTTGCCTGAATAACTGCTGCAATGGTGACAATTAACGTCAAAGCAATGACTACAAACCGATAGCGAAGAATCCATTCTATGTAGCGTTGCATATTTACCTCTTTGCTAATCAGGTGACCGGAGTTATTCAAGAGTTGATGCTATTGAAACCGGCATGCTCGATTCAATGTCGGCTGGGAGGCATTATATTGCCTCCGTCTGATGATTGATGAGTCAGTAGCTTATGTATATTCGGAACTTGCAGATGAATCTTTAACTTATGCGGCTAAACTAATTTTAGTTGAATACCCGCCTTGCTCAAGCCGTTACTTTTATTTGCTGGCCTTTTCTAGCCGTTTCTTCGCTACAAAGCTTTTCAGCCGTTGCAGCGGATTACGGTTACCCAGCCACAACTGGCGGTGATGAAAACGGTTAAGACGGGCATCCAGGTAGGTGTACCAAGGCGTCAATTTCAACTCTTGCGGATGCAACAGAACTAACAGCGCTTGGGTGGTAATGAAGCCCGCACACAGCTTGCAACCGGCAATTGAGCTGGGGCCCTTGCGCGCCTTCAGGTTGATGGATTGCGGATCCAGATATTTAAGATGGTGCATCTCCGGGGCAAAGCCCAAAGCGAACTGGATGATCTTTTCCTCTTCGCTCATTTCTGGGGAAATGGCAAAGTAATCTTCATAAGACATGCCCCCCGGCCCAAATGCCAACACCCCTGCCCCCAACCCCAAAGGTATCGCCGCCACGGTGAAAAGTCCCCGTGCTGTAGCCGAATTAATCAATAACGGATGCATATCCACCGCAAACACATCCATGCCATCAACGGCCAGATCCACACCTGAAAGAAATGCGTCAATATTATTCGCATCAAGGCCTTTGTCGAAAATTTTTACACGTAATTCCGGATTGATTTCCAAAGCATATTCCAGCATTACCTCAATCTTGCGGCGGCCCAACGTGCGTGTGTTAGCCCCATACTGTCGGTTGAAATTAGCCAGCTCAAATTCATCAAACTCAGCAATGTGAAATCCACCCACCCCGGCGCGCACCAAACTAATGAGGTAATCCCCGCCCACACCGCCCATGCCTGCAATAGCTACGGTGGATCGTTGCAGACGCGCATGCTCATCCAAACTGACGCAACCCAAGTTGCGGCTGAAAGCGCTGCCATAGTCAAATTCAGTCATTAAAGGCCTTTTATTAAAGGGATGGGCAAGTAGGGAATATGCATATTTACGCAGTAAAGTGGAAATTGCAAGAGTCTTGAATGCAACATTGGCCGGAAATAACAGCAATCTTTAACTTTATGTGAAATACCGCTTGTCGAAAAAATTTACATTTTTTAACATTTAATTCAGCCAATGCATTAATATTTATTATTAATCAATATATTATATAATTGGCACGATATATGCTTTAATAAGCCTAAGGTAAATAGCCTTGAATTATATGGGTTACAAAAAGCGTTAAATTACAATAATTAATATCAGGAGAACGGTTATGAAACTTAATAAAATTGCAGCCACGATGATTTTAGCATCGCTTGGGTTTACCAGCTTAAATGCTCAAGCTGTGACAGTTGATGGCATTACTTGGGATCCTAATAGCTTTTTCGATTTCAGTTCTACTACTAATCTTTTTGAAATTACGAGTGGAACGGCAGGCGCTGAAATTAGTGGTTACGGCATGGTAACTTCTCTTAATTCACTGTTAGGTTTTGCTGCTCCTGGAAGGGAATTGACTTATCAATTTGGTGGTTTTATCTTAAATGCTGCCACTACTGTCAGCCCTTTTGGAACTGGTATCAACGCAGATGGTAGCTTTTCTTTCACTGGAGGCTGGCTCAAAGTGTTTTCGGATGCATCAGCAGACTTTAATGCTCTTGTAAAAAGCACTTCTGGAGATGGTACACTTTGGCTCGACATGTTGGCCAATACTACAGCACTCTCGCCTAATACCTTGACTGGAACAGTCACCGGACAAAATAGCGTTGGCCTAACCGGTCAAGGTACTGGTTATTTTGATGTTGTCGGTGGCTCTGCCGCTGTTTATGTAAATACCAATACTCAACCTGGATTATCTGATTTCACATATACATCCTCGTTCCAAGCTCTTAACGCTCCCATTATTAATGGCGGGGTAGTAGTAGCTAATGCTTTTGGTACGAATGAACTTTACGGTCAATCAGTTAATGTTCCTGAGCCAACCAGTATTGCTCTGCTAGGTTTAGGCTTGTTGGGTCTAGGTTTTAGTCGCCGCAATAAAAAATCTGCATAACCTGTGCTTTATTCATAAAAAAGCCGCGCAGGTATCTGTGCGGCTTTTTTAATTCGAATAATTTCTATGAAGGCTCAATAGAGCCGGACGATGGCTTTCATCCTAAATCTTACTTGGTAAATCGGAAGAAAATTTTAAGCTGAATCTTCATTGATTGGCCGTACCTCATAGCACACGCGCCCTTGTCTGCCAAGAAACAAGGTCAAATAGCAAATACTACGCTTTTGGCATAAACCCGATAGAAAATTAATGTGACTTACTTAACAAGTAAGCGCTACGTCCTGAAAAAAACTGGGTCTGAAATGCGATAGACAGGTGTCACGGTTAGCCAAGACTGATTTAACAACATGAACACCGATGAGATAGGGTTGTCGCGGGGGTTGAACTGCGGTATTGAGAGGGCCAGCCGCTTGAAATGGAAAACCGATCCGAATGAGCAACCGCGCCAAAGACGGCTCCATGGCTGCGTAACAATGAGTAAGGCCATGTTTGTTAGCCAGCTTGAATATTTCGTTATATAAACCCATAGCCACGAGCGGACCATCTTGTTTGTCCGTCACGCTCGCAGGATGCGGTCGCTGTACTGGTGTCTGATGTAACCCAGCACTCGAAAGCTCACCTCGGTTCCGACGCAATTCTTTAGCAATAGCTAAACGACCAATTTCACCAGACTGGTCAGATGAGTTGAGTATCTGGTGGGTTGTTGGGTAACGGGATGTAATGCTTAATCCTTTGGCATTGGGCAGAATTAACCGTGAACAACCAGCAGCAGCACCCGTTTCCAATGAACGGCACAGCACGTGTACACTGTGCGCGTCGTATGCATCACTCTCCAGCGGAACATCACTGAAAAACCGGTTGATACTGGGCACACGTTTCAGCTCTTCACAGAAGACTTTATGTCGCAGAGCAAGATAGTCCCGGTATGCTCGGGTACCTGGCGTCACTATGGAATATACAAATTTATTTTCCACTCTACCATAATCCTTTATAAATACAGCAATACATTCTAGTATTTGTAAAGCATTAATCATGCCACATATATATTCCCATTAAAAACATAGCATTAAAGTATGTGTATATTTACAGTAATGATATGTGTCGTTATATGGCGACATAAAATCATGTAAATAACTAATTCGTTGAAATTAAAGTAATATTTTTGTCTCAAAAAAGAGACAAATTTAAATTCTAAGAATGTATTTTAGTACATAGGGTATTGATAAATAAGTACATATTATAAAATATCATGACATTGATCATTCAAATTCGGATAGAAATTTGGCTATATTGCACTTACAACATCTCAATCCAGATTTTAGAACAGGGTTCGCGTCAGGCTGATTCTATATCAGTCTAAATATTAGAGGGGGGCGCGGGGAGGAGAATCGTTCGTATTTTGCGCTTGTAAAAAACTAAGGGTTTGCGTTCCGCGCTGACTTAAGCTGCGTTCCATCTCAAATGCACTGATAAGATAGACCCGCCTGGGAGGCTGGACATTCTCATTAATGGGCCCAACCGGGACACATGGAAACCCCAATGTATTGAGAAGTCGGCTAAAACGGTTATCCATCGCCGCCATACAGTATTTAATATTTTCTTGCTGGCATAGCAGATAAATTTCCCGGTATATACCTAAAACCAGTTCCGGTTGGCGTCGACGGTTTTTTTCAGGTTGATAGATCATTTCGGGTTCAGGATCGCCCTGAAATGGTTTGCCTTTGTCCTCTTGCCGACGTCGAAATTCAGGGGCAATGGCCATGCGGGAGATTTCGCCAATATTTGCATCGGTCGCATCTGGGTAGGGTAAGGGGCGGTAAATGACGTATCTGGGAGTCACATTTAACCCAGTGGGGTTGGGAAGAATGACTCGGGCTGACGCTGCGGAGATACCGGTGGATTTGTGGTAGGCCATGAAGTGGCGACTGTATGGATCATATTGGTCAGTCTCCATGAACCGGCCATTGCTGGAAAGTGGACATGAGGATGGAACAATGCGTTGAAGTTCTTTGCAAAAAATTTCATAACGGAATTCAAGATAAAGTTCATAAGCAGGGGTGCCCAGCACGACCTCCTCGAAACGAAAATAGACGGTTTCCATACTAGACACCTTAGTCTCACTCGTGTTCATGCTTTTTCTCCGGTGATGATAAATACACCACCAGCAATTAATTGATGCCCACCCGCTACTTTCTGGGACAAATCATCAAATAACTGCATGATGTCGACAGTATTCCCTAACAGAGAAGCCTTGTAACCTAGCAGGATATTAAACAGTACGTTGAAAGGTAATTCGCTGCTGGTAAGCGCAAGGATACGACTCTTGACGTTAACAAACCCTGCATCGGTCATCATGTGATGCAGTTTACGGCCGATGAAGCGATCCCCCCCTTGTTCAGCTTGGGTTATCTGGGCTGTGCGCAGAATTTGACTGACGCGCTGATCCTCAGGATAGAAAACGACTAAACCATCGTCGGAATCAACAGCGCAGAAGCGCCCACCTGGCCGCATGACCCGATGGATTTCCGAAATCACAGTTTCGGGCTGTGGAATGTGCTGAAGGACGAACCGGGCATAAGAAAAATCGATGCTGCTGTCCGGGACGGGCAATTGGGATCCATAGGCCTGAATTGGATACAAACCACAGGCAGGCTTATTGCGAACATTGCCTTCCACCTGAGCCAGCAAAGTGCGGCTTGGCTCAACTACATATAGGCTACCCTCTGGTGCCAGTTCAGCCAGCAGGTCAGAAACAAATCCAGGGCCACAACCCAATTCAAGCACATTGTGCCCGGACTGAATGCCTGCCGAACGTAATATACCGGCCTCCATGCCACGAACTGCTTGGGCTTGCTGGCGCAGCCGCTCAGCTTGGAAAGCAGTGTCATTTAACGTTTCAAAGTGGTAGGAACCTGTACTCATGTTGTGGCCATGTCGAATGCCGAGCCTGACCAATAACCAACATGGCTTGTGTCAGAATGCAATTCGTTCGTTGTCGATATTCATGCTATCGGCAACAACGCAAAATAACTTGATACATGAGCGATAATTTATTTTTACTTAAAGATACAGCCCGGCATCGCACGCAAAAAACAATGGAACCAGCATTTTTAGGGGTATGATGAACCCACTATTACATCACTGGTTTCTTTTTTGTTTATCCCATTGCTACATTGCCACCTGCCCGTTCTTTTGCAATAAACTTTCGATTACTACAACCATGCATGGTGTAACGGAGACAGCGTAAAACGCCACTGTCACCACCCACTACAACTGCTTTAGCAATGTTTTTGCTTCCTCAACCTGGGGAAAAGTTTTTCCGGTAGCCAGAATTTGCTCCAATTCTTTACGTGCCTTGACCTTGTCCCCAGATTTGACCAATGCCAACACTAGATGATAACGAATAGCGAGTGCTTCCGGCGCCACGCTGGCGGCCTTTTGTAGAAGCGGCAAACCACGCGTTATGTTGCCTTGTTCCACCAACATCCAACCCAAGGTGTCGAGTATTGCCGGATTGTCAGGAGCAAGTTGGTTGGCTTTCTCGGCATATTCCAAGGCACGGGGATCTTTTTCCTGTTGATAGAGCCAAGCAAGATTGTTCAATGCCGGAATATTTTTTGCATTTTGCTGCAACACAGCTTGGTATTGTTCGATAGCGGCTTTATTCTGCTTGCTGGCAAGATAAATTCCTGCCTGATACATTCTGGCAGTGACATCGGCAGGATGTTCTTTTAGCCACTGAGCCAAGCGGATGTCTGCTGCCTTACCTTTACCGGCTTGGCCTAGGGAAGCGTGCAATTTCACCATGAGCGAACCATTTTTGCTGACAGTAAATGCCTGTTCATAGGCCTTCACCGCTAGATCAGGTTTTTTTTGCGCCATCAGCACGTCACCTTCTAACTCAAAGCCCACAGAAGATTTAAGGTTTTTTTTCTGAACTTGCCGGGCAATTGTGAGAGCTTGCTCATAATTACCCTTTTTGGCCTCCAAGGAGGCCAAAGCTAATTGTGCTTCCAAATAATCCGGTTGCAATGATAATGATTTTTTGAGAGCGTCCGATGCTGCCGACTCGTTCTGCATTGCCATGTGAACCGTAGCGATGAAAAATTGGGCAGGGGCAGAGTCCGGCTTCATGGCGGCAAGCCTAGTGTAGGTTTCCAAAGCAGCCGGTTTGTCGTCATTAGCAAATTGGGCTTGCGCCAGAATATTCAGAACCTCTGGGCTGCTGGAGTTGGAGCCTTGAAGTTTTTGGGCATAGATAAGTGCCTTTTGTTTTTCACCTATGCGTAAATAATGAGTTGCCAATAGCATAGCCGGCTGCAATGCATCCGGGTTTTCTTTACTGGCATTTTCTAGCCAAGTAGTCGCTTCCTTGGTCTGCCCTTGAGAGAGAGCAAGATTGGCCAGTGCGGTCATGACTTGAGAGTTTTTCTTGTCTTTTTCGAGCATAGCCTCAAGGCGCTTTTTCGCCACTTCTGGCTTTTTGTCCCTCAAATCAAGTTGCACCAAATTCATCACAGCAGGTAAATTGGCAGGTTGAATAGAAAGCGCTTTTTCAAAGCTCGCGCGTGCGGCAGCACTATCATTTTTGCCCAAATAAGCAGCGCCTTTCAGGTTGTAAACAACGGGGCTGTCAGGCTGTTCTTTTTCAAGAGCCTTTACTGCTGTGAGTGCCTTATCATATTCTTTAAGACGAAGGTGGGTCATCACCAACAAAACACCTGCCTTAGGTGATTTGGTGTCCATTGCTGCTGCTGTTTCCATTTCAGCCACTGCACGGTCATTCTCACCTAGCGCCAATCTGCTTAAGCCTAGAGCGCTATGCAGTTCTGCCGCTTTCGGCGCAAGGGCACTAGCCTTTGCAAAATATTCCGTCGCCTTTGTGTAGTCCCCGGCCTGCATATATAATTCACCCGCAAGTGCCAGTAATTGGATATCGTCTTGTTGCACGGCTTTAAGCGCTGGCGCCAATACATCAATTGCGTTTTGTGTACGGTGGCTTTTTAGCAACGTAGATGCCATCAATTTACGCGCATAGACATTACCCGGATCCCTTTCCAGATATTTCTTCAAATGTTGTTCGGCTTGCGGCAGTGACCCAAGTGCCAACTGCACGGCTCCTGCCAGCAGAACACTAGGCATATGTTCTGGCGCTGCCCGTAGAACTTTCTGCAACGATTCCAATGCTGCCGCATGCTTCCCTTGGCGGAAATCAAGCAATGCTTGCGCATAGAAAATGATTAAACTATTCGGCGATGTTTTGCGTGCCGCGTCAATATCTCCTTGGGCTAAATCGAATTTCCCCGCCTCAATTTCCAAAAAAGCCTTATTGATATGTGCTGAGTTATTGTCCGGCTGCAATTTCAAAGCTTGGTCATAAGCAGCAAGAGCAAGCTCAACTTTTCCTTGGGCACGCAGAAAATCACCTTTAAAAAGAACAACATCCGTGTTTTGTGGATTTTTGGTTACAGCTTGCTCGGTAAAGCCTGTTGCGGCATCGATATTTTTCTCCGTAATCGAATGCCTAGCTAACCCGATAAGCGCGTCCGGGAAATCAGGTTTATTCTTCAGGGCCTGCTCAAACGATTCCTTGGCTTCCTGGCCTTTGCCTAAAGCTAAATAAGCATTGCCACGCGAGACTAATATTTCAGCAGATTCTTTTTCTCCTGGAACCTGCTTAATTTCATCCAAAACCGCCTGAAATTTCCCTTGCATAAGCAAAGATTTACCCAAATCAGGCGACACCTTAGCGGGATTCATTCCCAAACTCAAAGCCTTACGAAGTTCTTTCTCAGCTGAAGGAAAATCCGCAGTTTCATTGTAGATAGTACCCAAGATATAACGGACTTCAGCATCTTCCGGGGTTTTTTGTAACGCATTTTTTAATTGAATAATAGCGGCCTTGTTATCACCCTTCTGTTGATACTGTTTTGCTTCAGCAACCAGCGTCTCTGAGGTCTGCGTTTTACCGCAGGCGGTCATGCCACCCATGCACAGGATCGTTACAGAAACTATTACAGTGATTATTTTTTGCCTGTTTATGTTTAGCATAACTTCTTTCCTTTGAGTTTCGTGGTGGCTTTAAATTGATACGACAGTAACGCTAAGGTTACGTTGAACAACGTCCGCATTAAGCTTGCCGAACATACATCTTGAAATCAATAACTTTAAAATTGCTCCAACAGGCCCAGCCAGAACGGAAGGGCCTGTTAAGTATTGCCTTAGTATCCTAAATTTTAAAGGTGCCTAAAGTCTCCAGACATTAAGCCCAGCCGCGCGCAAAGCTGTCTGGTCAAAATGAGATTTAACATCAATAAAGCAACCATTTGAAACAATTTTTTCTTGGAAATCAGCAAGGGGCCTGGCAAGAAATTCGCGGTGTGAAACTGCGGCAATCATTGCATCTGCGCGTGGCAACTTTTCCCAAGTTACGAGTTCCAGGCCATACTCGTGAAGGGCATCTACAGTAGTAGTTACTGGATCATGAACATAAACTTCTACACCGTAAGATCGAAGTTCGAGAATAATATCCATAACCTTCGAATTCCTGAGGTCAGGGCAATTTTCTTTGAATGTCAATCCAAGTACAGTTACTTTTGAGCCTTTTACATTGAGACCAGCACGGATCATTTCTTTCACAGTTTTTTCGGCAATAAATTTTGCCATTCCGTCATTTATTCGGCGTCCTGCCAGTATCACCTGAGGGTGATAGCCAATCATATCTGCTTTGTGGGTCAGGTAGTAAGGGTCTACACCAATACAATGCCCACCAACTAACCCGGGACGAAAAGGGAGGAAATTCCACTTCGTCCCGGCGGCCTGCAGTACCTGCAACGTGTCAATTCCAAGCTTATCGAAAATAATGGCCAATTCATTAATTAATGCGATATTCAGATCACGTTGAGTATTTTCGATCACTTTTGCCGCTTCTGCGACCTTAATACTGGATGCTCTATGTACACCGGCACTGATAATAGCTTCGTAAAGCTTAGCTACTTTCTCCAGCGTTTCGTTATCATCTCCTGATACAATTTTTACAATGGAAGTAAGAGTGCGTTCTTTATCACCTGGATTAATTCTTTCTGGAGAATACCCAATGTGAAAATCTTTTTTCCATTCCATGCCAGAATTCTTTTCCAGAATTGGAATGCATACTTCCTCAGTAGCACCTGGGTAAACCGTTGACTCATAAATAATTATTGCGCCGCGCTTCATGTATTTTCCAACCGTTTCGCTGGCGCCAACGAGAGGAGAAAAGTCAGGCTGATGGGCACTATCTACGGGCGTTGGAACTGCGATTACAATATAGTCGGCGAGAGATAATTCGGAGGGGTCGGAGCTGACGGTAAGATGGGTAGCCTCTTGCAACTTTTCAGTTGACAACTCTCCAGTTGGATCAATATGCCGTTTGTAACTCTCTATTTTGGTGGCGGAAAGATCAAATCCGATCGTTTGCTGTTTTTTTCCAAACTCTACTGCCAGAGGTAAACCCACATATCCAAGCCCAACTACGGCAACAATGTCCATACTAAACTCACTTTGCTATTTATCATGATCTTTTGAATCTAGCAGATATGCTGGGAAGCTTCAATCTTATTTCTCAATTTATCTTATCGGTTTACTGATATCGCTAATGTTATTGTTACAAAAGCCGATATGATATGGGCTTAACTTAAAAATACGAGCAAATTTTGTGGGGTGAAAATGCTGTTTAGAATTTCCAATCACTATGTCTCAAAAGTAGTGTCCATTCTGCTTTTTGTTGAAATGTTTGTCTTCATCGCCTCAGTCTATCTGGGGGCGACTCTTCGGTTCTTTGATAGCGGCTTCCCATATTTTGTCCAGATGGAAAGTTTTTCTCTGGCGGCAGGTACATTTACCTTAGTAATGGTTTTCAGCATGAGTGCTTTTGGCATGTATAAGCATGACTACAAAGAAAGCATCAGGGATACTTTTCTCCGGCTCATGCCTTCTTTTGCCCTAGGATTCGGCATCATAACCTTGGTATTTTATTTAGTACCGAGTATTTATATTGGTCGCGGTATTTTAGGTCTCGTAATTATTATCGCCGCTTGTTTGATTTTATTGGTGAGGTTTGTTTTTTATCAATTATTCAAATTGAAATATCTAGAATCACGAATTATTTTTATAGGATGCGGTACGCTGGCAAAAGAATGCAGCGATCTGGCTATGCATAATATTAGCTACCATAAATATAAAATCGTTGGCTTTGTTCAGTTACCGGGTGAAACGAGCTGCATGCTACCGTCTACTATTTTCCCGACAGGAAACTCATTAATAGATTTAACAGCCAAATATAACGCGAATGAAATCATCGTCGCTGCAAATAATCGACGAGGTGAAAGTTTCCCTATACAAGATTTATTAGTTTGTAAATTAAATGGGATCAAAGTGACTGATGCGGCGTCTTTTTTTGAGCGTGAAGCATGCCAAATCAGAGTGGATTCTCTTCAACCAAGTTGGTTGGTTTTCGGCGGCGGATTTGACCAAAGTTTCCTACGGTCTTTTATTAAAAGAATTTTCGATTTATTCGCCAGCACTATTATTTTGTTTGTTTCACTTCCAGTGATATTGATTACGGCGCTATGCATTTATCTCGAAGATCGAGCTCCAATCTTTTATCAACAAGAGCGAGTTGGCATGGATGGCCATACTTTTATGGTGTTGAAATTTCGTAGCATGCGAAAGGATGCTGAGCAAGGAATGCAACCTCAATGGGCGGCCGCAAATGACGATCGTACAACAAAGGTGGGCCGTATCATTCGCAAACTGAGAATAGACGAACTTCCCCAAATTATAAATGTTGTTAAAGGGGAAATGAGCTTCGTTGGGCCACGCCCGGAAAGACCTTTTTTTGTAAAGCAACTCATTGATGAGGTTCCATATTATAACGTGCGGCACAGTATTCAACCGGGAATAACGGGCTTGGCTCAAGTACGCTACCAGTATGGCGCCTCTGTTGAGGATTCCATTCAAAAACTCCAGTACGACTTATACTATGTGAAAAACAATAGCTTGTTTCTGGACGTACTTATATTAATCGATACTTTCCAGGTTGTGATATTGGGCAAGGGCAGCAGATAACCTAATGGAACAACCTTAAATGTTGACAAGCATCACTGCATATAGCTATGGCATAGCCGCTGTAGCATTTCTTACACTCACCGTTCTCTTGTTGACCAGTTGGCGTGCCCGTATTTTCGGGACAGCGCTGACGGTTGCCTGCGTAATAACGGTGTTTTGGGCAACATCAATTGTTTACCAGGCAGCTAGAGCCCCCTTATCGTTGCTGACAGACGTTCTGGAAATTTTACGAAATGCAGGGTGGTCTATCTTCCTGTTAATGTTGTTGGGACCTTTCCAACAAACAAACTCATCACCTCCTTTTAAATTCAAATTAAAACCTTATGTGGTTGGCATCCTAGCGTTTTATTGCTTACTCTTACTTTTGAACATTTATAGCTACTGGAAACTTGACCCCTCTCAAGGAGAGACCAGTTTTATCTTTATAACGGACATCGTTGGCCGAGTAGTCATGGCGGTTATGGGTATGCTCTTGGTGGAGCAACTTTACCGGAATACGCCCGCTAAGGGACGCTGGGGGATAAAGTTTGCCTGTTTTGGAATCGGGGGGATGTTTGCTTACGATTTTTACTTATATAGCGACGCTATGTTGTTCAGGCAAGTTAATGTGGAAATCTGGACTGCCCGAGGAGCGGTCAATGCCCTGATAGTTCCTCTAGTGGCAATATCAGCAGCACGGAATCCTCAATGGTCATTGGGTATTTCAGTATCACGCCGTATTTTATTTCACTCAGCAACGCTGTTAGGCACTGCCCTGTATTTATTGGCTATGTCTGCTGCCGGCTATTACCTACGGTTTTTCGGGGGAAGCTGGGGAGCCGTCATGCAAGTGACTTTTCTGTTCGGAGCTGTGGCCTTGCTTGTTGGCATACTATTTTCGGGCGCGTCTCGTTCATGGCTTAAGGTTTTTATCAGCAAGCATTTTTACAATTACAATTACGACTACCGTGAAGAATGGTTAGGTTTTACGCGCACGCTCTCCGAGCATAGCCATGGATTGGGCGAACGCACCATCCAAGCAGTAGCAGCGCTCGTGGAAAGCCCCGCGGGTGTTTTGTTCATTAACCGGGAATCAGGTAATTGCGAACCTGCGGCTCATTGGAATATGAGTTTGCCGAATGAATCTGAATCGGCAAATAGCGCCCTTTGTCAGTTTCTGGAAAACAAGCAGTGGGTAATCGATCTTCAGGAGTACGACTCAACTCCTGAAAAATACAGTGCGATTTTTATTCCTCAATGGTTACGAAATTTCCCTAAAGGCTGGCTGATAGTTCCCTTAATTCTGCTGGGGAGGCTGTTTGGCTTTATGATACTGGCACAACCCAGAAGTAGAGTTAAGTTAAATTGGGAAGTGATTGATCTACTCAAAATTGCTGGTAGCCAAGCCGCGAGTTATCTTGCCCAACAGGAATCAACTAACGCTCTCATCATTGCGCGTCAGTTTGAATCTTTCAATCGCATGTCAACTTTCATAGTTCATGACCTAAAAAACTTAGTTTCCCAGTTATCGTTATTACTTTCCAATGCCGAAAAGCATAAAAATAATCCAGAATTCCAAAGGGATATGCTTGAGACACTGGATTATTCCGTTCAAAAAATGAAACTGCTTCTACATAAATTAAGCAGAGAGTCTTCCATAGAGCACCCCTCCCCCCTTTTTATTGACAAATTATTACGACAGACATTGGCATTAAAAGCTGCCTTTGAGCCTAAACCTGAGCTTGAGATCCTAGACCCTAATCTGATGGTGGTAGCTAATTGGGATCGTCTCGAAAGAGTGATTGGCCACATTGTTCAAAATGCTGTTGAAGCCACACCCAAAAATGGCAAAGTAACAATCCATATTTCGAAGCTCGGGGCTTTTATAGTGATCGAAATAAAAGATACCGGTCAAGGTATGAGCGAAGAGTTCATTCGTGAACGGTTATTCAAGCCGTTTGAATCTACAAAATCGGCAGGTATGGGAATTGGCATGTTTGAGAGTCGTGAATATATCCACGAACTGGGTGGCCAAATTGAAGTCTCCAGCCATCTAAACGCTGGCACAACTTTCCGAGTAATGTTGCCACTTCATAAACATGTTGATGATGTCAAAAACACCACGTCACAGCAGGGATACTTCCATGAATCCAGATAAAAAAAAGCTACTTGTGATTGAAGATGATCTAGGCTTGCAAAAGCAATTGCGCTGGAATTTTGATGCTTATGAAGTGCTGTTGGCGGGAGACCGTGAAAGCGCGCTGGCGCAGGTTAGACGGCATGAACCTGCGGTTATTACCATGGATCTTGGACTTCCTCCTGATCCCGATGGTGCTACGGAAGGACTGGCAATCCTACAACAGATTCTTGCGCTTGCCCCTGACACCAAACTAATTGTGCTTTCAGGGAATCAAGATCATGCCAATGCAGTGAAAGCGATTGGTATGGGTGCTTATGATTTTCATCAGAAACCGTTTAACCCGGAGATACTAGGGTTAGTAGTTGAACGTGCATTTTATTTACACGCGCTGCAACAGGAAAACCGCAGAATTTTACAGATTCAGGCTGACTCTCCCTTATCTAGTATTATCAGTCGGGATCCCGGCATGTTGAAGGTGTGCCGTAGCGTTGAAAAAGTAGCTCCCTCCTCCGCCTCGGTCATGCTGTTAGGTGATAGCGGAACGGGTAAAGAACTATTGGCAAGAGCGCTGCACCAGATGAGCCCGCGGCAGGAGCGGCGCTTCATGGCAATCAACTGCGCCGCAATCCCGGAAAACCTTCTGGAAAGCGAATTGTTTGGCTACGAGAAGGGAGCGTTTACCGGAGCCGCCAAACAGACATTAGGTAAAATTGAACTTGCCGATGGGGGTACTTTTTTTCTTGATGAAGTCGGGGATATGCCCATGCTTCTACAAGCGAAACTTCTCCGATTTTTGCAAGAAAGGGTAATCGAGAGAATAGGAGGACGCCAGGAAATTCCTGTTGATGTTCGAATTGTCTGCGCAACGCATCGTAATCTGAAGGAACTCAGCGTTGCGGGACGTTTCCGTGAGGACCTTTATTACCGGTTAAGCGAGATTACAGTCACTATCCCCCCGCTACGGGAACGTGTGGGCGACGCCGCATTGTTGGCACACCATTTTAAAAATAAATTCAGCATTAAAGAGGGGCGTTCTTCACTAAACTTCACTCAGGAAGCGCTGGCCATGATAGAGGGATACTCTTGGCCAGGCAATGTGCGCGAAATGGAAAACTGCATCAAGCGTGCCGTAATCATGGCTGAAGGCTCCCAAATAAGCGCAGAAGATATTGGTCTGTCGACTTCACCCAAAATGATAGAGTCTATCAATTTGCGCCAGGTACGTGATGACGCCGAATACAACGCCGTGGTAAAAGCGCTGGCGAGAGTAAATGGCAATATTGCCAAGGCGGCCGAATTGCTCGGTGTTAGCCGTCCAACACTCTACGATTTAATAAGCCGTCATGGTATTGTATGCAAAGCTTAAGGGGATTTGCTGTTCTAGTTAAACATTTATTTGTGACTTGTGTTTTGATGCAAAATTGATTCTCGACAGAAAATATATTGTTCTGGCAAGCCGCTTTTAAAAGCGGCAAGTATTACGAAGGTATCATCACCGTAACTTCTCACCCCCCATCTTTTTTATTACTGGATCATTTGTTGATCAGGTAAAATTCACCTTGTATCAGAAACCAGTAGCCCGCTTTATCTCCGCTATATCTAGGACACAAAATTGACACCCAGGTATAGTTCATTCCTTTTTTTGCTTATACATTAATAAAATAATCAACCGATAAAAACACATAAGCTCTCCCCAATAAAGAGGAATTTGATGTATGGAATTTAAGTTGATCAAAAGCATACTTGGCGCAGCAATAAAAACTGGTCAACTGTCCGTAGTCGCCAGCATGTATTTTTCAACCGGTGGCTCACTATAATTAATGGCACAAAAGCGGATGCCTTAATGGAAAAAATGGAGATCAAACGCTGGTGGTGGCTATTGCTAATGGTCGTCATGATTTGGTTTGGCACTTTGGAGTACCGCAAACTCATAAAACCGGACGAAGGACGCTACGCCGAAATTCCACGCGAAATGGTAGCGAGCGGCGACTGGGTGACACCACGCCTGAACGGCCTAAAATATTTCGAAAAACCTCCGCTACAATATTGGGCGACTGCGGCTGCCTATACCTTGTTAGGTGAGCATCATTGGACGTCACGTTTGTGGCCTGCATTGACCGGTTTTGCCGGTTTGTTATTGGTGTGGTTTGCCGGGGTACGTTTATTCGGGCGCGAAGCAGGACAGTATGCAGCCCTGATTCTTGGCAGCAGTATATTGTATGCAGTGATTGGGCATATCAATACGCTTGATATGGGTGTCACGTTTTTTCTCACACTCGGCATAATCGGTCTACTACTTGGTCAACAAGCTGAAGCAGATACGCGTACCCGGCGCAATTGGCTCTATTGCGCATGGATAGCATTGGGTTTGGCAGTATTAAGCAAGGGGTTGATAGGGCTGGTGCTACCAGCTGCCGCGTTGGTGATTTATTCTATTTTGCAGCGCGATTTAACACCATGGAAACGTCTCAATCTGGTGACTGGGCTATTACTGTTTCTGCTGGTCACTGCGCCATGGTTCATTCTAGTGATGAAAGCCAATCCCGAATTCTTCGAGCGTTTTTTTATTTACGAACACTACACACGATTTTCTACCAAGGATTTGGGACGCTATCAACCTTGGTACTATTTTATTCCCATTTTATTAGCGGGTATGATGCCATGGACGCTTTTAATGTTGGATACCCTGCTACGCACTTGGAAAAGTAGCACATATATTGGCACGGCATTTAACCCGGAACGCTTTCTGCTGATATGGGTAGTGTTTATTTATGTCTTTTTTTCGGTATCCGGATCAAAACTACCGTCCTATTTGTTGCCAATGTTTCCGGCTCTGGCATTGTTAATGGGCAAACGGCTGGCCGAGATACGCGAGCGAGTATTGTTGTGGCAACTCGCCCCCGTCTTGCTGGTGCCATTAGTGACGTTGGGATTTGCACCGTTTACGGCGCAACTTGCTGAAACACCGCTAAAAATAGAAATGTATAGCGATTATGCAATCTGGGCCGTGATGGCCGCACTGGTTTATTTGTTTGGGTTGATTTCCGCCATGATGTTGTTGGTACGCCGAAAAAAATCTCTGGCAGTACTGGTAGTGGCATTAAGCACTTTGATTGGGGCACAAATTATTTTATCTGGACATAATACTGTGGCCAGATGGCGTTCCGCGTACCACATTGCCGAATCAATTCGTCCTTATATCAAGCCGGATATCCCATTGTATTCCGTGGGCACCTACGATCAGACTCTGCCGTTTTACTTGAAACGCACCTTTACCTTAGTTGACTATCAGAATGAAATGGCATTCGGTATTATGCAGGAGCCGCAGCGTTGGATACCAGACACCGCCAGCTTCGCGAAAATATGGGATAAACAACCAGCAGCATTGGCGATTATGTCGGCTCAGTTATACCCACAACTTAAACAGCAAGGCTTGGCAATGAAGATTATTTTCGAGGACACACAATATATCGTCGTGAGCAAACCATGAACTTGATCAGCTTTGGTTTGATTTTTGCTGGCGTGATGCTTAATGTTGCTGCGCAACTCCTGATCAAGGCCGGTACCAACAGCATTGGCTATTTCGAATTTAGTCGCAGCAACGTTCTACCAATCGGTGTGCGCTTTGCCACCGAGCCTCATATCATCGGAGCAATAGCCTGTTATGTGCTTAGCGTAGTGATTTGGATATTAGCGCTATCACGCGTGCAGGTCAGCATTGCTTACCCGCTGCTGTCCATGGGGTACGTAGTAAATTTGGTGGCAGCGTGGTGGTTTTTTAACGAATCAATCAACCCGGCTAAAGTGGCCGGCATTAGCGTTATTATTTTGGGTGTCATCATTATTTCCCGAGCATGAACGAATTTCTTCCATTTTCTCGCCCATCAATTGATGAGGCTACTATTGCTGCTGTAGCGGAAACCTTGCGTTCTGGTTGGATTACCAGTGGCCCCAAGGTGCAGGAATTCGAGAGGCAACTCTCTGAGTATTTCGGTGGACGTCCGGTGCGCACATTCAACTCCGGTACCTGCACCATGGAAATCGCCCTGCGTATTGCAGGTATAGGACATGGTGATGAAGTCATCACCACACCGATTTCCTGGGTGGCTACCGCCAACGTCATACTCGAAGTCGGCGCAACCCCGGTGTTCGCTGACATTAATCCGATCACACGTAACATTGATCTGGACAAGGTTGAGGCGGCGATCACGCCACGCACCAAAGCAATCATCCCTGTCTATTTGGCGGGCAAACCGGTGGATATGGATCGCCTCTACAAGATAGCTGCCAGACACAAATTGCGCGTGGTCGAAGACGCCGCGCAAGCCATCGGTTCGACATGGCGGGGTAAGCCCATTGGCTCGTTCGGCGATTTCGTTTCGTTCAGTTTCCAAGCGAACAAAAATATCACTACTTCGGAAGGCGGCTGTCTAGTGCTGAATAACGCAGAGGAAGCCGCGCTTGCCGAAAAGTATCGGCTGCAAGGCGTTACGCGGAGCGGCTACGACGGCATTGAGGTGGATGTGTTGGGCGGCAAATTCAACATGACTGACATCGCCGCCGCCATCGGCTTAGGCCAGTTCGCGCAATTAAATGTGATCACCACGCAACGACGTAAATTGGCGCGGCATTATTTCGCGACACTTGGAAAAGATTTCGAAGCGCAAACTGGCGCGCAATTACCGCCGGCTGATTTTGAAAACACCAATTGGCATTTGTTTCAGATAGTTCTGCCAGAGCGCATCACCCGTGCTGATTTCATGGCGCGCATGAAAGACAAGAACATCGGCATCGGATATCACTATGCCCCTATTCACCTGTTCAAACTGTATCGGGCACAGGGTTTTAAGGAAGGCATGTTCCCAATTGCAGAGCGCGTTGGGCGTCAGATCGTTTCCTTGCCAATGTTTGCGGCGATGAATGAAAGCGATGTCGAGCGTACGTGCGTTGCGATGTGTGAGGTATTGGAAAATTAGCATGCGCATAGCGCACGCTATGCTGACCATACCTTAATTTTGCTTATATCTATTCCCAATTTCGCTAACCTCACCCTCTGCGGTAAAATGCTGCGCCATGAGCACCCCCCAACTTTCCGTCGTCATTCCTGTTTATAACGAAGAAGAAGGTCTACAGACCTTGTTCGATCGTTTATATCCGATACTGGATAATCTCGGTATTAGCTACGAGATCGTGTTTATCAATGATGGTAGCCGTGACCGTTCGGCAGCCATCCTGCGCGAGCAATTCCAGCAACGCCAAGATGTAACGCGGGTGATCCTGTTCAATGGCAATTTTGGTCAGCATATGGCGATCACTGCGGGCTTTGAACATGCACGCGGTGCGCGCGTAGTAACGTTGGACGCCGACCTGCAGAATCCGCCGGAAGAGATAGCCAAGCTGCTCGCCAAGATGGATGAGGGTTACGATTACATCGGTTCAATCCGTAAGCAGCGCAATGATAGTTGGTGGCGGCATGTGGGTTCACGCGCCATGAACCGGCTGCGCGAACGTATTACGAATATTAAAATGACTGATCAGGGCTGCATGTTGCGCGCGTACGACCGTCCGCTTATTGATGCGATCAATAGTTGTAAGGAGGTGAATACTTTTGTTCCGGCTCTGGCCTATACTTTTGCACGCAATCCTGCCGAGGTGATGGTTGAACATGAGGAACGCACACTGGGTGAATCAAAATATTCGTTGTACAGCCTGATTCGTCTTAATTTTGACCTGATGACCGGATTTTCTGTCGTGCCCCTGCAATGGTTCTCCATGGCTGGAATTACAATTTCATTGATGTCAGCATTCTTCGTGGTCTTTCTTCTGGTGCGTCGCCTGTTTGTCGGCCCCGAAGCGGAAGGGTTGTTTACCCTGTTCGCTATCGCTTTTTTCCTGATCGGTCTCACCCTGTTCGGCATCGGCCTGCTGGGGGAATACATCGGCCGCATTTATCTGCAAGTGCGCCATCGTCCGCGCTATTTGATTCAAGCTGTATTGGACAAAACTGAATGACGCGCGTCGTAGCTTTTGCTTACCATAACGTGGGGGTTCGTTGCCTGTCTGTATTACTGGCACATGGCATAGAGGTGGCGCTGGTGGTTACTCATCGTGACAACCCGAAAGAAAATATCTGGTTTGCCAGCGTGGCCGAGTTGGCTGCGCTGCATTGCATTCCGGTCATCACACCGGACAATCCAAATAGGGTGGAAGTGCTTGAGCAGATTCGAGCGCTACAACCAGACTTTCTTTTTTCCTTCTATTATCGCGAAATGTTTAAGCGTGAGTTGCTGGAAATTCCTAAACAGGGTGCGCTCAACATGCATGGCTCGCTGCTACCGAAATATCGAGGCCGGGTGCCGGTAAATTGGGCCATCATTAACGGCGAAACAGAAACTGGCGCGACATTGCATTACATGACTGAAAAGCCAGACAACGGCGCGGTGTTAGCGCAACAGGCCGTACCAATATTGCCTGATGACACTGCATTCGACGTGTTTCAAAAAGTCACTGTGGCGGCTGAGATCGCGCTGAATGCTTGCTTACCCGCTCTACTTGCAGGTACGGCAAAACCAGTAGCGCAGGATTTGAGCCAAGGTGCATATTTCGGTGGACGCAAACCGGAGGATGGCATTATTGACTGGTCACAAGACGCGCGCAGCATTCACAACCTGGTGCGTGCTGTGGCACCGCCCTATCCGGGTGCAACCACACAACTTTTGGGCAAACCCATGCGCATTCTGCAAACGCTGGTCACAACTTGCGCTGCAACGGGTGAGACACCAGCCTTCTACGTTAAGGAAGGCAAGGCATACGCTATTTGTGGGCAAGGGGTACTGCGCGTAGTACATTTTGAGCTGGATGGCAAAGAGATGAGCGCCACAAATTTTTCTACAGAATACGGGGCGGCAAGAGTTGAATTTAATGTATCTCTATAATTGTTGAAGAATTTACGAGTCATTAATCACATCGCACTGATGAAATGATTGTGACCGTTATGGAAATCAGCGCAAATTTAATACTCACCATGCCTGCACAGACGGAAATATAATTTTCATGCCCCAATTAGCTCTTAAAATTGACGTTGATACCTATCGCGGCACGCGTGAAGGAGTGCCACGTTTAGTAGAAACGCTGAAGCGACATGATGTGCAAGCCACATTCTTCTTTTCTCTAGGCCCTGACCACACTGGGCGCGCTATCCGGCGTGTATTCCGTCCCGGCTTTTTAGGCAAGGTATCGCGCACCTCAGTACTGGAACACTATGGCCTCAAGACGTTACTGTATGGCACCTTATTGCCCGGGCCAGATATTGGACGCAGCTGTGCACAAATATTACGCTCAGTACGCGATGCAGGCTTTGAAGTCGGCATTCATTGCTACGACCATATCCGCTGGCAGGATTATGTCGCGGGCAAAGATGCCAATTGGACAAGGCGCGAGATGCAGCGCGCCGTGGATAGATTCATCGAAATTTTTGGCGTAGCGCCCAAGGCGCATGCTGCCGCCGGTTGGCAGATGAATCGGCATGCCCTACGCCTGATGCAGCTACTAGGTTTTGATTACAGTTCTGACACACGCGGCACACATCCCTTTATCCCCACTTGGGATGCTGAAATTGTTGCATGCCCGCAATTGCCTACCACCTTGCCTACCTTGGATGAAATCATTAATCGAGAGGGGATCACGGTGGAAAATGTGGCGCAGTATTTACTGCGGCTGACTGCAAACCCTCCTGCTACGGGTCATGTATTTACACTGCATGCCGAGTTGGAAGGCGGCAAGTGGATGCCAGTATTCGAACAGCTCATCATAGGCTGGAAAGAGCAGAGCTACGAGCTTGTTTCATTGCGCCAGTATTTGGAAAATATTAAAGGCATTCTGCCACGAAGCGAGTTGGTAATAGGGACAGTGGATGGACGTAGTGGGACACTGGCCATGCAGGGAAAATAGGCGTGGTGGGCCTTCAGAGTTTTAGTTTAGTTGGAATTTAAGTGGCTGCTTACAAGGGGCTGGATGTGATTGCGTGCAAACTCATTATGGTTTGGCCTTCTCGTTATCACATCAGTCACCAAATCGATATGAAGCCATAGCGACATTAAATACTTTATCTACAAAAATACGGCGTCCGACATCATCACCCGCTGCGCCTACTACTACCATTAACGGAATGAGGTGGTCTTCCCGTGGATGAGCCAGTCGAGCTACCGGTGCTGTTTCCCAATTTATTAATTTCTCAGCGCGGTTAATAGGATTTGGTTCGGAAATTGCTGCATTTAGATACTCCTCGAATTGTTCGGACACAGGTGTGGCATCGGTTTGTCCGAACCCTCGCATGTTGTGGTAAGAAAGACCACTTCCGATAATTAGAATACCTTCATCCCGAAGGGGCTTTAAAGCTTCACCAGCCCGAATATGCTCCAAGGGATCGTAGTTCGACTTCAATGAAAGCATTACAATTGGAATACTTGCATCTGGATACATAAGGAACAAAGGAACAAAGGTTCCATGATCGAATCCTTGATGTGGATCTTCCTTGCTGCTGATTCCCGCTTGACCGAGTAGCTCACGAACGCGGCTTGCGAGCGCAGGCGACCCTAATGCCGAATATTTGATCCGGTAGGTATGTTCAGGAAAGCCAGAGTAGTCATACCTCATTGGAGGATTGGTTGCGGTTGATACTGTAAATTCGCTTTCCTCCCAGTGACCCGTAATGACCAAAATCGCTTTCGGTTTACAGGGAAGGCTTGCCGGAAGCTGACCCAATTCCCGAGCGGTTTTTGCAAACTGCTTCTTCATGTCATCAATATATGGCCACGGACCACCACCATGCGAGATAAAAAAAGTTGGAAGTTTATTATTGTCCATATTTTTACTAACTATTTATATAGCATGTTCTTAAATATAATTTTTTAGTTACAGCAAGGCAGTAGCATTTTAGTATTCAGGCAGCTATCGATATCTGGATCGCAAAAAATACTCCCGACATTCCCCAACAAGTCACTAGAACCAACAATCCCTTAAATTCTAAGCGGAATACCTTACTACACTAGATTGCGTAGTGAGCCTGGTTGCGGCCAGCACGCTTCGCTTCATAAAGTGCACTGTCGGCACGGGCAAACACAGCAGTCGGTGTCGCATCATCGGATTGCTGGCACTGCACGACACCAATACTCACCGTCACAGATACTATCTGGCCGTTGGCGCTATAACGCATGTCATTTACCTGAGAACGGATGCGCTCCGCCATTTTCAAGGCCATATCCGCTGTTGTTTCAACCATGATTATAATGAATTCATCACCACCATAGCGCGCAGCATAATCCACACTACGTATCGATTGGCTGAGTATCTTGGCCACAGCTGCAATGACCTGATCACCCGCAATATGACCGTGGCTGTCATTAAGAGTCTTAAAATAATCAATATCCATCATGAGCACTGCAAAAGGCCTCTGGTTACGCTTGAATCGGGCGAGCTCGTCTTTCAGGATCACGTCAAGTTTACTGCGATTGTAGAGACCGGTAAGACCATCGGTAATTGAAAGCGTCTCAAGTAACTGATTCTGTTGCTGCATGGCTTTATTTGTGGCCACAACTTCAGCATGGCTATGACGCAATTTGTCCGCCATCTGATTAAATATCTGGGTGAGGTGGCCGAATTCATCATTTCGAGTAACAGGCAGCCGCACATCAAGATCCCCGTCGGCGATACTGTTAGCCGCATTGATCAGATGTTGTAACGGTGTGACGATTGAACGCCCCATCCGGAAAGCCACTGCTGTCACTACCAACACTAACGTGCATACCAGTGCCAGATACAAATTGCGCAAACCCACCCAAGCGGCGTAAACATCAGCACGATCTCTTTCGGCCACTACCGTGACCGGAAGCGCGGCAGGCGTGTCTGCCAGACCAATCACTTCACGATGCATTACCCCTTGAAAGATCATAGACTCACCAGGTCGCGCCAGTAGCTGCCGTAGTACTACCCCATCCAGCGACATTAGCTTGGTTGCATTAGCGCGACTACTAAGCAACTCCCTGCCATTCTGATCTAGCAATAATACCTCGCCCAGTGGTGATTTCGTCGAGTTTTTTAGATAGGGTTGCGCGGTACGTAGATCAAGTACGGCCACCAATGCACCCATGAATATATTGTCATACGACAACACAGGAACCGCAACGCTCAACGTCGCGGTGGCGCGCTGCTTTTCCCAATGGGGTGGCACGATCACAATACCTTCGGTAAGCGCACTTTCCGGCCAACTTTTCGGTAAAGTTATAGCGGAAGGTACCGCCGCACTACTGGCCACTACTTGTCCGGTAGCCCCGACCACGGTTAATTCCAATATTGTGTCTAATTTTGATTGCACCGAACTTAGATAGTGCGTCAAGGCCTGCGGAGCCTTATTAGGCTTGCCTGTAGGCGGGTGAGCAACCGGAACAAGTCCATCAATGACTGCATTGGATGTAGACAATGCGCGCACTGTGTGGATGTGCTTATTGATCCATAACTCCAACTCACGGCTGGCTTGGCTTGCCAGGGCACGCAGTTCACGGGTTACATTGTCGCTGATTTGTGCTTCATTCTGAAGGAATGACAGCAACCCTAAACCAAACGATGGAATAAGCGTAGCCATAATAGCGAAAACAAAAATTTTGCTTTTAATGCTTCTTAACAATATCATCTATATGAATTTCCTTGCTAAAAATCAAAGCCATCAACAATTAAAATTAATCAGCCACTATCCTGGAATACAAATCAAATACTAATCTGCAATGAAATTAGAAACTCGACTGACTTAGACACTAAATACTGCTGCAAACCTAAGTCACATAATTATCAAAACCGGCTCTCTTAATTATTACCAAAGTAAAATCATATCGAATCGATATCACCGAATATCATTTCATACAAATTCCTTATTGATATTTATCGAAATCTGCGCCAACAATATCCGCATTTGTATGACAATGTCCCGTGCGTGTTCAATATCTTTATCTCCCTGGAGCTGCTCTAACGCCTGACATAATTCGCCAAAACCCATTGCACCCACGGTTCTGGCCGATGCCTTGGTGCGATGCCCTAAAGCACTCAGTGTCGCTATATCTCCATGGGTCAGCGCAGTTTCAATTTCAACCATTGCCTTTTGAGTCAAATCCAAAAACATCATGACATATTTACGGATTTTTTCCGGATGATTTCCCAATATTTTGGCCAATATTGACAGATCGATGACGCTTGGCTCGCTTGTATTTGCTACCCTAATTTCTTCGACCACTGCGGGCTGGAACGAGGTCGCTGCGAATGCGGGCACGACTGGATCGGGTCGGGGCAGAAGCCATTTGACAAGTGTCGTAATAAGTAACTGAAACTCAATCGGTTTAGTTATGAAATCATCCATGCCCGCATCGAAACAACGTGTCCAATTTTCACGCCCAGCATTTGCTGTCATGGCAATAATCCGCGTAGCCGTAAGCTCAGGATTAGCCCGAATTTGACGGGTCGCTTCAAGACCATCCATCACGGGCATCTGCATATCCATCAAAACACAGTCAAAATGTTCTTTAGCCAACAGATCAAGGGCCTCCTTTCCATTGTTGGCAATCACAACTACCACACCAATTTCTTCCAATAATTCTTTGGCCACCTGCTGGTTAAAGAGATTATCTTCAACTAGCAGGATGCACGAGCCTTGGATTATATCCAGGCCGACCAATGGCGCAGCTTGAACAACCGTAACCGGCTTGATGCCTCTACCCAGCCGGGCAGTAAACCAGAAAGTGCTGCCATTGCCAGGCTGACTCTGCACCCCGACCTCACCACCCATCATTTCGGCCAATTGTCGGCTTATGGCTAGCCCAAGCCCAGTACCCCCATATTTACGCGTGGTTGAAGCGTCAGCTTGATGAAATGGTTGGAATAATTGGGGGAGTTGCTCTGCACTTATGCCAATGCCGCTATCCTGTACTTCAAAACGCACCAGCATATCTGTTTCGTCTGTTCCGAAGGTATTGTTTTCAATAATCCTGGCACGGACGACTATTTCACCCTGATCAGTAAACTTAATGGCGTTACTAATGTAATTAAGCAATACCTGATATAGCCGCAACGAGTCTCCGCGAAGCGGACGGGATAAGTCAGGGTCAACATCAAATATAAGTCTCAGGCATTTACTTGCAGCGCTTTCACTAAGTTGACTGGAAATATTCTCTAGAATCGTATCCAACTCAAAATCCAGTACTTCTAAGTTGAGCTTGCCCGCTTCTATTTTTGAAAAATCAAGCATTTCATTTATCAGGTGCAATAGATGTTGCGCTGAATGGTCGATCTTTCCAACATAATCAAGTTGCTTAGAATTAAGTCCGGTACGCTGCACCAAATGTGTCATACCAATGATGCTGTTCATCGGGGTGCGAATTTCGTGACTCATATTTGAGAGGAATTCAGTCTTAGCCTGATTGGCTGTCTCGGCTTGTAACTTGGCTTGCTCGAGTTCAAAAGTACGTTCTTCAACCCGAATTTCCAAACTTGCATTCAAATTGAGTAAATCTTGCTCGGCACGCTTGCGTTCAGTGTGGTCAATACCGACTGATAGAATCATCACCGTTTCGCCTTCTTGACCGTAAAGCCGTGAGTGATTCCAGGTTATTTCGTATTTTTCGCCTGGCTTGCTCATCAAAATTGATTCACGCTGAATGTGCTTATGCTTTCCCGTAGCAAGATCTTGTAAAGCTTGTTGCGTTTCTGTTCCAACCGTTCCGGGATAGCTAGTTGCCTGAATAAAGCACTTGCCCAACAATTCTGTCTCACTCCAACCAGTTAACAGCTCCCCGTAACGATTTAGGCTGCGAACCGACCCATCTACTGACTGCGTCAAAATGATAACCTGTGCGGTATCGAGTAGGCTCTCATTAAAATCCCGCTCAATTGAAATGCGATGTAGCATATCTTGCAACTCTCCAGCGTGCGCTGCCACTTCCTGTTCCAACGCTTCCAACCGAAAAGACAACGCAACTGCGGCTTCATCCAAGCTGTCAATTTCGTCATCCACAAAATGCCGGCCACGTGGGACAATTTTGGCACGTGCCTCAGCAAAAGCGCTCCGCCCCAACAAGGGAATTGCCCGTACTGCCCGCGTCATCCGCTGCAAGGGCGCATTCACCAAAAGCGCCAATAACAACAATGACAGCAACGAAGTTACTAATTCAGCTTGTATCCGGCTCAACACCGATTTTCGAATTTCAGCCAAGGCCTGGGTCAAATCATCAATTACTACAAGCATAGGGCCAGAATTTATGCCACTGTCATCACCTATTGCCACAAACGACAACTCAAACTGTTTGCCTTGGTAAGGTACTAATTGCCAATTTTTTTTGCTTTGCTTAGGTGGCAAAACCTTTAATTGATGGAGCAGCGGAAGATTCCGTTCGGAACCGCTTAACGCTACGATCTGCAAGCCCAAGTTGGGCAGCGAATTTTTATTTATCACAGAACCGGCAGGAGCCAACACACCAAGATCGGCCCCGGATAAACGATTAAAAGAAACGATCACCTCTCCCAGCGAGCTACCCAAAACAATTACACCAGCCACTCGGCCCGCTGACAGAATTGGTGCTGCGGCAAATTGCGTACATATCTGCCGACAGTGCATCCAATGCAGAGCACGTTCTTGCGAAATTACGGCACGCACACGGTCATCTTGCTCTATATCGGAGGCCGCATCCCCATGCCAAGCGGCCAGAGTGGCCCCCGTCCTGGAATATACTTTCATGGAATTGATATCGAGATCGAGCTGCAAGACTGGCCAGTAACTATCGAAATGCTCACGAAGTTTCAAAGATCCCGGCTTTGACTGAAATGCACTGCCCGCGCCAACCGTCGCGAGCAAGCTGGCCTGCGTTTGCAAACGCAGAGCGGAATCGGTACGTACAGCAATCGCTTCAGAAACCAGGCGCTCACGCAAAGCGGTACGCTGCCCTTCGAAGCGTGTCTTCAAATCACGAAAATGCAGCCAGGAAAGCGTACCGTTAACCGAGAGCATCACCATGCCAAGCGTTAGCAGCACCTTCCACTTCAGGCTCAAGAACCTAATTGTGCTACGGCTTGAAGTAGAGGATCGGCTATCCGGCATGAGCGTCACTAAAACCGAAAAGACCCCAGTAGCATGAACATATCCCAGCGGCGCTCCAGGGCCCGAGGGTCAGGGTTATCCTGAACTGGCAAATAAGCTGTACCATCAACGCGATGATATTCGGCACGCAGCATAAACTCGGGGGTTAAGTCAAAGCGCACGCCTGTAGTCCAGTCTTTGGAAAAACGAGTAAAGCCCGGCCGACGGGTGGCAGCAGCGAATACCATGCCATCACGATCCTCGCTATCGGTATACATCACATCGTAACGTAGTAATGCTTCCCACTTCGGGGCCAACCGATAGCTGCCCTGAATATAATAACTTTGGCCATGTGTGGTGGAATCTGGAGCATTCGGACCAAAGTTCCGGCTTGAAATTGGACGTAGGGCATACTCACTGGTCAGGCTCCAATTCTCAGCGTTGTATTGGGCAGAAAATATCTGCACCATAGACCTCAGTCGCCCCGCCTGTAGTACATCCCTCACGCCAGGGTTATAACGCGTATCAAATCGCAATACGGTATATCCCAAACGATATTTACCCCCATCCCCCTCATACATCACTTGGGAAATCTGCGCTATTTTGGGTTCGAACCTCCCATTGGGAAGCAATCCAACCAAGGCCACCTTGCTAGCCTCACTACCAATCTGGGGTTTGCCAAGCGCGAATGTCACAAACAAATTGCCAGTTTCATAATTACGATCTAGATAAAACTCTGCTCCATCACCTGCAATAGTAAGATTGCGTGTACGCTCGAAATAAATGGATTGCGGCAAAATGATACTGGGGCGAGTAAAAGCAACATCACGCGTTTTATTATATAGTCCATAAGAATTCTTCACGCGGCCCAAGCGAATCCCACTCCGACCTTGCTCGCTTGATGATATTGTCCAGTCGGCAAAGCCATAATCCAGTCGCACGTTGCCGTTATCGGTCCCTCCGGCTTTATGTGAAAGCAACCCGGCGGACAGCTGCAAATCTGAAGTCGGCCTCAGGGAAGCATTCACTCCTATCTCTCTAAAATCTGTACTGGCTTTTTTATTACTCTGACCGAGGAAGTTATTATCGCTGGTGGTCACCATACCTTGCGTAAGAAACCCATGCAGCTGCAATTCGCTACCCATCAAATTTACGGCATGCGCAAACGTAGTCCAAAGCAAAAAAACACCCTGAATAAAAAACCCAACTGTAGTTTTAACGAATTTGAAGGGTACGCACATTATTGGTGACCTCGTTTATTTTGATATAGCCAATCGCCCCCGGCGTTGATGCTATTCTTGATAACATCTCTTGCGTTGAAGTAACTTGCTCCGGATATTGGCCCTGCCCGGAAAATACCTGCCGATCCCACGCCAATCTCAATTGATGCGGGAATACTTGTAAAATATTCTTGCTGAAAGCACCATGTTCCGCTGCATCATCTTTCATTACAAACACCTTGACCGGCGTATCTGCTGGCCATTTATTAAGGCGCATGCCAAAAACAGCGCGCAGCGTACTTTTGGAAATTACATTTTCACTGGTCGAAGGGAATGCGATGGCAACCATAGTTGGCTCTTGAGTATCCGCATAAGAATTTGCGGTAATCAGAAATACCGCCAACATGTAAAGCGCAGAGACTCGCCAAAACAATGTCAACACACTAAGACAAAAAATATTTTTCATCGCTAAAACGAGAGACCGCCGGATAAATTCGGACACAGGTTGATAATTAATAACAGTCAAGCTTTGCGCCTAAGTCGTTCAAAAATATTGCCAACATTAGTGCTCATTTCGGACAAGACAAACACTATTTTCAAACGTAAATCGACCAACCATTGCATTTCTTTAATTATCTTGGCTATATGTGAAATAAAGCGAGGAATCAACTTTCAACCTCCAGCAGAAGAAGCAAATCCATTCGTCCTGGATTTATCGAAGAATGAGTGAATTTGCTTTTCACCAAGAGAAAAACTCCCATCCAACCGACGCGCATGGTAGCTTCTTTCTTCATTACAGCACCAGCATTTAAGGCGGTCAGCAAGACGACTTGCCGTGTGACACACTTCTACAACCAAGCACGTTCCATCGGGCGGTAAAGCGAATCAACCACCGGCCACAGAAAGTGCTGGGTTTTAGGTTATTGCATGAAGTATTATTTGAGGTGAAGATGCACTACACCAAGCCATCATCAACTTTTGCATTTCGAATTTAAATCCGCTTTTCATTTTTTCGGCAAAATCGAGTAATCACAGATGCCAGTTCATCACGTGCGATCGGTTTCGCCAACGTACCCAAAGGAATCAGGCCAAGCTTGCTGGAATACATATCCATCCCGGACAGCAGATGCCGTTGGGCTCCTGAGATTAAAATAACGTCACCAACATAACCTTGCATACCGAGATGCATCAGAAAACCAACACCGTCCATTTCAGGCATACTGAGATCGCATATCAATATGTCCGGCTGTGATGACAGCCCGGCTAGTATAGCTAGCCCCTGCTCGCCATTTTCAGCTCTAATAACTTCGGCCACGCCTAATTCAAGCAACATATCACCAACAAGTTCGAGTGTAAATTTATCATCATCTAACAACAATATCCGTAGGTTGTTCGCAGCTATCATTTGCGCTGTCCCACGTTCATCAGTGCCAACCTCAATCATACTAACTCCTTATTCATATTTATCCGGCTCTATGTAAAATAGAATAGATAATCGATTTTTAATCTCTCGCAAAAAATAAATTCGTTCGTCCTGAGCCTATTGTTAAGAATAAGCGGATCTTTAAACTGACTATTGTTTGTTGTTCGCTGTGTACTTATCAAAAAAGTAGCCATTAAAAATCGCATAAAGCCTATTTGCTTAACGCTACGCCAGCAATAGCACACATTTGCACGACAACACCTCACACTTACTCAACCATCCTTACATTACTCTGCCTGTCACAGCTCACCAAAACCTCTCACTAACAGTTTTACCGATGACTTAATCCGATACTACAAGGATCCAACGCCATTATGGGCCAACACAGTTTCGTTTTAACGATTGTTTTTAACAACTGGTGGGGATAGCCGAATCACTATGCAAACCATTCACAATTGTCATTGCTAGCATAGCTTGTACAAGCGCAGCCTCACCATCAATCAGGCCGAGTGGCATGATTAGTCTTACCGATAACCAAATTGCTCTTCTGACCTATTCCCCTATTCCGGCCTCAGTCAAACTATACCATTCGGGGGGACTGGCTCCAGTTATATAGTTTACTTCTTAAGTAAGCCCACACTCAATAAGTTAAATTGTTGCAATTCAGTATAGCTTGGATACCCCCGAAGAAAGATAGATGTACCACTTGCATAGTATTGCTCAGGTCAGATTGATCACGGCTGTGCAACGGAAAACTTTAGGGGCATCCGCAAAAGTATAAAATAGTTCAAATACACGGTCTACCGCCCCATAATACGTTATGGTCAACAATAGCTCTAAAGAAACAGATTGTTACATTCAAAAACTCATACAGCTACAACATGCTTAGTAATAATCAAAGTACGGTACGCTGTAAAAATAAAGTCCGACATTTCCGTGACATACTGAACACGGAAGACTGAGATAGAACGGATACCCAGATGGATTTACACGCGGGAATTTCGGGAACAGGCAGTACCTGCATAAAATAGACAAAATGACGATCCCTGAAATAGCAAAGCATTTATCATTGCAGAGAGGGACGCTGAAGAACTGAGTCTATGCGGCCCGCCATAGCGAGCTGGGCAAGAATCAAAAACTGCTGACTGAGCTGAAAATGGAATTGACGCGAGTCAAGAGCAAACTGGCCGAAATCAGGATGTTAGAGACGCAAATTCAAAGTAACCATCAATTCAAACACATTCCACCCTTGGTACCGCACCTGCTAAAACGGAACTTCATTGTGGCAGCACCCACCAGATGTAGGTAAGCGAAAAGAAAGTAGGCTTGCCTTGGTTACCTGTTATCTGCCGTAATCACGCAGCGGTATGATGAACAATAACTTGTTGCTTAACCCGCTGGATTCCACGGTGGATTCCACGGTTGCCAACCGACCTCAATACAGGTAGGAAATCACACGACACCGAACTATGGCACATCAAGTTACCCAAATTTTAACTATGTAACGGCGGGATCTATAGTAATTTGGACACAACGTTAATTCTTTCTGCACTGTTTGTAAGACAACCGAATAAGCACGGTTTGAACACCGGGCTTTGGGGTAAGTAAGCGGAAGGGGATTTTTACAGTTACGATATTTGTTAGCGCTGCGTTCTATCGGTCAGCCCTCCCCGTTCTTGCGGGAGGGCATATTTGAGGTGCTGACCATTTACCCAATCCTTCTTATAGCCTATGCACCATCGGTTGACCGGTGCGAATCACGGTATTTAAATTTCAAATCTTCTCTTTTCATAGGCTCACTTGGGTGAACGACTCCCTCCGCCTCTGACCCAAGAACAGCTTGTTTTTTTCCATGCTCATCATACGTTTCATAGTAATTAACGTGCACTGGAGTTGATGTGCCGCCTTCGTTAGAAGCACGCGCCAATGTGGCTCCTAATACAACACAGGAAACAATAGCAAGATTCACAATTATTTTATTCATGATTAACTCCTATATAAAATTTATGAGAATGGTTAAGTAGGTGCGAAAATTATCGCCTTCCTACGAGTTAATAATAGGATGACAGATATCAAAAGTGAATAAGCAAATTCCTTATTTTTTGCCTGAAGGGTCCCGCCATTGAATAATTTAACTTTTGGTAGTTTTTCATGCTGCAGCTGCATAAAAAATAAACGCAAGAACCCATCCAAGATGAAACATCTGCATGAACGCCACCATCAAGGTAGTTGTTCGGCAACTCGCTTACTTAAGATTTACAAACATTTCGTCAGAAGTAATGACAGACCAGGGAGATCCGCCAAAAATTAACTGCTCTACCCGAAAATGTGCCCACGAGAACGATGCTTAGATACGGCTCGATGGTTGCTGTGTTGCAAGCTTTCTGGCAGTTTAAATCAGGCTTATCGCAAAGTCTGCGTAGATGCGGCAGTCGCCTTGCCCATCAGCGGTCGCTAGTGTGCACTTGGCACTTGGCACTTGGCACTTGGCACTTGGCACTTGGCACTTGGCACTTGGCACTTGGCACTTGGCACTTGGCACTTGGCACTTGG
>QFXJ01000054.1 GCA_003402375.1 Candidatus Nitrotoga sp. CP45
GATTGCGACGGTCACCAACCAGGGTAAAACGCGCTGGATGATTATTGATGAGGCATTTAACTCCGACAAGCTCATTGAATTTCTGGAGGCGCTCGTCAAGGATACAGGCCGCAAAGTGTTTTTGATACTAGACAATTTGAGAGTTCATCGCAGTAAACCTGTAAAGGCTTGGGCTGCCGAGAACGCACAGACAATCGAGTTGTTCTACTTGCCCAGCTACAGCCCTGAACTCAACCCCGAAGAAAGACTGAATGCGGATCTCAAGCACGTCATCACTTCAAAGGTGCTAGTACGCACCAAGGCAAAACTCAGAGCTGCTGCAACAGATCACATGACGATGCTTGAGCAAAACCCCGAACGCGTACGCCGTTATTTCGGCGACCCAAAAGTCGTCTATGCGGCTTCATGAATAATTCGTGCCGGATCAATAAGTGCATGTGTTTGCTCATCTCGCGCCCCTGATCATAGGTGAAGGTCTTGCGTAGTTCTGGCGGAATTTACACTGGGCGCTTCACTGAAACCGTCCAGGGCCGATTGCACCGTGCAATCAGCCATTTAGGCTAACACCACCATTAATGTGGTGCGTTCGATCAGCATGCCGACTGAGGAACGGTTCATAGCGCCGTTGATCATGTCAGCTTCCCAGTGCCCGGTATCAAACGATCCGCCACTTCCGGCGGACGCAGGTGGATGCTCTGCATTTGTGCTATATGTCCGCGACCATCTGGAGCACGAGTCTTGGAACGGCGCTTATCACGGGTCCAGCATAAGCTGGCAATCAACTCACGGCGCAGTTCACCACGAGGCATGGCGTAAAGCGTATGGTAAATCGTTTCATGGCTTACACGTTCTGAGGGCTGATCGGGGTGCATACTTTTAAGTGTGCCTGCAATTTGCTCAGGTAACCATTTCTTCTTGAGATGCTCCTTCAACTTCAAACAACGGATTCTCTTCCACGAGCTTCAATGACCTACGGGGCTTGATTCGCGACGGTGTACCTGTTTCGCCAGCCAAGGATGCACGTAGCCAGACTCACACCCCCAATCCCGTGCAATCTCGTTTGAGATGGTGCTCGGAAAGCGTTTCAAGAATCGTCCAAGTTCCCTAAGTCCACTTCCTTCTCGTTTCATTTTAGCATAATCGTCGCGCGCTCTTCAGCATTCAACTGCTTGTAATGCTTTCCTGATTTATCCATTCCAACACCTTAACCTCTCCAAGGTGTTGCGGTTGGTTCTTGAGTGCGCCCTTCCATAACCGCGTTTTCGATAGTCTTGTACACTGAAGGATCAACTCAAAGTGGCCCTGCATACCTTCGAGAACAATGCACCAATGGTTAAATCCATTGTGGCTTGGGAATGGATTATTAACGCTTTATTGAATTAGAAATGGAATATGATGCACATAAAAATCAACGAAAATACTTAAAAAGTCTTGCGGGGGATGCTCGAGTCTGTCAAACTTTCCAACAATACTGATTGTATTGAAAAACTTGAGGACATTGTTGCCCCATACCTCGATCCACCCGAGCACACGTTGGTGCTGTATTACCATGAAAAATACAGATTCAAGCACTTGACCATACACAACCTAGCCTATTCATCAAGCGCGGACAAGGCGGAGCAAAGCGCACGACTTACAAACGCAACGACACTGCTTGCTGCACTGAATATGCTGAATGGTGAGGTGCTCTCAATGGCCAACTCACCCTATCTGACACCAGGCATCGCTGACTTAAGGCGCCGACCTTAAGAGAATAGCTGAGGTATTTACGGTTTACTAACTTCAACTAGCCTTGATCCCACCAAGAAGTGAAGAATTAAACGCGTAATGAATATAAACAATTTGGTAGATAGCCGTAAGATACCTCTACGGCAATTTCATTTCACTATTCTAAGCCTAGGCTTACCAGAAGGATCAGATTTATCAGGCGAAACAGCAGTACCACTATCCATTGAAAGTGTTGGTATGGAGTCATTTCCCTCAAACATAAGTCCCTGCCCCGTTTCCTTAGCAAAAATGCCTCTCACTGCAACTATCGGCACTACTAAACCATGTGTCACACCACCAAAGCGCCCACCGCAAGTAATTTTCTCATTACCTATATGCAAATTACGCACCGCATCCATACTAAGGTTAATCACAATTTCACCATCCTTAACATACCCGTTTGGAACTCGCGTTTGCTCATCTACTTTCACTGCCAAATAGGGTGTTAAAGCACTATCGGAACACCAATCATAAATAGCACGTATTAAATATGGCTTTGTAGAAAAATCGGTCACTTTCGCATTACTTTCTCTGCCGCCGCCATCGCTTCAATATATGCTGGACGCGAAAATAATCGTTCAGCATATTTCATAAGCGGCGCGGCGTCCTTAGTAAGCTGAATATCATAATATTCTAATCGCCATAGCAATGGAGCGATTGCCACGTCAAGCATAGAGTATTCATCATTCAGCATAAATTTTTGTTTGGCGAACACTGGGGCAATCTGAGTCAGGCTGTCGCGTACCAATTGGCGCGCTTTATCTGCGGTTTTTTGCACGCCACTTTCTAGTGCACCAATGTGACAGAACATCTCACTCTCGAAGCGATGTAAAAATAATCGCGCTCGTGCTCGCATAACCGGGTCAGCAGGCATCAACTGTGGATGTGGAAAACGTTCGTCAATATATTCGTTAATAATATTAGACTCATACAGCACTAAGTCGCGCTCAACCAAGACTGGCACCATATTATATGGATTCATAACAACGAGATCTTCAGGCTTGTTGAATACGTCAACATCAATGATCTGAAAATCCATTCCTTTTTCATACAATACGATACGGCAGCGCTGGCTGAACGGGTCTGTTGTTCCCGAGTAAAGCGTCATCATAGCGCGACTCACACCTTTATTAGATGGTTACGGGCCATCGTACGCCGCACCAGCAAATACCCGATAACGGCTAATACTGGAGTGACAATTAAAACGGCAAAAACAGGTAAAGTGCCAGTTCCATTCACACCAGAAATCCAAATATACCTTTCAAACAAAGTACCAACAATAATACTAGCAGCCACTGTCAAAATAATGGGCGGTGAGTGCCGTGACCTACGCATAGCCAGCACTGTAAATGGAATAATAAATTTAAGAGTTATCATTGACCACCATAGCACGCTATAGTCGCCATTCTGCATCCCCATCACGCGATCTACTTCATTGGGGAGATTGGGATACCAGATGACTAAATATTGTGCAAAGAAAGTGTATATAAATAGTAAAGTGAAGGCGAACATCATCTGCGCGAGATAGTTGTAAACATAAACTTCAACGGGGCGCACCAATTTTCCACACGTATTCAATACGTAAATCCACGCCACAAGGAAAGCCATGAACATGTTGAAATTACTAATAAAATGCTGCATGCCATAAATCGCACTATGCCAAGATGGCACCAGCGTCATCTCAAAGTCCCACGCTATCATAGTGCCGTATAATACAAAAGTATAAGGAATCCAATTTGCAATATTATGAAAACGTTGCTGATCTTCCTTGCTGCGATCACTTACTTCTTGTCGCTTGATAAATATCCAAAAAATAGTCATTACTGCCAGCATACCAAGCACCTGGCGGGCCACCAAAAATGTGTAGTTATGCCAAGCAGGAAGATGATGCCCATGCTCAGTAGCCGTGCTCAACCAAGGAAAAGTATTTTCGCCGCCAACCAATAATATAAGCAATAATATAAATGCCAATGGAAAAAGCGCAAACAAGGATACCGCTAACCGGCGAACCTCATAGCGCCATTGAGCGCCTACCAAGTGCAACACCGCACTTAATGTTACCCCTCCCAGTGCTAGATAAAGCACCACCAAAAAACTAACTGTCAAAACTGACCAATTGCTATACGAAATCATTTGCTGCACCCCCTTATTTGGCTGTAGGCGTTACTGCCACGGCAGATTGCCCATTTTGCAGCACCTTGCGCACATAGTTGATTACATTCCAGCGTTCAGTAGCTGACAGATCATTAGCATACGATGGCATGACCGCACCACCGAATGTCATATAGCCCCAAATGAAACCATCAGACCGTCCTTTTGTTTGTTCAGCTGTCAAATCAAACGGCTTTAATAATAATTTCGCTCCAACTAGTCCATCCCCTTTGCCAGAATATCCGTGACAAGGAGTACAATAAATTTGAAACAACTTCCCGCCAAGAGCCACTGATTTGTCATCTGCTGGAATTGGATTCAACTGCTTCTCAGATGCAGCCATATCCTTTACTAAAGATGTAGTACCAGGAATTGGAACTGAATTTTTTGGGTAAGGCCTCATACCAGGATTTTTCAAATCCGCACTTTCCTGCGGTTTAATACTAATCTGATTCGCCATGTCATTCGACCATGGCCAAGCTTGCGCAAATGCAGGTATCAACTGCAATACAATTACTAAAAATAATCTCATTATTTTCTCGCCTCTTCTTGGATCTCAAGTGCCTTATGCTTGACAAAAATCGTCTTGAAAGCAACTAATGCCGACTCATCCCCTTTCACCAAAATTCCAATTTGATCTTCCGATACTTTAGCGCTATATAACGGTGACCGCTTAGCTGGTAAACCTGCGCAAATCAAAAAACCCAAAATGGTGATAAATACGCCACCCAGGATAAACATTTCATACGTCAGCACAAAATCAGGCGGCAATGGCACAATTGGTTTACCACCTTTAATTTGAGAAAAAAAGTTGGCCTGCGCGCTCGCAACAAGAAAGAACGCAAGCAAACCACCCATACAGGCCCCAACCAAAGTAAACCATTGAACATTAACTGGCTTGTCGCCCAACACCTCTTCAACTTCAGGATGCTCAATGGGCGACTTAAGAATCATGTCGTCTATGTCAAACCCCTTGATATTAGATCCGCGTAATTCGGCAATTGCAGCCACGGCTTCATCAAAATCGTTAAATAATGCAAGTAAATGACGTTTGCTCATTTAATAATCTCCCTTCACTGCAGGTTTGTGCTTCAATGCCAGACTGCGGTGATACACCATTTCTTTAACTTCATACATAGACACGGATGGGAATACCTTACAGAACACCATAAACAATAAAGTGAACCAACCAAAGCTACCAAACACGATGCCCCACTGCACTAAGCTTGGCCATTGATCATGATCCCAAGTCCATGGATAGTGGCCGTGCGCAAAACTCGGCGCGATGATCATCCAACGTTCCAGCCACATACCCACGTTAAGCAAAATCGACACTATGAACAATATCGGGAGGTGCGTTTGGAAGCGTTTGAATGCTAGCATCAATGGCAAAATAGAGCCGAAGAAAATCATTGCCCAGAAGAATGGGGCATAAGGACCGGTCGCCTTAAAAATTAATTGATCCTTGGCTGTCTGATCATGTCCATACCACACTGAAGCGAACTCAATCAGGTTGAGGTAAGTCCACACCATCGCAATAGCAAAGGTTAGGCGTACCAGTTTCTTCATTATAGGCAACGTCATGTACTCTTCAAACTTGAACACATATCGTAGAATGATAAAAAGCGTGATAATCGCCGCACAACCGGAATACAAGGCACCCGCAACAAAATACGGAGGGAACGACGTTACGTGCCAACCCGGCATATTCGACATTGCAAAGTCAGAAGCCACGATGGAGTGAACAGAAACCGCCAGCGGAATCAGGAAACAAGCTATTGTTAAATATGTGATCCGGAAGTTGCGCCACTGGCGATCAGTTCCTTCCCAACCAAGTGACATAACAGTATAAAGTTTCTTACGCCAGCCCGCGTGGATATTATCACGGCAAATTGCCAGATCAGGGATCATGCCAACATAAAGAAAAAGAACGGAAGAACTTAAATAAGTGGCAATCGCAAACATATCCCATACAAGCGGCGACTGAAAGTTTGGCCACACCCAGCGCTCATTAGGATAAGGCATCACATAATAGACCATCCATAAACGACCCAAGTGCACCAAAACGAACAAACCCGCCGTCATCAACGAGAAAGTTGTCATTGCCTCGGCAAAACGGTAGATCGGTTTACGCCAATCAGCATGCATTAAATGCAGAATCGCTGACAACAAAGTTCCGGAATGGCTCATACCTATCCAAAAAATGAAAGTAGCGATATACAAACCCCATACATGAGAATTATTTTTATTGGAGACACCCATGCCGGTCTGATACTGATAAACCTCACTTCCCACCGCCACACCTATCATGGCAATTGCGATAAATAAAATTACCCAATACATCCTTCTTGGACTCTCTAAACTCTTAAGCACATCTTTGTTAATCTGTGCCCAAGCTATATCTTCGCGTATATCTTTTCCCATTGCTCTATTTCCTCCCCTTGTGCTTGCGTGAAAGTAGCTTCAATGCCGCTTCCCACACGGCCTCCCCATTGCGCTGCTTAAATAGCGCTTTCACGCAACTGCTCCAGATACATCACCGACGGATAAGTGCGCAACTCTTCCAAAATGCGATAGCCACGCAGTTTAACCGCCTTTTCTTCCGCGTCTTTTGCTTGCTTATCCTTATTCAGTTCAACCTGTTGTGTCATCCACTGTTTACCAACCTTGGCCAAGGGGTCAACCAGATTACCAAAGGATATAGCTCCAGTCGGACAAACTTGCTGGCAGGCAGTCTGCACTTCACCATCAAGTACACTTCGCCCTGCGCTACGTGCGTTGCTCTTGGCGACAGTCAATCGCTGCACACAGAACGTACATTTCTCCATCACACCCTTGCCGCGCACGGTCACGTCTGGATTGAGCTGCTGATTCATCGGCTCCGGCCACACATTATCAGTAGTTGGATAATCATACCAGTTGAAGTAGCGAGCCTTGTACGGGCAGTTCGCGTTGCAGTAGCGTGAACCGACACAACGGTTGTAAACCTGCGAGTTCAGACCATCCGCCGTGTGGTTAGTAGCACCTACAGGACAAACCGTTTCGCACGGTGCAGACTCACAATGCTGACACAGCATAGGCAAGAACTGCGCCCCCTGGTCGGCAAATTCGCGGCCATCATTATCCCAATAACGTTCAATGCGTATCCAATGATGGGAATGTCCATGTGCAAATTTCTCCTTGCCAACCACGGGCAGATTGTTTTCTGCATAACACGCCACGCTACAAGCATTGCAACCCGTGCATGAATCTAAGTCTATACTCATCGCCCATTTGTATTCCCGGTGCGGCCTCTCATCCGACGGATGCTGCTGGCGGAAGTCCGACCAGTTTTCTAATAAATTAGTGATGGACACCTTTTATACCTCCCCCGAAAGATTCACTTTATTCGATGACATCCTAACCGCAATTTTTCTACCCATCTGATTGCCACCAGCAGGACCCTCATCTTTAACTATAACTACACGCTGCCCAGCCTTGCTAACTTTAACGCGCGTCTCGTGCATTGCCAACTCTCCAGTTTCTTTGTCGAATACGGAATCAAGAATTTTGAAGGCATTAACACCGATACCCTTTGCATAACGCCCCAGCGCTTCATGGCCATTACCGAGCGGCACTGAAATTACGTCTGGGTGTATGCCGGTAAACACATAGGCCTGCGCCTTAATAGCGCCACTTCTCGATGCCACTTCGACAATATCGCCCTCCACAATACCCAACTTAGCAGCAGTCTTAGGATGCATCTCTACCCAACTATCCCACACGATAGTAGTCAGTGGATCTGGTGATTCCTGCAACCAAGGTTCATTGGCATTGCGACCATCGCGCAAACTAGCGCTCACTGCCGGAATCAGGTGGAACGGATACGCACTATCTTCCGCAAATGGGCCAGGCACGACTAAACCTTTGGCAGATGGACTGCCAGACATATTGACAGGCGTACCTGCCAATTTGACCACGCCATGGCTTAAAGTCGCATCCCAAAATGTATCATCATCCGTAGCCAAACCGCCCAATGCGCCCTTGTTTGACACCATCGCACTACGTAAGTAGGAATAGAAGTCTTCATAACCTTTGTACTCATCTGGTCGGCGCTGCTTAAGCAACGCAAGCAAGATATCGCCCATACCAAGCGTACCGGGGTACAACTTTTCCATCAGCGGCTGCTGGATATTCAGCTGAGCACCTTCGGCAACATATTCAGGCATCGCAGTTGCCCAATCCTCCAGCGCAGAATTCAACGGCAATACCAAATCAGCCTCTAGTGCGGTTTCATCCATGTAATGAGCAAAAACCACCTTAAACGGTACTTTCTTTAAGTTTTCTTTCAGTTTCATGGATGCAGGTGCGGTGAACACTGGGTTTACACCATAGGTAAACAACACTTTAACCTTATCTTGCGCCACATTGTCATTGAGCGACTGTAGCGCAAGGCGGTTGCCCGTAGCTGGCGCCATTTGCGGAAACGGCACGCTGGACGGAGCCTCTACCGTCTTACCGACATTACCTAATACTTGATTCAACAAAGCAATAGCAGTGGCATTTTGCGAACCGTGCGCATAGCCTTCTGCGGCACTACCGGCAATCACTAAGCTAGGACTGCGCTCCTTCAGTAAGGCTGCGAGCCTGCCTATATGCTCAGTAGACACTCCGGTATCTTTGCTTACCCGATCTGTGGTGTATTCCTTCACAACAGCAGCAACATCTCCAGGAACAGACAACCCTGCCGCAGCTAACGCATTGATTAATCCCAATGCTAGAATGCCTTCGGTACCAGGACGTATAGCCAACCAACGATCCGCATTCGCACCAGTTAGTGTCATCTTGGACTCAACTTGTACCAGCACCCCGCGCTCGCCATTATCGGCCTTACGGAAGCGAGCATACTGCTGGGAAAAATGCACTGGCGAGATCCACGCACCAAGAAAATCTGCTCCGAAGGAAACGATAACCTTGGCCTTGTCCAGACGTAATCGCGGCATTTCTATGCCATAAGCCTTCTTATTAGCTGCACGCATAATTGACGGTGCAACTGCCTCATAAACATAATGATGGCCGGAACCCAGTGCATCCAGATAATTTTTCAATAATGCTTTGACATGTCCACTGACACCACCTGTCAGGAAGGCGATATTCTCTGCTTTCACACCGCCAACCTTTTCGTTGATTAACCCCAACGCTTTTTCCCATGTTATCGCTTCGCCTTTATCACCATTGCGCAACAACGGCTCTCGGATGCGATCTGGGTTGTAATGCGCCTGCACTCCGGCCTGCCCTAAACCGCACATTTTGCCGTTATTAATGGATGATTTTGGATTACCTTCCAGCTTAAGCACACGCCCCTCCCGCACTCGCCCCATAATGCCGCACCCAGCATCACACTGCGCACAAGTCGAGTTAAAGTATGTACCAATACTAGGAATTATATAGTCCGCCGTCTGGACATATGAAGTTACAAATTCCTTTCCATCCTCAACTGAGGTATTGCCACAACCGCTTAACGCGACCGTCGCACCACCCCACCCCAGTACCTTCAGAAAACCTCGCCGATTAAAACTATTTTCAATCATTGCTGATACCTCTTGGAAATCTTTATCTTGTGAATGCGTCGATTACTTATGACACTGCCAGCAGTCGTTCGGACCGTGGGTCGTTTTTGTGGATGTTGCATCTACCGGGTGATCTTTCTGATGACAGCTCACACACCAACCCATGGAAAGTGGCTTTTGGCGACGCGCAACCGTCATTGTTTTCACATCACCGTGACAATATCCACAAGCTTCTTGCACCGGCTTGTTCTGCGCAAAAACAAAACGCTGAATGTGTCGTTCATGGTTGAAACGCACGAAATCAGGAAGATCATGCACCTTTTTCCAAGGCACTGCTTTTTTAGCTTCCCAATATTCGAATAGTTTCTTGATACGCGGAGTTTCCCGCACCGACTCGATGTTTTGATGGCAACCAATACATTTCTGCAATGGTGGAATACCAGCCACAATACTACGACGCGCATAAGTGTGGCAGTACATACAATTTATCTGCATACCACCTTTTGCAGCATCACCAGCGTGACGATCATGGGGAAACTCAATTGGCTGCTCAACTTTAGGGCCCAAGTCGTCAGCTGTAGTGAGAGGCTGCGCCGCACTAACGGCATAGCTGCCAGCGGAAACAATCAATCCAACAAGCAGAATGGAAAAACGTAAAAAACAATACATCGTAAGTAGCTCCCCCAACAAACAATTAGACTGCCGACGGGACAACATCGACATGCATTATCACACTCAATAACTGGTAATTTAAAACGACACAACATCGCTTTAAGCATTCACACGCTTAACTTGGTGCGGACCAATCCACAAGGAATAGACGCGATGAAACGACGGCATAATGTCCAGTTTGGAAAATAAAGTCAACAGTACAAAATAACAAAATTAACATTAATAAAATTATGGCAAGCTAATTCGTACATAATTTTTTTCAATTTTCACAAATTTATGTACATAAATATATATATAAACATTATGCTACGTACTTTGCATATATCACGCCTCTAAACAACACAAAATCTTAATCTTTAAAATTTGCAATCGGTAATGGACTTTTAGCAAAGCTCCAAAAAATATAAATTCACCACAGTAAATTTCATGAGTATTTTTATATAGAGACCTACTTTCCTTCGTTACCGCGTCAGTATCGAGGTTAAAACGACATGACAATCGACGGTTGGCGGATGAATTTCGATACAGCTTCAATGAGTTTCGTCGCAATATAACACCCCAACGCCACCCAACGTACGTGACCTAAGCTTTCGTCACTGCGTACCCACTTCATTCCAAGCGCCTACAGAACCAAATATCCCAAACTCCCGCACGTTGGTAGCATAGGTCAACAGACAGCTTTGCGCCCAGCGTTCAAACAAGCCAACAACTTCAAAAACTCGGCAATAACGCGAGTCACTCCAATAGCACTACCATTCTTGTCTCAACACACTTAAATCGCCCACTGGCTATCGTGACACAATACTTCTACGCCGTGCCTGCTAACCCGATGACCAATTCTGCCGTACCCTTAACCATGGCGTCTTGCGTAAATATTTTCCTGAATTATTAATTTGGCCAGATTATGTTTGAAGTCCGCTCGCCTTGAGTATGATATTCGCCCGCAGGCCGAAAGGCGTTGGCAAGAAACTGATTTCTCAGATAATCGGGGGCTGTTTGGCCATTTTTCATATTTATTAACCCATTGATATATATGGCTATAAAAAGCTGTTTCTTGAGAGCCTGTCATAAAGATGAACAGGCTTCGACAAGTTCAGCCCAAACGGGGTTCATACTTCACCATGCCGGATCAATAGTTACATACCCCAGCCGCCCGAATGGCAATTTCGTCGCTTGGAAGGTCGTACCGACAGTGGCCGATCTGGTAGCGGTACGCTTGGCACTGCCAGTGCTGCCTGCCGTCGTGAATAAACGCCTATTATTAATCCCTCAGCGGCTCACCGTATCAGCCTGTACGTAAAAAATCACACCCAACTGAGGTACGTAATTAATCAGGAATATTTTCACTCAATTAAATAATTCTCCCCAATTTAATGCACCCCGCACCAGAGCTAAATTAGGCACAAATTTTGAGCAAACAACAAAAGAAAATAGGTCTAAAACCAACCTTTCGCCACTGTCCCGACTACGGAATGTTAGCTAGCAGTTCGCCCACACTCACCACAACGAATATGGTCACGATTTTCTCATCACTTTCTCGTGCAAAGAATACGGCGCGCGTTCTTCTTCGTACAACACACGACGCACGACCCTCCGCTGTAGCAAGGATAACAATAGCTTCAGAACACTCGTGCTCTACGACGCGATCCAAATCACCAACGGGGCCAATATGGAGCCACAGCCAAACGTATCGCACGTGTGGGCCCTATGCATGACTACAATCACCGTACACCTGACTGATCACATCTTTCCATGTTGGCGCAATCGCTTTCGGTCACCGCTTCGATTCAAGCTTGAATGAACACACCCATTTCATGGCTGCATCGTCGATGAGGTGTTTCAACTTGCTGCAAATTCAAACGCAGATGCGGATCATTGCTTTCATCACGGATGAAATTTGGTGCGGAATACTCTGGATCACCTCGATAAATCCACGCAACCACTGAAATCGTCCCGGCACATGATTCTTATCGTGGGAATAGGCAAAATCAGAAATGTCCGGACTTTTAATTGAATAGATTCAATTGGTTGTTGTTTTGCTGTATAGTCATTTGTATCTCCGAATTTTTAAGCAATTGATCGAACGGTATTTTATCGAAAAGAGTCAGGCTCAAAATCTGTAGGATTGTGTAAAGCGAAGCCTCGGTTTTGAGCCGTTTTTTCACGATGGCGACCAAGACGTAAACCGAAACTGCAATCCATATTTGTGTCTTCAACTGCATTTTCGGTAGTGCCATAGAACCGTTTGATCCGAAGATGCTGTTTGATCCATTTGAAGAATCGTTCGACCTGCCAGCGGCAACGATAAAGCTTGGCGATGGTCAGCGCAGGCAAATCGAAGTTGTTGGTCAGGAAGACCAGATGCCTGCCGTGTTCGGCATCGTAGAACTTGATGCGTCGCAGGTGCTGCAGGTAATCCTTACTGGCCTTCGGCGCGGTCAATATAATGGATTGATCGCAGCAAAGCCCCGTGGACTTGTCCACGGGACGAGAGTAGACGCGACGAAAGAGCAGATTGGATTTGCCACGAATGACAAAAAATGCCTGCGCTTGATGCAAGGTGAACCAGCGTGCGAAGTCGGTGAAGCCACGATCCATGATGTAAAAGCTGCCAACCTCGGGTATCAAGATGTCGAGCACACTGACCTCGTGCATCTTGCCATCGGTGATGTGAATGAAGGTTGGAATGTTGCCGCGCAGATCGAGCAGTGTATGCATCTTGACGGCAGCTTTTGCTCGGCGAAAATGTGCCCATGGAAAGACGCTCAAACACAAGTCGATGGTCGTGGTGTCGAGTGCATAGGCCATCTGCTCCAGTTCCAACGCAAAGCGGTCGCATGCGTAAAGCTTTCGGGCGATCTGAATGAAGCTTATCGCAAAATCCGCGTGGATGTGGCAGTCGCGTTGCTCGTTGGCATCGGCCAGTGTGCTCTTGGCTATGTTGCCTCGTATGCCCAGGTGATAGAGCTTGGCTTGTTGGGTGCGCAAACAGGTTTCGATGTCGCGCAGGCTCTCGCGGTAAGTCAACTGCGCGAATGCCATGCAGAGAAATTGATCGAGATGCGAGAACTTAAGCGTTGGATATCGACTTGGATATTTGGCCACGCACTGACGAAACGTGTGCAATGGTAGGTGCTCCATTAGTTGAACGAAAACCAGTTTCCCTGCGTGCATATGCATATGCGGACTCCTGACAAAAGTCAGAAGCTTGGTGCAAGTTGAAATTGGTTACAGAGAAATATGCCACTTAATTATGGTTGCTCAAAGGGTTGTCATGCGGTATCTATCCAATCTCCGGACACTACTGAGGCAAAATACAGAATCTGTCATGGCCTTGACGATAAAAACTGAGGAGGAGGGCGACTAGGTACCCGCTTTTCGCCTTCCCCGTAACAAGAATATTAACCCCACAATCACCATTGGTAGGCTGAGCCATTGGCCCATGCTAATTCCAAAACTCATTAGGCCAAATATGCCGTCATCTGGGTTACGTGTATATTCGACAAAAAAACGGAAACTACCATAGCCGATAAGAAACAAACCAGATATTGCGCCCACTGGACGAGGCTTGCGTGAATATAGCCACATAAGCGCAAACAGGACCAAACCTTCCAACACAAACTCATAAAGTTGAGAAGGGTGACGCGGCAGATCATCCACATTGGGAAACACCATCCCCCAAGCCATATTTGTAGGCCGCCCCCATAATTCAGCATTAACAAAATTGCCGATACGTCCTGCGCCCAGCCCTAGGGGCACCAAAGGAGCAATAAAGTCCATCAATTGTAGCCAGGGCAATTTATGTTGACGTGCAAAAAGTGCCATCGCCACAAGTACGCCAAGAAAACCACCATGGAATGACATACCGCCCTGCCACACCGCAAGAATTTCAAGCGGGCGAGACACGTAGTAACCGGGGTTGTAAAACAGAACTTCGCCCAGCCTTCCGCCCAGTACAACACCAAGAATGCCGTAAAATAAGAGGTCATCCATCATTTTTTCATCCCACCCAGGGCGATTGAGGGTGCGAATGCGCAATTTTCCCAGCCATAGAAACAACATAAAGGCAACTAAATACATCAATCCGTACCAATGCACTGCAAGGGGGCCAAGGTGGATAGCTACGGGATCGAACTGGGGATGAATGAGCATACTGAGCAAGTATTTTAATGATATTTCCAGATCGATTATTATACGTGATTTAGTTACAAGCCTATTCTGCCTTCCGGCGCGTAGCAGATTTCATCTGTTACGCGCCGAAATAGGCTTTGTCAACGACAAGTTAGCGGTATGCGTTATTATCAACACTGTCTAGTGCCTTACAGTTTGCAAACAAGACGGAGTTGGTTAAAATGGCATAGGCAGCAATGTCTAATAGTTTAATTGTAGGAAAACTTAATTTAATGGAGCTTAAAAAAATGAAATCTATCATCGTTAGCGTGGTTGCAGCAGCAGGCCTGATGGCAGCAGGTAGCGTTTTAGCAACTGATATGCCGGAATTGGCTAAAAAAAGCGGCTGTACTGCTTGCCACAAAATTGATTCAAAATTGGTCGGCCCCGCTTGGATGGATGTTTCCAAGAAATACAAAGGCGTTAAGGAATATGCTTATTCACCCACTGGCAGTGCTGCTGCTGGCGCCAAGAAAATGTCATTGGAAGAAGGCCTGATGATGAAAGTGGCCAAGGGTGGTACTGGCAACTGGGGTAGCGTACCAATGACTGCTAACTCTCCTAAAGTAAGCGATGCAGACATCAAGACACTGGTTCATTTCGTACTGGATCTGGCGAAGTAATCAAGGGGTTAATTTCTCTTAGCAGAAATCGGCATTAGCCGATTTCTGCTTTATCTGTATAACAATTCAATTAATTACCTAATAATATTAACCATGTACAAGCAGAGCAAACTATAAATTAGTTTACGCTGGCTTTAATTGATTGGCATTTCAATTACAATTTCCGACATCCAACAAATTGACACTAATGACTATGCGACGCATATCACGTAAATTACGAATACAGTATTTTACGTTTTAAGATTTGATAGCTTCTGCTCCACATGATGCGTTGGTGCTAGCAGCAATAATAATCATCTTTTTAGATCTAATTACTGCCAACATGCTTGTCTTAACAGGCCTGATGACTACAAACAATACTTACCAGCTGGCTATTGCTATTACCAAATAGTGTTCGTGTTTTATGACTAACACCCAATTGGCAAAAATAATTAACCACATACCGATGAACGCCTCCAGAAAGTATATGAGCTGGTTAAATTATTACATCCAAGTCCGGTTCGAAATATGCCAGACTGACAAAAATATGGCATGCCAAACATAATCCATTCAATAGCTTGATTATTCTCTAAATCCATCATGCCGCATAATCAGTCATTTCTGCTTCTCGCCTTGTCCATTGCTATTCTTTCGGCTTGCGGCGAATCAAAAAAACCCGTTAACAGTAGCATTGATGAACTAGTGGTAAAAATCGGTGCCGCTGCCCCACTCACCGGGCCGCAAGCTCATATTGGCAAAGACAATGAGAACGGTACACGCATGGCGATCGAAGATGCCAACACCAAGGGAGTCATCATTGGCGGACGTAAGGCCCGTTTTGAATTAATCAGCGAGGATGACCAAGCGGATCCGAAAACTGCGACTATCGTGGCACAAAAGCTAGTCGACGCAAAAGTGAATGGCGTGATTGGCCATCTCAATTCCGGCACCTCTATCCCTGCGTCTAGGATCTACAGCGATAACGGCATCCCCCAAATTTCCCCTTCCGCAACAGCAGTGAGTTACACTGCCCAAGGCCTTAAGACCGCCTTCCGCGTGATGTCCAACGACGGGCAACAAGGCAAGGCACTGGGCGAATTCGCAGCAAAGATCCTGAATGCTAAAAAAGTCGCGGTTATAGACGATCGCTCCGCCTATGGCCAAGGACTGGCCGATGAGTTCATCAAATCTGCACAAACTAACGGTGCGCAGATCGTAACGCGTGAATATACCACTGACAAAGCGGTTGACTTTACTGCAGTGCTGACTTCCATCAAGGGTAAGCACCCCGATTTGCTATTTTTTGGCGGTATGGATCCGCAAGGCGTACCGATGGCCAAACAACTTAAAGCTCTTGGTTTAAATATTAAGTTTGTAATGGGCGACGGTGGTTACACGCCGAAATTATTGGATCTGGCCGGCGATGCCGCCAATGGGGTTTATGCTTCACTGCCCGGCGTACCACTGGAACAGATGCCCGGCGGCAAAGACTTCTCCCAGCGCTATGAAGCAAAATATAAACAACCCATTCAACTGTATGCACCCTATTGTTATGATGCAGTGAACGTGATGATCGCCACGATGCAGAAAGCCGCTTCAGCCGATCCAGCGAAATACCTGCCCGAACTCGCCAAGATTACTCATGGTGGCGTGACCGCGAACATCGCCTTCGACGAAAAGGGTGACATTAAGGGCGGTGCAGTGACGCTGTACCAAGTACAGCAAGGCAAGTGGCAGCCGCTGCAAATCATGGGCGGAAACACCGCGATATCCGCGCATTGACCGTGATCGAATTAAAAAATAAAGCGACACATTGCGTGTCGTTTTTTGTTTGTGAGTAACCATTGGACACATTACTACAACAAATCGTCAACGGCTTCGTGCAAGGCAGCGTGTATGCCATGGTTGCATTGGGTTACACCATGGTGTACGGCATTCTCGGTCTGATTAATTTCGCGCATGGCGAAGTGGTGATGGTAGGGGCAATGGTAGCGCTGTCAGTAATCCAGTTGCTCATCGATTCTGGCTTTCCGCCGCTGCTGATATTACTGATCAGCCTAATAATTTCGGTTGTGGTTTGCATGGCATTAGGTTATGGCATCGAGCGCATCGCCTACCGTCCATTGCGAAACGCCCCACGTCTGGCCCCGTTAATCACTGCGATTGGCGTGTCCATTGTGTTGCAAAATCTGGCGATGATGTTCTGGGGACGCGAATACCATGCTTTTCCGTCTTTACTGCCAAACAACTCACATATGTTATCTGGTGCAATCATTACGGAAGTGCAAATCCTTATTGTATTAATCGCGTTGGGAATGATGGGGGGCTTGCTGCTGTTGATGCATCGCACTCGTCTGGGCCGCGCAATGCGCGCCGTAGCGGAGAATCCCTCCGCTGCCGTTCTGATGGGGGTGAATATCAATGTTGTGATTGCTGTTACTTTCATGCTGGGTTCCGCGCTGGCTGCAGTGGCAGGTATCATGGTCAGTGCAAACTACGGCATCGTACACTATTACATGGGTTCCATTCTTGGACTCAAAGCATTCACTGCCGCTGTATTAGGCGGTATCGGCAACATGCGCGGGGCTATGGTGGGTGGTCTGCTGCTGGGGTTAATTGAAAGTTTAGGAGCAGGTTATATTGGTGATCTCAGTGGTGGCTTTCTCGGTAGTCATTATCAAGATGTATTTGCCTTCTTTGTGCTGATTTCCGTATTGATCTTCCGTCCATCCGGCTTGCTAGGAGAGCGTGTTGCGGAACGCGCTTAAACATCTGTCATCTAAGGGCAAGCGCGGCGCATGGATTGCGTTTGTCATGCTCGCCATTGTGCTGCTGGCGTTACCCTTCTTTACCGAAGAACTGTTCGGGCGCGGTTGGGTACGCATCATGGATTTCGCATTGCTATACATCATGCTGGCGCTGGGGTTGAACATCGTAGTCGGTTACGCAGGCCTGCTCGACCTCGGTTACATCGCCTTCTTTGCGGTAGGCGCATATTGCTATGCCTTACTTGGCTCGCCTCAATTAGGCTTGCATTTGCCATTTTGGATAATCTTGCCGCTGGGCGCACTGCTGGCCTGTTTATTCGGCGTGCTGCTAGGAGCACCAACTTTGCGCTTACGTGGTGATTACCTCGCCATCGTCACCTTAGGATTTGGCGAAATCATTCGCATCTTCCTCAACAACCTGAACGCGCCGATTAACATCACCAATGGCCCGCAAGGCATCAGCATGATAGATCCCATCCGTTTCGGCGAATTCTCATTAGGCAACACGCACGAGTTGCTTGGCCTCACTTTTCCCTCTGTGCATCTACATTACTACCTGTTCCTTTTCTTCACATTACTAGTAATTTTTATTTCACTACGCTTGGAAGATTCACGCATCGGTCGCGCCTGGATGGCAATTCGCGAAGACGAAGTGGCCGCTGAAGCGATGGGCATAAATACCCGAAATATCAAACTGCTGGCATTTGCCATGGGGGCAACTTTCGGCGGTTTGGCGGGTGGCTTGTTTGCTGGTTTCCAAGGTTTTGTCAGCCCGGAAAGTTTTGGCCTAACTGAATCCATCTCAGTCTTATGCATGGTGGTACTAGGTGGTATGGGCAACATCAACGGCGTGCTGTTAGGAAGCATGCTGCTAGTAGTATTGCCCGAAGCTTTGCGCCACGGCTCAGGGCCGGCACAACAACTACTGTTCGGCAAGACGCTTATCGACCCGGAAAGCCTGCGCATGTTGTTATTTGGACTAGCGCTGATCACGGTCATGTTATGGCGACCTGCCGGATTATGGCCCTCTAACCAACGCCGACGCGAACTGGTTGCCGAAAATGATGCAGCTCAGCTGTAATTAGGATACCTGGGCATGACAACACCCCTTGAACTCGACATCAATTTACTCGAACTGTCTGGTGTAGCCAAACGTTTCGGTGGCCTATCTGCACTGAGCGATATTTCGCTACACATTCGACGTGGTGAAATCTATGGCTTGATCGGCCCAAATGGGGCGGGTAAAACGACACTCTTTAACATTTTGACTGGGCTGTATCAGGCGGATAGTGGGCGTTTCACGTTTAACAACATGGAGTATAGCGGCCGCTGCAAACCACATGTGTTAGCGCAAGCAGGAATTGCGCGCACCTTCCAGAACATTCGCTTGTTTGCGAATATGACTGCACTAGAAAACGTCATGGTCGGTCGTCACCTGCGCACCAGCAGCGGCATCTGGGGCGCGTTGACTCGCAACGCTACAGCACGCGCCGAAGAACATGCAATCGTGCAACATGCACGTGCCTTACTGAGCTATGTTGGAATAGACCGCCCGCACCAAACTTTGGCCAAAAATCTATCCTACGGCGAACAACGTAGGCTGGAGATTGCCCGTGCACTGGCTACCGATCCAAAATTACTTGCGTTAGATGAACCAGCGGCGGGCATGAATGCCACCGAAACTGAAAACCTGAAGGAATTATTACTATCCATACGTGCCAGCGGCATTACAGTGCTGCTCATCGAACATGACGTAAAATTTATTCTCGGACTGTGCGACCGCGTGGCAGTTCTCGATTACGGCAAAAAAATCGCCGAGGACGTGCCGGAAAAAATTCGATGCGATCCTGCGGTGATCACGGCTTATTTGGGAACAGAACCCATAATTCCCGCGCAGGCAGGAATCCAATCATAAAAACAGATGCTTCATATCGTTAGCATAACAAAACCATGACTGCATCTACATCAAGCTCACTGTTGCGGGTACGCGATCTGAAAGTAGCTTACGGCGGCATTCAGGCACTAAAAAGCATCGATCTCGACGTAGCACCGGGCGAACTGGTCGCAATCATCGGCAGCAATGGGGCCGGTAAAACCACAACGCTTAAGGCATTAGCTGGCTTGCTACAACCGTCTGCAGGCGAAATACATTACCGCGGCATATCTTTACAAAACCACGCAGCACATCAACTTATACAAGAAGGATTAGTATTAGTGCCGGAAGGACGTGGTGTATTCGCGCGGCTGACGGTGGAAGAGAATTTGCAGATGGGTGCATATTGCCGCAACGACAAATCCTCCATTGCGCAGGATATGCAACACATCTACAAGTTGTTTCCGCGCTTGGCCGAGCGCCATATGCAACTGGCCGGCACGCTGTCCGGCGGCGAACAACAAATGATGGCCCTGGGGCGCGCGTTGATGAGCCGCCCCAAACTATTGATGCTGGATGAACCCAGCATGGGACTGGCGCCGATGATGGTGGTCAAAATTTTTGAAACCATCCGCAACATTTCTGCTCAAGGCGTTTCAATTCTGCTGGTTGAGCAAAATGCTAAGCTTGCCCTCGAAGTGGCGCAACGCGGTTATGTGATGGAAAGCGGCCTGATTACATTATCCGACAGCGCGGCCAATCTTCTGGGGAGTGCTGTGGTACGCCGCGCCTATCTGGGCAGTTAGCTTTATCGGATTACCAATGCTGGACACCCACAAATTAACATTATTGATATAAATCAATAACATGAAGTGCGGTCACACCGTATCCTGCGCTACTTAAAGATGCGGGGAATGGTGCCCTACGAAGAGTTAGTGCAACACATTCAAATATCAGGCGGTGGACTGTAGTGTGCACCCGGACTTATCTTGAATTCAGTAAATACAGCGTTGGAATACTCATCCGCCATAGCCAAATCAAGCTTACGCAAAGTCTGGTAAATTTCCCGTACTTTTTCCCGCTTATCTTGAAAATAATAAGCCACGCCCAGATTAAACCAAGCACTGGCTCTCTCTGGCTCAATACGCACTGCCTCCTCATATGCCAGAGTCGCCAGGCCATATTTTTTAAGATTGCCATAAGCAATGCCTAGGTTATACCAAGCATCGGCATACTCTGGCTGAAGACGCAGTGCTTGCCGATACGCCTCAATTGCCTCCTCGTATTTCTGAAGATTGTCACAAGCTACGCCTTGGGCAAACCAAGCATTAACATAAAAATTTACTGCGTCCATGGTTTCTCCTAGATAGTGCAATATGAGTATTTTATTTCAGGGCAAAAGAATCCGGCCAATTTGCAGTTTGCTATACCCTTCATTCTTTCTTCCATGATTCCAATTGAATTAGTTGATCCAAATCTAACTTTGGATCAACTAATTACTTTGTAATAACAACAGGGAAATTGTGGCCTGAGTAATTCAAGATTGGTTTTTAGCATTTTATATTAAATTTTTATTTGAATTCATCAAAAAATTTACCAGCCTCCACCATTTTTGTACCAACGAATAAATGGTCTACATTGTTAATACATAAATTGCCCTCAAGCATAGGGTGGCCTGCTTATTTAGTTGTTCCTATCCCCAGCGTCTTCCAATACCAAATAAATATTCCCAACATGGCATAAATCTCAAAAACTTAGAATAATATTACTGAATCAGTGCGCTCCACCTGATCTATTTCCCGAGACGATTCTATACCGTGGTAAACTCACCTCGAAGCTGGCTAGGCAGTCGCCGCGTCCGCAAACAAGGGCGGGGAGGAAAGTCCGGGCTCCATAGAGCAAGATGCCGGTTAATGGCCGGACACCGTGAGGTGATGAAAAGTGCCACAGAGAATAGTCTGCCTAAGTTCCACAAGGAAACGGCGATGGTGAAACGGCGGGGTAAGAGCCCACCGCGGACGTGGTAACACGGACGGCACGGTAAACTCCATCTGGAGCAAGACCAAATAGGCAGGTAATGACGTGGCTCGCGTCGCCTGCGGGTAGGTCGCTTGAGCGTCAGGTAACGAAACGCCTAGAGGAATGACTGTCCACGACAGAACCCGGCTTATCGGCTGGCTTCACTTAATTTCGATAACGATTCAAAACGTAACGACCTTGGTAAAACGACTTTAACGATAAAGCCGCCATAAAAATTATCGCTGCCTAAAATACGCCTCCTCCAGGGAGGTTTTTTCACTTAAATAAAACAAAAACAACCTCAAATAACTTGTCCAATCCCGCAGGCTTAACACCACCACGCTCCTCCCTCGGCAAGCCACCCAAATATCATAAATAGCATTAGCCTTTTTGTGCAATCCATTATTTTTTATAAGAAATTAATCCAACATCAATTTTCAACCCTAACTGCTTGTCGCGCAAAGAAAAATCTTATTTTATTGCTTGACCCAGCCTAATTTTTTCAATATAGTGGGAAAAGGTGGGGGCAGGTGGGTTTTTGTGGGTTAGCGAGTACAGGGTTGCGATAATGTTTCAAGGAGCTACACAACTCAGTCTGGATAGCAAAGGCAGGCTCGCGATACCGGCTCGGCATCGTGATATCTTGCTTGCACATTTCGCCAGTCAGTTGGTGTTAACTGCCGACGCGGATGGTTGCTTATTGTGTTATCCGCAGCCCGAATGGCTACCAATACGTGACAAATTACTAAAACTATCCTCTCTTAATCCGCGCATACGCGCGCTACAGCGCCGCCTGGTTGGTTACGCCGAAGACGTAGAAATGGATGCGGCGGGACGCGTACTAATTTCTCCGGCCTTGCGCAACTATGCGATGCTGGACAAGCGCGTCATGCTGATTGGCCAAGGCAATAAACTCGAATTGTGGGATGAAGCAAAATGGACAGCGCAGCAGGAAATGGCGTTGTCGTTTGCCCATGGCGACCTTCCCCCGGAACTGGAGGGATTCACGTTGTGAGTGGTTGCCTATCCCACACACCCACATTGCTGCATGAAACAGTTTTATTGCACGAAGCCATTGAAGCATTGCAGATTAAACCAGGTGGCATCTATGTGGACGGCACGTTCGGGCGAGGTGGGCACAGTCAACTGATACTGCACAAGTTGGGCGCGATGGGTCGTTTGATTGCATTGGATAAAGACCCCGCTGCAGTAGCTGCGGGGCAAGCAATTACTGATCCACGTTTTGTCATGGTGCATAGTGGATTCGCGCACTTGGCCGAGTTACTGGAAAAACTGGCGGTTGAACAAGTAGACGGGGTATTGCTTGATTTGGGCGTGTCTTCGCCGCAACTGGATGATAAGCAACGCGGCTTCAGTTTTCGTTTCGACGCGCCACTGGACATGCGTATGGATACCAGCAGCGGACAAACCGCAGCGGAATGGCTAGCCACCGTAGGTGAAAGTTTGCTTGGAGAGGTAATACGTGACTATGGCGAGGAACGGTTTGCTACACAGATTGCAAGAGCGCTTGTTGCTGCACGCCAAGAGAAACCTATTACCACTACGCGTCAGCTCAGCGAAATTGTTGCCCAGGCCGTGCGCACACATGAGCCCGGGAAAAATCCGGCGACACGTACCTTTCAAGCTATACGGATTTATCTCAACCAAGAACTCGAAGAAATTGCGCGGATTCTCCCGCAATGTGTAGATTACCTAAGACCAGGAGGACGTATCGTGGTCATCAGTTTCCATTCGCTTGAAGACCGCATAGTGAAGCATTTTCTGCGCGACATGGCGCAGGGCGATACGTTGCCACGCAATTTACCGATTCGCGCTGCAGATATACCCAAAGGTAGGCTGCACCTGGTCGGTAAAGCAGTTCGCGCCACCTCGCGGGAGGTAGCAACCAACCCACGGGCACGTAGTGCAGTAATGCGCGTAGCGGAACGTGCGGGGGGAACAAATGGCTAGGACACATCTACTTTTCTTACTGATGGTGATCATTTGCGCGCTGAGCGTTGTGACCTCACAAAACAAGGCGCGCAAATTATTTGCGGAATTGCAAAAGGAAAGGGACCGCGCGCAACAGATGGAGGTGGAATGGGGGCAATTACAGCTTGAACAAAGTACCTGGGCAATGTCGGCAAGGGTGGAAAAAATCGCTGTCGACAGGTTACAAATGCAGCTACCGAAAAGTCAACAGATCCAATTTATTCGTGCTGAAGAGCTGAATAAACCTTCAGCACAACCATGAATTATCCCAGCAATATACAGGCCGCAAAGCTAGCAACATTACCGTTGTGGCGTTCTCGACTGTTATTTGTGCTGCTGTTATTGGGCATGGGTGCATTGATCGTACGCACAGTCTATTTGCAAAGCATCAACAATAGTTTCTTACAACAGAAAGGGAATGCACGTTCCAGCCGTGTCATAGACATTAGCGCGCACCGCGGCATGATTACCGACCGCAATGGAGAGCCGCTCGCCATCAGCACGCCTGTAGAATCCATTTGGGTTAGCCCGCAAGATGTAGAAGCGACACCGCAACAAGTGAATCAGTTAGCGCGGATCATGGGCATGAATATCACCGAAGTGAAGAATCGTTTATTCGACACTACACGCGACTTCGTTTATCTCCAGCGCCAGTTACCACCCGAACAGGCGGAAAAAATCGTGAAGCTAGGCATGCCCGGTGTTTCGCTACGGCGTGAGTATCGCCGCTATTACCCAAGCGGGGACATAACGGCACACCTGCTCGGTTTCACTGACGTAGACGACAACGGTCAGGAAGGGCTGGAGCTGGCATTACAGAATCAGCTTGGTGGCAAAGCGGGCAGCCAACGCGTAATCAAGGATCGCAAGGGCCATATCGTCGAAGACGTCGCCAGCATTCGCGCGCCTAAGCCGGGCAGCAATCTGGCGCTAAGTATCGACAGCAAGATCCAATATTTGGCTTACCGGGAAATAAAGCTGGCGGTCGAGCAACATCATGCCAAAACCGGCTCCATTGTGGTGCTGGACGCTAAAAGCGGCGAAGTGTTGGCGCTGGCCAATTGGCCAAGTTACAACCCTAATAATCGTGCCAAGTCCAACCTTCAGGTACTGCGCAACCACGCTGTGACCGACCTATTCGAACCGGGTTCCACGCTCAAGCCTTTCACCGTGGCAGCGGCGTTAGAGACGGGTAATGTAACGCCACAAACCATTATCAATACCGAAAATGGAACAATGCTGGTCGGCAAACACAAGATTCATGACACCCATCCCGAAGAAACACTCACGGTGGCACAAGTAATTCAGAAATCCAGTAATGTAGGCGCGGCTAAAATTGCACTATCGTTGCCGCCGGAAAAAATCTGGCAAAGCCTGAACGAAAGTGGTTTTGGCATTCAGGCCGGCAGTGGCTTCCCTGGTGAGGCGGCAGGTAAGTTACACGATTACAAGAAGTGGCGGCCCATTGAGCAAGCTACCCTTTCCTATGGCCACGGTATTTCCGTCAGCCTGTTGCAACTGGCACGCGCCTATACCATATTTGCAAACAGGGGTGAATTGAGGCCAGTGTCATGGCTTAAGCTGGATGCACCTGTGACCGGCAAGAAAGTATTTTCGGATGCCACCGCACGCGAAATACTCAACATGCTGGAAATGGCGGTTCTGCCAGGCGGCACCGCACCGTTGGCACAGATCAATGGCTACCGCGTAGCGGGCAAGACTGGCACTGCGCACAAGCTAGAGGGTGGGCACTACATCAATCGTTATATTTCTTCTTTTGTCGGGTTAGCACCCGCGTCCGGCCCACGATTGATCGTGGCAGTGATGATCAATGAGCCCAACAACGGTCAATATTACGGCGGGTTAGTCGCAGCACCCGTATTTAGTAATGTGATGGGCGCTACGCTGCGCCTGCTCAACGTACCTAACGATACGCAGCTCGGAAATATATTAATGCCGCCTGCCGATATCGTGAAGGAGGAAGTGTGAGCTTCCATCCCGACCTCATTGCCTCCCTCGGCATAAAGATCACAAGGTTAGTGACGGATAGCCGCGCGGTTGCGCCAGGCGATACATTCATCGCCTATCCCGGCAGCAAGGCGGATGGACGTCAGTTCATTAAGCAAGCTATCGCAAATGGCGCCAATGCGGTGATCTGGGAAGCGCGCGGCTTTAGCTGGAACGAAGCATGGCAGCTCCCCAATTTGGCAGTCGCCGATCTGCGCCATCATGCCGGAGAGATTGCTGACTATGTTTATAGCAGCCCTTCGCAAAAATTGTGGACAGTCGGTATCACCGGCACCAACGGTAAGACATCCTGCTGCCACTGGATTGCACAATCATTTTGCGCGCTAGGCAAAAAAGCCGCACTGATCGGAACCCTAGGCAACGGCTTCCACCCTGCTTTGCAGCCCACCCTGAACACCACACCCGATGCCATCCGCCTGCATGAATTGTTAGCCGATTATCTCGCACAGGGCGCGCAGGCTGTAGCAATGGAAGTATCCTCTCATGCGTTGGAACAGGGACGCGTGAATGGGGTGCAATTTGATGTAGCGCTGCTTACCAACCTCAGCCGGGACCATCTCGATTATCACGGCGACATGCATAGCTATGCGGCGGCCAAGCGCCGCTTATTCGATTGGCAACAGCTTAAATACGTTGTACTCAACTTGGACGATGCATTTGGCGCCGCGATTGCAGAGCAACTTCAGGACAAAGGCGTGGAAGTGGTGGGCTACGGCCTAAACGATGCCGCCTTGGCCCTGGCCGAGCACCTCGGTTTACGCATGGTTTACGGTGGCGCATTACGCATGGATGCGCATGGTTTCAGCCTGCAAATACATTCCAGCTGGGGCGGTGGAGAGCTGCATAACACACTAATCGGGCGCTTTAATGTTGCCAACCTGTTGGGCGTTATGGCGGTGTTGCTGGTGAGCGGAGTGACATTAAGCAATGCGCTACACGAATTGTCACTTATCAGCGCAGTGCCCGGACGTATGCAGACTTTTGGTAATGGCGGCGACCGCCCCACTGTGGTGGTGGACTATGCACATACCCCGGATGCACTGGAAAAAGTGTTGCAGGCCCTACGTGACGTGGTCGGACGTAAACCCGGGACTTACGGCGGCAAACTGATGTGTGTGTTCGGTTGTGGCGGCGGCCGTGATCGCGGCAAACGCCCGATGATGGGAGCTATCGCAGCCAAATTAGCAGACGTCTCTATTATTACCAGCGACAACCCGCGCAGTGAAGCGCCACTCGACATTATCGCAGCCATTATCTCCGGCATTACATCTGGAACAAAGAAAACGAACGGCACATACCAAATCATCGAAGATCGCGCCTCGGCCATCGCACAAGCAGTGCTCAGCGCGCATGCGACGGATATCGTATTGATTGCCGGCAAAGGGCACGAGTCATACCAGGAAATTAAGGGTGTGAAATATCCATTCAGCGACGCCGAGGTTGCACAGCGCGCGTTGTTGGCTTGGCGCGATGGGGTGCGGACATGATGCTGCTATCGCAGGCCGCGCAGGTATTAGGCTGCGAGCTTGTCGGCCACGATGTGTTGTTTACCTCCGTGTCCAGCGATAGTCGAGCGATTAATGCAGGCGATCTATTCGTAGCGTTGCAGGGGGAAAATTACGACGGTGCCGCATTTGTTGCCGGTGCTACTCAAAGCGGCGCAGTGGCTGCATTGGTAAAAACCACAAATTATCGGGGCGTTGATTCACCATGCCCCTTGCTGCTGGTTGACGACACGCGCCTGGCATTAGGCCACCTGGCAGCTCATTGGCGCGCGCAGTTTAACATCCCCGTGATAGCAGTGACCGGCAGCAATGGCAAGACCACGGTAAAGGAAATGTTGGCAAGCATATTGCGCGCGGCAACGAATGATGATGACGCAGTGTTAGCGACGCTTGGCAATCTCAACAATGAAATTGGTATGCCACTTACCTTGCTTAAGCTGCGGGCCGTTCATCGCTATGCGGTGATCGAGATGGGTATGAACCATACAGGAGAAATTGAATACCTGACCCGGCTTGCACGGCCGGATGTCGCCATCGTCAACAACGCGGGCAGCGCACACTTGGCCGGATTGGGCTCGGTTGAGGCGGTGGCGCGCGCTAAAGGAGAAATTTTCACAGGGTTGTCGCCTCAAGGCACTGCGGTCATTAATGCCGATGATGCTTATGCGCCACTATGGCGTGAATTGGCAGACGGCCATACGATTATTGAATTCGGCCTGGGAAAAAATGGGACGGTACATGCGCAATGGCAGGTGAAGGACTATGGCGTGCGTATCGGAGTGGGTATGCCGCAGGGTAGCTTCAGTGCGCAGTTGCAAGTACCGGGAGAGCATAACGTCCGCAACGCGTTGGCCGCTACTGCGGCAGCGCTAGCCTTGCATGTGCCCTTGTCAGCGATTGCAGCGGGACTGGAAAAATTTTCTGGCGTGGCCGCCCGTTTGCAACGTAAAACGGCACTGCATGGTGCGATGCTGATAGATGATAGCTACAACGCCAATCCGGCCTCACTGCAGGCCGCGCTCGAGGTATTGGCGCAGAGCGCCGGTAAAAAAATCCTGGTACTGGGCGACATGGGAGAGTTGGGAGAGGACGCCGTACACCTGCATAGCGAAATTGGCGCAGAAGCCCGCCGTTTTGGAGTGAACCAGCTATTGGCACTGGGCAAATTGACGCCTCATGCAGTACATGAGTTTGGCAAAGGCGCCCATCACTTTGAACACATTGAGGATTTATTCGCCGTTCTGGATAAAAATTTAGATATTGATAGCACAGTATTAGTGAAGGGTTCGCGCTTCATGCGCATGGAGCGGGTAGTGCAGCACTGCACTGAAATAACTAAGGTAAGAGAGGAAACATACAAAAAAGAATCTGCGCACAAGCTCCATCATCCTTCATTGACCCCTTAATCGACCGGCCGAAAGAAACAAAAATGTTACTTAAATTCGCGCAATGGTTATCGCAATATATCAGTGTATTCAGTGTATTCAATTACATCACACTGCGCGCCGTGCTGGCTGCAATGACTGCGCTGTCTATTTCCTTCCTGGTCGGGCCAATGATGATACGTAAACTGACCGCCTATAAGATAGGCCAAGCAGTTCGGGATGACGGTCCACAGACGCATCTGGTAAAAGCTGGCACACCAACCATGGGTGGCGCATTAATTCTCACCTCGATAGCCATCACCACATTATTGTGGGCCGATCTGAACAATAAGTATGTATGGGTGGTGTTGCTGACCACATTGAGTTTCGGCGCGATCGGCTGGGTCGACGACTACCGCAAAGTAGTACATCGCAACCCCAAAGGCTTATCTGCCAAAGCCAAGATATTCTGGCAATCCATCATTGCGATCATCGTAGCGGCGTACCTGTGGCAACACGCCAGCCTGCCTGCGCATACCGAACTTATCGTGCCCTTCTTCAAGCATCTAGTATTTCCGCTAGCGGCATTCACTTTCATTTTGCTGGCCTATCTGGTTATCGTTGGCACCAGTAACGCAGTAAATTTAACCGATGGCCTAGACGGCTTGGCGATTATGCCTACAGTGATGATCAGCAGTGCGCTGGCGATCTTCGCTTATGTTGCGGGCCATGCGGTATTCGCCAAATATCTTGGCATGCCGCATGTTCCTGGCGCGAGCGAATTGGCGGTGTTCTGTGGCGCAATTGCGGGCGCGGGGCTAGCTTTTTTGTGGTTTAACGCTTATCCAGCAGAGGTATTTATGGGCGACGTAGGTGCGCTGGCGCTGGGCGCTGCACTTGGCACAGTGGCGGTGATCGTGCGCCAGGAAATCGTACTGCTTATCATGGGTGGGGTATTTGTACTGGAAACGCTATCAGTGGTCATTCAGGTGGCCTCTTTCAAACTTACTGGCAAGCGTATCTTTCGCATGGCACCACTCCACCATCATTATGAATTGAAGGGCTGGAAAGAGAATCAAGTGGTTGTTCGGTTTTGGATTATTTCGATGATGTTGGTATTAATCGGATTGACGACACTGAAATTGCGATGATGACATTGACAAACAAATCGGTACTGGTGCTTGGTCTCGGCGAAACCGGGCTGTCGCTCGTGCGTTGGCTTAGTGCGCAGGGTGCGCGGGTGCGCGCTGCCGACAATCGTGATTTCCCCCCATCTCTGGATACATTGCGCTCGCAGTTTCCCGGGATGGAATTGCACTGCGGTGTGTTTCGCGGCGAATTACTTAATAATATCGACTTAATTGCCATCAGTCCCGGCATCCCATTGAATAACCAGCTCATCGTGCAAGCAGCAGCACGTGGTATTCCAATAATGGGAGATATTGAATTATTTGCGCGATCATTGCCGCAAGACCGGCGTCCGAAAATTATTGCCATCACCGGTGCCAATGGTAAGACCACGGTCACCAGCATGGTCGGTGCGATGTGCCGTGCGGCAGGTTTGGACACGGAAGTGGCTGGCAATATTTCGCCCGCAGTGCTGGATGTGCTATTACAGCGCCAAGGACAGCAACCGGATGTTTGGGTGCTTGAACTTTCCAGCTTTCAGTTGGAAACCACTTCCTCACTCAGTGCGGATGCAGCAACGGTGCTCAACATCAGCGAAGACCATCTCGATCGTTATTCCGACATAAACGAATATATAGCCGCCAAGGCGCGCATCTTCCGTAACAATGGGCAGAGAAGCGTGCAAGTGCTCAATCGCGATGATGAATTTAGTGCTGGCATGGCGTTATCAGGACGCATACTCAATACATTTGGATTGAATACCCCACCTCCCACCGATAGTGACTGGGGCATAGATAGCAGCAGCGAGGATGTATGGCTAATGCATGGCCAGCGGCGTGTGATGAATGCCAATGAGCTGCGGGTAGCGGGACTGCATAACGTAGCCAACGCATTGGCTGCCTTGGCCTTGTGCCATGCCGTAGGTTTGCCGCTGACACCATTGCTGAGTGCGTTACGAACTTTCAAGGGTTTGCCGCATCGTGTGCAGCCCATCGCAGAAATCAACAACATCGTTTATTACGACGACTCCAAAGGAACTAATGTCGGCGCTACCATAGCGGCGCTACAGGGTTTAAGACGGCCTGCCGTGTTGATTGCGGGCGGAGAGGGCAAAGGACAGGATTTTGCGCCGCTCTATCCGGTAGTAATGCAGTACGCGCGGGCAGTAGTGCTCATCGGGCGCGATGCTGACAAGATTGCAGCGGCGCTGCAAAATTGCGGCGTGCCTGTGGTTCATGCACAGAATATGGTCGAGGCAGTGCGTCAGAGTGCTTCTCTGGCGCAACCGGGTGACGCAGTGCTGTTATCGCCAGCCTGCGCCAGCTTTGATATGTTCCGTAATTACAGCCATCGCGCTGAAGTATTTAACGCTGCAGTGCATGCGTTACAAGGGGATATGGCATGCTCGCCGCAAGCCTAACCAGCCGTCACCATGCATTGGTGGAATACGACGGGATACTGTCGTGGATAACCATCGCGTTGCTGGCGTTCGGACTGATAATGGTGTATTCGGCCTCTATCGCCACTGCCGAAGCAAGCAAGTTCACAAACTTTCAACCGACGTATTATTTGGTGCGGCATGGCCTGTATATTTTCGTAGGTATCGTGGCCGGGGTAATGGCGTTCCAGGTATCGCTAGAGAACTGGCAAAGGCTGGCGCCATACCTGTTTCTGCTTGGCGTAGCACTACTCATTCTAGTGCTTATCCCCGGCATCGGGCGCGAAGTGAATGGCAGTCGCCGCTGGCTTTCATTGTTCGTCATTAATCTCCAACCATCTGAGCTCATAAAATTATTTGCCGTGCTGTATGCAGCCGATTACACCGTGCGCAAAGGTTTTCTCAAAGATCATTGGGGCCAAGCATTTCTGCCGATGTTCGCGGTGATGGCGCTGGTCGGAGGCTTGTTATTGCTAGAGCCGGATATGGGTTCATTCGTGGTGATTTGTATTGTCGCGATATCCATCCTGTTTCTTGGTGGTTTTAATATCAAAGTGTTCGCCGGATTAGTGATTGCCCTACCTATCGCGTTTGCAGCCCTTATTTTTTCATCACCCTATCGCATGCAGCGCGTAATCGGCTTTATGGATCCATGGTCTGACCCTTACGGCAAAGGTTACCAGTTAAGCCATGCGCTGATCGCATTTGGTCGCGGCGAGTGGTTCGGCGTGGGGCTGGGCGGCAGTTTGCAAAAATTATTCTACTTGCCAGAAGCACACACAGATTTTCTACTCGCGGTCATTGCTGAAGAGCTTGGCCTCATTGGTGTATGCATGGTTATCCTGTTATTTGCCGGACTGATCATTCGCGCCTTCACCATCGGCCGTCAAGCCGCCAATCTCGACCGCCAGTTTGCCGCGTTGGTGGCACAGGGTATTGCCGTGTGGCTGGGCGTGCAAGCGATGATAAATATTGGTGTAAACACGGGCGTATTGCCCACCAAGGGGTTAACCCTGCCCTTTCTTAGTTTTGGCGGCAGCAGCGTGGTAGTGAGTTGCATTGCGGCAACGCTGCTACTGCGCATCGATTGGGAAAACAGGCGAATACTAAAAGGTCTGCCAATATGACTCGTAATATCCTGATCATGGCTGGCGGAACAGGTGGCCATATATTTCCGGCTTTAGCCGTAGCTGACTACCTGCATTCAAAAAACTGGCACATCATTTGGCTGGGCGCACCCAGAAGCATGGAAGCAGAATTGGTTCCCCAACATGGCTATGAAATGGCCAGTGTGCGTTTCTCCGGCCTGCGCGGAAAGGGGTTGATGCGCAAATTAATGCTGCCACTCAATCTGCTGCTGGCATTGGGACAAAGCGGTGCGGCATTGTTGCGTCATCGTCCCGACGTGGTGCTGGGCATGGGGGGCTATATCACCTTCCCTGGCGGAATCATGGCTGCCTTGATGCGCCGTCCCTTGTTGATTCACGAACAAAACTCAATTGCCGGACTAAGCAACAAAGTTCTGGCGCGATTGGCCGCACGGGTGCTGAGTGGCTTTCCGCACGTACTGCCCGCAGCTGAATGGTGTGGCAATCCAGTACGTGACAGCATTACTGCCTTACCTGAGCCGCATGTACGTTACGCCGCACGTAGCGGCGTGCTTAACCTATTAGTACTGGGTGGCAGTTTGGGTGCACAGGCAATCAATGAATGCGTGCCGCAAGCATTGGCCTTATTACCACAGGCCACGCGCCACAACGTGTTACACCAAACTGGCAAACAGCATTTAGAAACTGTGCGCACCGCCTACCAGCAGGCAGCAGTAAATGCCGAATCTCGGCCATTCCTAGATGATATGGCGCAGCACTATGCGTGGGCAGACATAGTCATTTGTCGTGCTGGTGCCTTGACTATTGCCGAATTGGCAGCCGCCGGCGTCGCCAGCATATTAGTGCCATTTCCATTTGCAGTGGATGATCACCAGACCGGTAATGCGCGCTTTCTAAGCGAACGCGGCGCAGCCACCCTGCTACCGCAGACCGAATTGAAACCACAGTCCTTGGCAAATTTATTACAGGGAATAACCAGGGAACACGCTCTGAACATGGCACAAAGCGCGCGCAAACTGGCCAAACCGGAAGCAACACAGTGTGTTGCGCAGGTATGTATGGAGTTGGCTGGATGAAACACAAGGTTAAACACATCCACTTCGTTGGCATAGGTGGCTCCGGCATGAGCGGAATCGCCGAAGTATTACTTAATTTGGGTTATCAAGTAAGTGGTTCTGATCTGGCTAACAATGCAATCACACAGCGCATGAAACAACTCGGTGCGACAGTATATTTGGGACATGACGGTAGTCACTCGGCGAATGCCAATGCAGTGGTAGTGTCTTCCGCAGTGACCCCAGACAACCCGGAGATAGTGGCCGCGCGCGCGCGCAATATTCCAGTGGTGCCGCGCGCAATGATGTTGGCGGAGCTGATGCGTTTACGCCAGGGAATCGCCGTGGCCGGTACACATGGCAAGACCACCACCACCAGCCTGATCGCAAGCGTGTTAGCCAAAGGCGATTTTGATCCGACCTTTGTTATTGGCGGCAAGCTTAACAGTAGCGGCACCAACGCCAAACTGGGAACTGGCGAATTTATCGTAGTGGAAGCCGATGAATCGGATGCTTCGTTTTTGTACCTGCAACCCATCTTGGCTGTGATTACCAACATAGATGCCGATCACATGGAAACATACGAGCATGATTTCTCGAAGCTGAAGCAGGCATTCGTGGATTTCGTAGAACACTTGCCATTCTATGGCATGGTCATGGTGTGCGCGGATGATGCCAACATACGCGACATTCTACCCAGTATCAGCAAGCCCGTTACCACTTACGGTTTTGCCGAAGACGCGCAAATCCGTGCGGTGAATGTGCGCCACCAGGATGGCAAGATGCGATTCACCGCACTGTGCCGACAAAACGGCCAGCCACGCGATCTGGATATCATACTCAATCTGCCCGGGCAGCATAACGTACAAAATGCGCTGGCGGCAATCGCCGTAGGGCTGGAAGTTGGTGTAGCGGATGATGCCATCGTTAGCGCGCTAGGCGAATTTGAGGGGGTTGGTCGGCGTTTTCAGCGCTATGGCGAGATTCCACTGGGTAATGGCACCTTTACCCTGATCGATGATTACGGCCATCATCCCATCGAAATACTGGCGACAATCAATGCTGTGCGCGGGGCATTTCCGGGGCGGCGTTTAGTGCTGGCGTTTCAGCCCCATCGCTACACGCGTACGCGTGACTTATTTGAAGATTTCGTCAAGGTGTTAAGCGGGGTGGATGTGCTACTGCTGGCCGAAGTATATGCCGCAGGCGAGGCCCCCATCGTAGCAGCAGACGGGCGCGCACTGACTCACGCGTTACGTGTAGCCGGGCAAAGCAAGGTGCTATTCGTGGAGCAAATTCAAGGTATGCCGCAGGCCATTCTGAACATGGCACAAGCTGGTGATGTGATCGTAACCATGGGAGCGGGTTCAATCGGTGGCGTAGCGAGCATCCTAAAAAATATAGCCACAAATATTGGCGTATCTCCTAAATGAACATGATCGAACCAGTACAATTTATTACAGAAGCGTTGCGCGGAATGCTACGCAGTAACGTTGCTATGAGCCGCCACACTAGTTGGCGTGCTGGTGGCTATGCTGAGCGAGTCTATCAACCCGCTGATCTGGCCGACTTGATTGTTTTCCTGCGTACCTTGCCCGCAGATGAGCCGGTAGTCGCGGTGGGGTTAGGCAGCAACCTATTGGTGCGTGATGGCGGTCTACGCGGCACGGTGCTGCTATTACATGCGGCGCTCACCGAAATGCGTATCAAAGCGGATGGATCGATCTATGTGCAGGCTGGTATATCCGGTGCCAAGCTGGCCCGCTTCGCTACCAAGCATAACTTTAGGGGTGCGGAATTCTTCGCCGGAATACCCGGCACACTGGGCGGAATGTTGGCAATGAACGCAGGCTGCTACGGTACCGAAACGTGGAATGTGGTTGCAAATGCCCAAACGATAATGCGTAGCGGGAAACTATTGGAACGTGAGCCGGGTGATTATGAGATTGGCTATCGGCATGTTGTGTTGCGAAAGACGGGTACATATCTTGAGCACGACGACGCCCGCATCCCTAATTCCTTGCCTGTTCACCAAGAGGAATTTTTCGTCGGGGCGAGATTGCGCTTGCCAACTGGTGACGGCGAAGTCGCCCGCCGCGAGATTAAGGCGCTGCTATCCAAGCGCATTGCCTCCCAGCCCTTAAACCTGCCAAATGCCGGCTCAGTGTTCCGCAATCCGCCAAGTGATTATGCGGCACGTCTGATCGAACAGTGCGGGTTGAAAGGCTTGCAGATCGGCGGTGCGCGCGTATCGGAACAGCACGCCAACTTTATCGTAAATGTTGGCCGAGCCACGGCGACAGACATTGAAAATCTGATTAGCGAGGTGCAGGCAAGCGTGCAGCACAAGACCGGTATTTGCCTGCATCCGGAAGTGCGAATCATAGGCGAGTACGCAAGTAATCATGAATAACCAATACCTTTTCCCACGCTCTTTGCCCCCTGCACAACATGGGAAAGTTGCAGTCTTGTATGGCGGGCGCTCCGCCGAGCGCGAAATCTCACTCAAGAGCGGAACAGCAGTACTGACCGCGCTACTAAAAAGTGGGGTTGATGCCCAGCCATTTGATCCTGCAGAACAGGATTTACATAAACTACTGGAGGGTGGTTTTCAACGCGCCTTCATTGCACTGCACGGACGCTTTGGCGAGGACGGCACGATGCAAGGCGCACTTGAATTGATGAACATACCCTATACCGGTAGCGGAGTATTAGCTTCAGCGCTAGCCATGGACAAGTGGCGCAGCAAACTGGTGTGGCAGGCTGCGGGACTGCCTATTCCGGCTTATGAGATGCTCAATGCAGCCAGCGATTTAACTACAGTAGTGAAGCGGCTGGGATTGCCACTATTTATCAAGCCAGCCAATGAAGGTTCCAGTGTGGGCATCAGTAAAGTAAAAAAAATCAGTGAACTGCAAGCTGCCTATGCAGAAGCAGCGAAACACGACAAATCAGTAATTGCGGAGACATTTATTAGCGGGGGCGAATACACGGTCGCCATCCTTGGTGAGCAAGCGCTACCAGTAATTAAGATCGAACCAGCCAATGAATTTTACGACTACGAGGCAAAGTACTTACGCAACGATACACGTTATCTGTGCCCCGCTGGCTTGTCGCAAGAAAAAGAAGCTGAGATGCAACGCCTGGCACTACAAGGTTTTGCACTGATCGGAGGTGCTGGCTGGGGACGTGTGGATTTTTTGATGGACGAAGCTGGACAACCGTATTTGCTGGAGGTCAATACCGTACCAGGCATGACCGATCATAGTTTGGTACCGATGGCTGCACGTCAGGCCGGAATGAGTTTCGAACAACTGGTGCTAACCATACTGGAGTTGACCCATGTGGGATAAGCCGGAGTCACTACACATAATTTCCAACACGCTGTTCGGCATTTGCTTCGTACTGATTTTATATGGCGCGTTGCACTATGCGTTGCATTTACCAGTGTTTGCGCTTCGCGTCGTATCTGTTAGTACCGCGCCGAATCAAGTGGTTCCTGCTCACATTGAGGCCATGGTACGCAATGAATTGCATGGTAATTTTTTCACTGTGGATCTTGAACGAACGCGGCGGGCTTTTGAGAGCATCCCCTGGGTGCGTAAAGTAAGTATGCGGCGCCATTTCCCATGGCGGCTGGAAATAAGCCTGGAAGAGCATGTAGCGCTGGCGCATTGGAACGAGGCAGGGTTGGTGAGCACCCACGGCGAAATATTCTCGGCTGAGACAGACAAGCTATTGCCCAATTTCATCGGGCAACCCGATAGCGCAGCCGAAGTGACCCAAATGTATGCCGCATTTACTGAGCAACTTGCCCCGCTTAAGCAAGAAATTACAGAAATCAGCTTGTCTCCCCGCCGTTCATGGCGGTTGCGCCTGAACAACGGCATGCTGCTGGAATTGGGGCGCGAACAGTCAAAGCAGCGCTTGGCGCGCTTTGTGGCGGTATATCCATACAGCGTGATGCCCATACAACAAAATTATGAATTTTTTCATGCAGGAAAAGCTCCGCATAAAAATGGACTACAGCGCAGAGCAGAGTATGTGGATTTGCGTTATCGCAATGGCTTCGCCGCTTACCTGTCGAGTACAGCAAACGGTCTGGGCATAATCGGAAAAAAAGCGATGTGAAACGAAGCTAAAATTCCACAGAGGATTTATCTCGTAATAGAACACGTATGTTAGGCATGCATCGTCCATACAACGCAAAAAAGTTTAGGCAGTGGAGAAATGCAATGAGTAATAGCAGGGAAAACAAGAATTTGATCATAGGACTGGATATCGGCACGTCCAAAATTGTCGCTATCGTCGCCGAGATCAAGTCTGAAGGAACGATGGAAGTAATTGGCGTAGGAATGTATGAATCCTCCGGCATGAAAAAGGGAATGGTAGTCAATATTGATGCGACAGTAGCGGCGATCCAGCGTGCACTGGGTGATGCCGAGTTAATGGCTGATTGCAAGATTCGTGAGGTTTACACGGGTATCGCGGGCAGCCATATAAAAAGTTCCAATGCCAATGGCATGGTCAAAATTAAAGACCGGGAAGTTGCGCAGGCCGACATCGACCGAGCGGTTGAAACCGCCAGCTCGCTAAGCTTACCTGGCGACCAGCAGATATTGCACATTTTGGAACAAGAATTCAGCATTGACGGGCAAGGAAATATCAAAAAGCCGTTGGGTATGAGCGGAATGCGCCTTGAGGTTGAGGTACATATCGTTACTGGTGCGGTCGCAGCGGCACAAAACATCATGAAGTGCGTGCACCGCTGCGGGCTGGAAGTACGGGAAATGATCCTGCAACCGCTGGCATCCAGCAAGGCGGTACTGTCGGATGATGAGAGAGATTTAGGCGTGTGCTTAGTGGACATCGGCGGCGGTACGACCGATGTAGCGATTTTTACGGGTGGCGCAATCCGTCATACCGCCGTCATTCCGATTGCAGGTGACCAGATTACGAATGATGTCGCAATGGCTTTGCGCACCCCAACTACTGATGCTGAAGACATCAAGATCAAATATGGCTGCGCGCTGCGTCAGCTCGCTGACGATGGTTCGATCAGTGTCCCTGGAGTCGGTGAGCGCGGTATTCGTATGTTGTCACGGCAAACCTTAGCGGAGGTTATTGAGCCACGCGTGGAGGAGCTGTATATGCTGGTGCAGGCTGAGCTGCGCCGCAGTGGATTTGAAAATTTACTGTCCTCGGGCATCGTCATCACTGGAGGCAGCAGCGCAATGCAAGGGATGGTAGAACTGGGTGAGGAAATATTCCATATGCCGGTGCGTTTAGGACTGCCGCGCTATATAGGTGGGCTGTCTGATGTAGTGAAAACCCCCCGTTTTTCCACCGGCGTTGGTTTGCTGCTCTATGGGTTGGAACAATACCAACATAATCAGGCGGCGCGTCAGCGTTCGAATTCTTTCAGCGAAGTACTAAATAGTATGAAAGCATGGTTCAAAGGAAATTTTTAGCAAAATAGTTTCTAGCTGGGCACAACCAAACGGCTCATTAGGTGTTTGAATTTATATTGTCAACAACAAGGGGAAAACAATGTTTGAAATCGAGAACGTACAACTTCAGGACGCGGTAATTAAAGTTATAGGCGTGGGCGGCTGCGGCGGCAATGCAGTGGACCATATGATTGAGAAAGGCGTACAGGGTGTAGAGTTCATCGTCATTAATACCGATGCCCAAGCACTCAATCGCAACAAAGCGCGCACTCAATTACAGATAGGTGCCACTATTACCAAGGGGTTAGGTGCGGGGGCAATTCCGGATGTTGGACGAGCCGCTGCCGAAGAAGACCGCGAGCGCATTGCCGATTTGATCCAAGGTGCCAATATGATATTTATCACTGCAGGAATGGGTGGTGGCACGGGTACCGGCGCGGCACCCGTAGTTGCCCAGATAGCCAAGGAAATGGACATCCTCACCGTGGCCGTGGTAACCAAACCATTTCTTCACGAAGGCAAACGCATGCGTTTGGCACAAACTGGCATCGAAGCACTGTGCGAGTCTGTAGACTCACTCATCATCGTACCAAATGAAAAGCTGATGACCGTGCTAGGCGAAGATACTAGTTTACTGGATGCATTCAGCGCCTCCAACAGTGTGTTACAAGGCGCGGTGGCGGGTATTGCCGAGGTAATTAATGTACCCGGCCTGATGAATGTGGACTTTGCCGATGTACGCACTCTTATGTCTGAAAACGGTATGGCGATGATGGGATCGGCTACTGCCTCTGGATCGGATCGCGCTAAAGTTGCGGCAGAACGCGCCATGTCCAGCCCTTTGTTGGAGGACGTTAATTTAGCAGGCGCACGCGGTGTATTGATCAATATCAGCTCCAGTAGCAAACTCACCTTGAGGGAATTTAGGGAAATTACCAATAGTGTGCAATTTGCAATAGAAGAAGCCACCGTAATAGTTGGCTCTGTGTTTGATGAGAGCATGGGTGACGAACTGCGAGTGACCATTGTGGCAACTGGCTTGGGCTCACCACTGGAACGCAAGCAAGCTAAGCCGGAACTTGTTTATGGGAAACGCACAGGCACGCATAATGAACCAATCTTCGTGGGCAATTTTAAAGAGCTTGAAATGCCTGCAGTAATACGTAATGGCCGTCACCGCGAAGCAGTCGAGGCGATGAAGCAATCCGGTGTAGACACGCTGGACATTCCGTCCTTTCTGCGCAAGCAAGCCGATTAATACCGTTCTGGGTGTGCGAACCCCATCCTTTTCAGCCGTTGCAATCAAAGGGCAGCAGGGTAGCGGACGGCAAATTTGTTTCAATGAAAAGGGGTACGCACCTTGCGGTTTGCTTCAAAAACCCTGCACAACATCAGTATAATCAGTGCCCGAATGAACTATGTTAAAATCGAAAACGAAATTATTTATAACTTTCTTAAAGCAACATGGTTAAGCAACGTACATTAAAAAACTCGGTGCATGCTACTGGGGTAGGACTGCATACTGGTGAGCGGGTTAATCTTACTTTGTCTCCCGCACCGGCAAACAGTGGTATTGTATTTCGCCGGGTGGATGTTATACCAATGGTAGTAATACGCGCTGAAGCGCATACGGTACATGATACCCGCCTGTCCACCTGCCTGGAAGTAAACGGCACCCGTGTAGCCACTATTGAACACCTAATGTCCGCTTTTGCCGGGCTTGGCGTGGACAACGCCTTTGTTGATTTGACTAGCACAGAAGTGCCCATTATGGACGGAAGCGCCGGGACATTTATTTTCCTTTTGCAATCTGCGGGCATCATCGAACAATCTGCGGCAAAGAAATTCATCCGCATCAAAAAAATAATAGAAATCAAGGATGGTGACAAGTGGGTACGCTTCGAACCATTCAACGGTTACAAACTTAACATTACTATTAATTTTTCCCATCCTGTATTTACCTCTACCAAACAGCATGTCACGATAGATCTAGGGGAACACTCTTATATCAAAGAAGTGAGCCGCGCCCGCACCTTCGGTTTCATGCATGACGTTGAGAATATGCGAGCTCAAGGATTGGCACTGGGTGGCAATTTAGACAATGCCATCATGATGGATGAATACCGCGTCATCAACCCAGATGGGCTGCGCTTTGAGGACGAATTTGTCAAACACAAAATTTTAGATGCTATTGGCGACCTATATTTGCTCGGACATCCATTGATCGGCGCTTTCTCTGGTTATAAGTCTGGCCATGCCCTCAACAATGCCTTGCTGCGCACCCTGCTTGCTGATGAACAGGCGTGGGAATTCGTGACTTTCAACAAGGCTGAAGAAGCACCGGCATTCCTGCGCTTACAATTGCAAACTGCCTGATTCGTCATCAGGCAGCCACTTCCCAACTCATCTTCAGCAAGCGCAACAAGGATTAAAGGGCGTTAAATTCACCTACTCAACTGCTAAAGGTAAATACTTTGCTCATTCTGCGTCTGCTACTCGTCCTAGTCGCTCTTTTCATTATCTTTTCCGTCGGGGCGTATATGGTTACCCGCAATCGCCGCTATCTAAATCTAGCCTGGCAAATAGTGCGCTTCGTAATTTTCATGCTGTTGATATTTGTCGTGCTATTTTTATTGGAACGTTATGTTTTAACAGGTTGGCACATTTTTGTTTAGAATTAGTCAGCACCACAAAACCACGTAAATTTGAGCAAATTTCCCAAAAACACATGCTTCGGCTGAAGCCAGATCAAAAACTAATCCGGGTAAACAAAAGTTACCAGAAGCGCCAAGCAAGGTAGCATTACTCTGTTGAAATACTACAAGCGCATATTAAAACTATTTTTTCTATGAGAAAAATCGTATACTTAAAGTTGGAATTAGACCGATGCTCGACATGAAAGTCAAGATTTAGAGAACTCAATGTACGGAGCTTTCAGAATCCTTATCGAGATGTTGCACAAACTTTGCAGCAGCCTTTAGCACGTCGTCGAGAGGAATGATAAATGTTAGTTCAACCTCACCCATAAATACCCGCACAGCACATTCAGTAGCGGTTCGGCCAATGGCTAATTCGATATGCTGCGCAGGAAGCGCACTTTTAGGTCCAGACCAAGACTTTACTTTTAAATCCGGCTCTTTTGCCCATTTCGATGCAAGTCCAAGAACTGGATATATCAGAGCATTCAATCCTTCCGGATTAATAATAAATTCTGTTTCAGCGCCATTAGTGTCTGTTAATGCAAGACAAATTACATTGCTTGCATCGGTAGGGTATGTGCGAACTGAAGCTATTGGTCTTAATGGTTTTTCGTTTGACATTTTTTTCCTAAAAACAGAAATAATAATTTAAGTTTTAATATTTAGTTGAATAACGCCTCGCCACGAACGCAACCGCGAATAGAAACCACTAGGAGTGACATATTCAAACCAAAATTGAAGCGTTAGTATTATATTGTCTCTACGCTAGGCACACAATGCTGTTAGTAGGGAAGACTTGCATAAGAACGGTCTTTTGGATATACTTTGCAAACAGGTAATAATGGTTATTTTAAATAACGACAAAGGAGTAATACCATGGAAGTATTGGTTCCCATAGTGATTTTCGGCATTGGCATTATTATCGCCACGACTTTGGCTGGTTTAGGTATTCAGCGGGTTGTAGAGAGTCAAAAGGGTAATAAATAAATATTACCCAGCTTCTATAATATAAATCTCAAAACGACAAGAACACTTCTCCTGTTATTCGCATAGGCACGGCCCCGTATGTAGCCGTGCTTTCGTTATTGAAGCATCACGCCAACACTTCCCATGCATTTAAACAACACTGAATTCTCCCACTTAATTAAGTTCTTAGTGGTTTCCACAATTTCTTTTTTTTTCGGTGCAATGCATGGCATGTTGCAGGTGATTCCATCCATACGAGCTTGGCTGGATTCTATTGGCAGCCCTTACGGTGGTCCTGGGCACATGATAGATCCCTTGGCACATGCACACATAAACTTAATCGGAGGACTAGTAATATTGGCAATGGGAACCATGTATTATTTGTTACCCATTATTAGCGGAAAGACAATTTACTCTTTGCGCTTGATAAATCACTCGTTTTGGTGGACAACGATAGGCGTGTTTTATTTTTATACTACGCAAGTGGTATTCGGCATATTGGAAGGTAATTTATTATTAGAAAATAACCTACAAGCCATGGCACAAGTGCACCGCTTTTATGGACCTATCGTAGCCAGTGCAGGAATGATTATGGCCACGGGTTTTTGCATCTATCTTGCTAACGTCTTATTCACACTTAAAAATAACGACCGGAATCCTTAAGAGCGATCTATTGCTAAAGCGATAATTTCAACGGAAAGCGCAGAACTCCTTCAACGCCGTTGCGTTTCATCTGCACCTGTAACACGGATCTGGTTCCTGGAGCAACTTTCGCCGCCCTGCGATAAACACCTACTTCCCCATCTTGTATTGCCTGTATCCATTGATCTTGGTCATCAGTGCGCACCGAAACCATAACGTCATGGATCGGTCCACGTTCACCAGTCACTATCACCAAAAACTCATTCACCCCAGGACGCGGTGGGCTGGGTCTAGATTCGACTCGTACCTCCGCATCCTGCCATTTTTGCGGTTGCGTATCAGCAACTCGGTCTCCACCACATGCTACTAATAGCACCAAAAAAAATAGCTTAATGTGTTTTACATTTGTATGCCGCAATAAGTTAACCCGGGGATGCAAATTATTTTTCTGCATTGAGTTCATGGGATTGTTCTTTATTATTTTTGTCTGAATCTAACGTACCGCCAATCGACGATCCATATAGATTAACCATAAACCGAACAAAAGCGCTTCCGGCTGCAACATAAAACAAAGCAATGATGAACCCCCAGTCTACCCAAGGGCGCTCATCACCCGGGCGGAGACCCCAAAAAGGAAAACTCAAACCTACCGCAACCAGTAACACCGCAACAGTCACTCCTATAAACCAATAGGGTATCTTTTTTTGCGATTCCGGAATGGTTTCTACCAGCTCCCAATCTTCAAGCCCACGTTTAGCCATACGTTCTTCATCAGAAGCATAGCCAAAATGATCATCCGGCTTCTCGCCCCAGCGAGGCTCATCTACTTTCGATAAACCTTGAATTTTTTCACCAATATCGCTGGCGATCATAGCTTCCTCCTTTGTTCGGAAAAATGTTGAACAGCGAATCGCTTCATCCAGGTGTCACCTGCAGAAACTTCCACCACAACAGAATATAACCCTCGTGGCAAATCCTGCGTGATGGAAAGCATAAGCGATTCTCGCCCGACTGGTGATAATTTAATGTCCTTGGCGCTAAGCTGGTAACTACCCGGTGGCAAACCTAACACACGCACATGTAGCTCCGCTGAACGGTACAATTTATTGGAAAGTGCAATGCGATATTCTTGAACCGTGCGGCCTTGCTGGATATCCGCATTACCCACTGCTACATGATAAGGTTGATAAGACCATAATCCCCAAATAAACATCGCCGCACCCAATACTACAAAGGGGGTCGTCCAACCCATTCGGGCAAACAAAGAAATTGCAACGCCACGAAATTTATTTACACTTTTATTCGTACGCTCAAGCATATCAAAACGTAATAACCCATGGACTCCTTGTTTGTTATGCAAGCGATTACAAGCATCAACGCAATCTCCGCAATTAATACAACTGTCATAAATATCGGTTTTGCGCGGATCCAAATCGATAAAACAAGAAGTAACACAATAATTACACTTAGCGCATTCATCGCTCCGACTGGCATCGTATGCTATATGCAAAGTCTGCTTGGTTTTAAACGAATGCATCCAAACCCTGTAAATGCAGGCGTAGCGGCACCAGAAATGCCTTATTAACGCAATATCTATAAAGACGATTACGACACATACCGCATAAATCCAATGCAATGATCCCGCGAGCTTGGCGTTTTCTTGCAGTGTTACAAAAGACCACACCACACTTGGCGGATAGAAATAAAATAATGGAATTAGCGCAAAAAACATAGCCGCCCCCAAAAATGCAACCCCGAGTAGCATCCAATTTATAATCTTATTCTTGGCACCCGCCACGCGCAGCGCTTCACCAGTTAAACTTACTTCGGCATGCTTACCTAATAGTTTGTGCGTAAGATTGTTGGCCCACTCGGCCATACTATTTTGAGGGCAAACCCAACCGCAAAACACAGTACCTGCTGTCGAGTACAGTAACACCAAACTACTCGCCAAAAAAAGCCATGCCCCGGTTACCAAGGCAAAATCAGCTAACCATATCTGCCTATCAAGCACAACAAAAGCGGCCGCACCTGGATCGATTCGGAATAGGCCACTCGCCGGAATTAATACAACAAGGATCAAGGCCAGCATCTGCACCAACCGCCGCTTCCAACGGAATTCAGAATAAACGGGCTTGGAACCTACGGCCGTACTGATAACCTTGACCGGGATACTGGAAATGGATTTATATTTGACGCCGCTGGCCATAATGTAAGTTAATTCCCCGTCGCATTTGCTTCACGGTCAAGCGGGCTCAGCTCCAGCAAATGTACACGGCTCAATTCCGCGTGTGCATCACCAGATTTACGCTCAATTCGCCACAATGCCCGCACCGCCTCTACGTGATATGGATTAAGACGCAAAATTTTCTGCAACGCCTCTTTCTCGCTCAAACCATGCTCGCGCGCTTGCGCTAAAGATGAAAACATATTATCAGCCAACGCATAAGCAATCCAGCGATCTTTTGCATTCGCCTTATAAGCCAAGTGCGTCAGCTGGTTAGCCTGTTGAGTTGCGCCACGCGCAGCCGCAAGCCAGCTACGCGTCATCAGCTCGCTTGCTACGTAGGCGCGTTCAAAAGCATCTTTATCGTTGTCTCGAATGCCAAGCAAATTTGCAGCGGCTTCCATTTTCGGCCTGGTTTTCAGCAAAAGCTGTAATAACTTTGCCACATCTAATTCACCAGCGTAGCGCGCGCGGGGCAGTCGAAACTCAATCACTGGCGACCACTCGTCTTGCACCTGTTCCTGGCTAACCGGCAGTGGCCCCCAATAGCGTCCGAGCCAAGTCCACCCCCCTTCGCCCGCAGTCGCCTCATCCTGTTGCTCCAAGGACAAACGCTGCAAATTAAGCAGCAGCCCCTGCGCGCCCATAAATTTCTGCCGTGGGCCGACCAAGGCTAAATGCATTCCATCGAGAAATATTTGCGCATCTGGAAAAACCCGTCGAAAGCTATTAAAAATTACGTTCAAAGATTTATTGTCAAATTGATTGAGCGCCAACCACTGAACAAATAGCCCATTTTCACTTAAGCGATTACGCACACGCTGAAATTGCTGTACTGATAATAAAGAACTTGAACCTGCCAAATCCGGATGAAACACGTCGCCGATTATGACGTCATACTGATCCCGACTCGCGCTTAAGAAATGCCGTACGTCGTCACGTTCCACTTTAGTTTGGCGCAACACGTTGCGATTTAATGGAGCAAACCAGCTCGTTGCGGAATTAATCGCGCCTTGCGACAACTCAACAGCACTACGCTCTAAATCAGGAAATGCCAGGGAGCCAGCCACAGAAATTCCGGTACCTAATCCGAGAAATAGTACCGAGCGAGGCTGCTCATGCAAAAGCAATGGAAGACGCGCTTGATTGGACTGCACGAACACCGCTGTAGGATCAGTTGAAGCATCCATTCTCTGCAAATCGGTCAGTAACACACGCTGCCCGTCTTGTTGCTCCACCACGTGAGTCATCGAAATGGCGTCTTCATAAAAATATAAATCCCTGCTCCCCGCTTGCGCCTGCGGTAATAACATATTGACTGGCGGTAACTTTACAACTGGCCACGCTGCCATTAAAAAAAGCGGTACAGCAAGCCATGCGGTACGCGACTGCGCCCAAGTTAAACCCAAGATCAACAATGCCGCAGCCGCCACCACCACCGTAGCAGCGCTACCCCAAACCGGAATCAGTACCACTCCCGCAACTACCGCGCCGAGCGCGGCACCCAGTGAATTAGCTCCATATAACCATACCCCACCGCCATTGGAGCGGCTGTTTAATAAAGGCAACCACGCTCCAAGCGCCAGAGTAACTGGCAAAGTTACCAGTGCGAGAAGTAACCCTTGCATTCTCAATGCTTCAAATAAAGAAGCAAACTCAGCTCGCTCCACCCACGCCGAAAGCGCAGGAAGCAACCATAAACTTAAGATAGTGAATCCTCCAGCGACAATGGGCAAGATTACAAACCACGCTTGTCTGTGCTGGCGCGGCGCGATCAAGCTGCCTATACCAATACCCAACAGAAATGATGCCAAAATCACTGTCAGCACATACTCGGTGCGTAGCATCACCATGCCGAACAAGCGCGTCCATGCTATTTGCAAGATCAGACTTGCCGCACCGATTCCGGCATAGGCGACCAGAAAAGCTAAACGTGGTCGACTTGCCCTAATGCTTTTCTCAGTAACCTGCGCTGTGGTGTAACGCGATGAAAGCAGCAACAGCGCAATAACTCCAACACAACCAATCGCGGCAACCACTCTAACCGCCCAGATCCAGCCCAAAGCCGGCAGCAACCAAAGTGGTAACAGTGCGCCGCAAGCAGCGCCTAGCGTGTTTAAACCGTAAATCTTCCCCAGTTGCTCCGGCCTATTTCCCACGGATGCTAAAATTAATGGAAACCCTGCCCCCATGATAAAAGCCGGGAATAACAGTAAACACAATGCGACACTCGCAATAAGACCATACCATTGAAATAGCGAAAGTTGAGCCGCCGCGCCTTCCATTCCCGCCGACGTCATTTGCAAAATCAGAGGCAAGAATAAAGCGTAAACAGCAATACCACCTTCCAATGCAGCAAGCAACAACAACGGTCTTTTGATTTGGGAAGCCCGGCGTACCGCAAACAAACTTCCCGCCCCCAACCCCCCCATAAATACAGCGACGGTCAGCACTACCGCAAAAATACTCACACCGAATTGCAAAGAAAGTATGCGCGCCCACAATACCTCGTATGCCACGCTAGTCAGACCAAATAATCCATATAGCGCTACCAACGGCCAATAGCTACGCTTTGAAATTATTGATTGTGACTCTTTCACTAGCATGAACCAACCTTAAAAATAAAGCGTATATAACTAAAACAAATACTAATAACAGCGCATGAATGTGTAATCTACATTTGTGACTGTAAAGCACAGTATTACCCGCATAATTTCCTTCAGGCTTTATACAATCGGCAATATCTTTAGCTTTCCACAATAGAGCAGCATGCGGATACAATAGCGCTAGAACCTACGAAAACGGCGTGCGTTTGCTTTAATTATTTGCATGTAGGAATTAAAAGCCTCGGCGGCGGCATTGCCGGTAATGGCAATGCGCAATTGTACAAACTCTGCAAGTGCGGCATGCAATTGTTACTTTGACTGGCCCTCTAATCGACTACACATAGCACTGGCCACCCACACTTCAAGTAACGCTGAACGGTTGTGATGTTGCGATAACGCCATAATTTGATGAAATCTTCTTTGATGCTCCAAACCCGATTGGTCTTAAAATTCATCTGATGCAAGGAACAAAATACTAACCCTTCAGCACTGCGTCCAAACAAATAAATTTTGTAGTAAACGTTTTCCGTTTAAGTTAAGCGAGAATGCATCTACTATCACGACAGTTTCATCGAAGAGCCGACTAAGCGGACAATGGAGGAGCGGTATGTAATCAATTAGAAAGGATAAAACCAAATAACGCCCACAATAGCATGTACGAAAGCCAACGTGACAGTAAGCCCGGCAGAAATCATATGCAACACAAATACTTGTTTACCATATATTCCCATAGCAATGCCCAATGCCCCGGTAATTAAAAGCAAGATTAACAAAGGTACGCCCAATAAAAACATAGTTAAATGCTTCTTTTGTATAGTTGAAGGCCTATCTATTTTAATCTGGCTGGCTTGCTGTTCAAATGCCTCCATCACCCTAGTACTATCACCCTGCTGAACGTTATCATCAGCGCGCACAGTTGGTATCACACAAAATAAAAACAACATCGCTGTAATCAGCCAGCACACTATTAAATTTGGGTAGAAGATACCCCTTACATTCGCCATCATTTCTCACTCTCAACTGAAATTGTCTGTTGCTCTTCCTGAGCAGCTTTGCTTTCCGCATAATGCCATGTCAACACCGCCATCAAAATAAAGGGAACAAAAAGAACACCCAACAGGAATAAAAAAATAAACCAGAGCGTATCAATATGCACGTGAAGAAAGCGATAACTATCCACTGCATAACTCATTTTCACCAAAGACAATGAGAAAGCAAGAACCATCCCCAAGTGCCGCAAGATCTTGAGCACTTTCACTCTTTTGTGTCCTTTACGCCGGAATTGTTTACACAGCGAAATCCAAAAAAATCGGAAGCATAATTTGCAAAAGCAAAATTTCGATGAAATACTGCGGAAGAGAACGGATCCCCCTTCCATGAGCCACCACGCAATACCTTGTAGCTTCCTCCAGTCGGCACAATGTCAATCTCTTTGTTATTTGTCGTCCTCACGATTTTTCCTTTAAACAAATCTGACGGCGCGTCAGACCCTGGATAAGGCGTAAAATCATCCGCTGTCCACTCATTCACGTTACCCGCCATATCCATTACTCCATATGGACTAACGCCATTCGGATAAGCATTTACGTTGGTTGTAGAACCAACATTATAATAAGCATTCAACCGCTCCGGCTCCATCTTATTACCCCACGGCCAGCGCCTACCATCTATTCCACGACCAGATTTTTCCCATTCCGCTTCAGAAGGAAGTCGCTTGCCTGCCCACTTGGCGTAAGCTGTTGCATCATACCAAGACACCATGGTAACGGGGCGCAACATTTCGCCTTGAGGAATTTTGCCTTTTTTCCAGTTCAGCGGCGGACGATGTGAAGTAGCGACTACAAATTTGGCATATTGAGCATTAGTTACAGGATATTTGTCTATCCAGAAGGCGGGTAATTTAACTGAATGCTGGGGACGATTTTGTACATCTGCACGTTCTAAATCTGTACCCATTAAAAAAGCTCCCTCAGGAATTAAAACCATACTGTCTATTTCAAGCCATTCCTCTTTGGAGAGCAAGCTTTCAATTTCTATAGCACTATATCCTGCCGCATGATTTTTTTCGGCCTCATGCGCACTATGCAACACTAAATCTTCCCCTGCAGCGCGTATGTGGGATAATTCATCTTTTAATTCGTAAGTTGCACGCGTGCGCATTTCACCCATACGTTCGAATCCCTGATTCACCACATACAAGGTAATACCAATCGCTAACAAAACTAGGCAAATTACAAAAGTAGCCGACAAATAACGTTTGCGACGTGCATAATCTACAGCAGAATGTACAGTTTTTCTGTTTGCAGAAGTAACTGCCATCTAAATATCTCTTTCTCTGTTGTCGGAACGTTGCTTATATAAAAAAGCTCGCGGACTTCTTCCGTATGTTCCTTTCACAATGGTTTCACCCATGACGCCACCGAATGCTGCCGCAGTCATAACTACAGTCACAAACAAAGCCCACATACCAAAAGGAATTAGCGATGCATTTTCCGGAATTCCACTTAAATAAACGCTATCCAGATAACTAACCAATTTAACTATTAATGGCGGGAAATAACACAGCCATTTTCCACCAAGTCCAAAAATAACAGAAACCAATACACCCACAAAAAAAGGGAGCGCCAACATATCTATGACCCACAGGCTATTAAAATCAAGGATACCGTGAAATAACTCGATTTTTACTCCAAGTAAGCGGTCGCCAAAATAGTTCAATGCACAACCCATGGTTACTGCCACTACCCCGCTAAAAAACCGAGCCCCGGTTAAGGGTGGCAATTTGCTCATGGGCGGTACTCATGGCCAGTAAGCATCTCATGCTCAGCTTTACGAGTTTCTTCTAAATACCAATCTTTCACCTTTAAGCTTGCCATATAGCGTGCCAGAAGTCTCCGCTCATTTTCCGGTAGTTGCGCATAAGACGGCATCTGATATTCTTTCTTTAAGCGGGATGGTAATATTGCCTGAGGATTGCTAGCTGAAAAATATTGATAAAACCAATCTTCACTTCGCAAAGAACCCATACCGTCCAATATTGGGGCTGGGACGGCTTTTATAAGATCACGCACCGTCCACAATGAATGGCAACTTTTGCAATTTTGCTGGCGATATATATCCGTAGCAGCGCGCTCTAGGGTAGCAGATGCAGTGCTGAAATAAGGAATACCTTTATCGACTTCCTGAATAGTATTAAGGCGCCATAGATTACGCCCCATAAAACCTATAACCACAATTGCAATCACTACAAAAACAATTTTTTCGCCTGATTTCATTGGTCCTGTTGCTTTTCTTTTTCCTGACGCTTTAATACACGCTCCCGGCTTTGTATCTGTGCGGCAACCACCTCGCGACTTTTAGCATATTCCTGAGCTGACATTTTTTCTTTGTCGTCTTCATCAAATACTAGGTACTTGATATCTTCATCGAATTGCTCATTCTTCACCCCCCATCTAATCCAATAGATAACAGCAATAATTATCATTCCTCCGACAATAAGCCAAAGGTAAATAGACCATCCATCATCCAACGATTGCAAGTAGTTTTCCATGTTTTCTCCGTTGATCGTTAGAGAACCATCCTAGTAGATAACCTAGAAAAGATTTCCGCCCAGCATTTGCAACCCGCCAAAAATGACTGCAACAACGATTCCTGTAATTATCAGGCCAAACATAACTTTCTCACCAAATCTCATTTTTTTTGGCGCATGGCTCCCAAATATCACCATGTATACAATGCCTGAAAACACCAATACACCCAACAACATAAAAAAAAACACACCAGTACTAAATTGCTGGCTACGCATCCCTTCTATGCTTAGGTCTAACTTCGGTGAATATACTGGGTTAGCTAACACATTTAAAACACTATCTATATTTAGGCTTTCAAGAAATGAATAAATAATTATCTCCATTCATTCCAAATAAATTCTTGTAAAAAAGAGTATGCCGCCCTTACGGCGGCATACCTTGTGAACTAAGTTTGCAACCAGCAGCTCTAGGATTTATTCGACCTTATTTGAGGACTTTTCTTATCGTAGTTATCCACAAAGAAGCTATAAAAAAATGGAGCCAGAAATCCAATCGCCACCACTACCGCAAAACAAGCAGGTCCATAATCGAAATCTATCATTTGATGCCTCCTGAATGTAGTTACTATAAATTAAACGTTATGCCGTCTATCACCATGACGAGGATCATTATCGTGATGACGAGGTTGCCAATGATAGGGCGGCAACCGTTTCACAGTAATTGTCACGCCAAGAAAAAACATCGTAAGATAAAACAAATCAATCGTGTATCCCTTATCCCACCAAGGCTGTTGACGCTCTCGTTTACCATTCGGACGATAATTGCCCTCAAAATTAGCAATTTTCACCTCTGGCCCCACAACAGTGTAATCCTTAAGATCCACATCCGGAAGCTTCATAATCTCCTCAATTTGAGGTTTGATAACACGCAGGTCATTCATACTCACTGGATGTCGTCCCTGCTGAGCCTTAAATGGGCTGTCTTTATTAATTTCAACAATTCGTTTCATTGCCGCATCATCACCCTGAGTTTCTTGTATCGACTGAATTTCAGGGGTGTCCATAGCTTTAATATAGTCAACGTAAATAGCAGCTGTTGGACGCTGCCCCCAAAGAGGAATTGTAGTCAGGAATGCCGTTGCGACCGTTAACAAGACCAGAACAACAACAGGTACAGGCAAACGATTGTTATCCTCCGTCATCCCACCAAGATCCTCCGCCTCCCAGAGCTGTTTGGATCGAGCTACAGTCTCTTCATGCGTCAAAGTTACCAACGGTTCATTAAATACCCAAGGCATATCATCGTCCCCCTTAAATTATTTCAGGTTTATAACAAAATCAATTAAGTTTCGAATTTCGCTATCTTTAGCATACATGGGCACATCAGGAGGAGTAGTGATTTTACCTTCCCGATACTCATCATACTCAGAACGCCATTTTTTGAAATCAATTTTTTTGCCATCAGCGTCGACCTCGCCCCATAAATAATCAAAACGTGGCATGATGGAATGCGGTTGCACTAAACGTGGATTAAAGAAATGCAGCATCATCCACTCTCTCGACGCATTGCGTGACCCCACATGCAATAAGTCTGGTCCTTTGCGGTCAGATCCAAATGCTGTCGGAGATTCCCCATTAAAATCACCTAGCATAGGGGGCGCTCCAAACACTTGCCAATCTTGCGTTTGTTCAGGCAACAATGTATGACACCACCAACAACCCTCTCGTACAAACATGGTTTTTCCAGAGCCAGCATGTAATATATCTGAATCTGCAGCTTGCTTTAAAACCTCATCTGGAGTCCAACCTTTCGTGGCCGTCGCATTCTCCATATACGAAAGTGGCTTATCCTCAAAAGTCAGCAATTGATCGCTCTTTTTAATCAAAAAGACAGCACCGCTTTCCTTCCTTGCTTCTGTTATACGGCCTTGTTTAACACTAAGCTCCTCAACGCCCTTACCCAAGTTAGCAGTATGAGTCACCCCATTCGGCAATGACGTCCCTGCTGGATATACATAGGCGTACACTGGCTCCATCGGCTCACCGCTTTTCGGATCTTTTCTGACCAACACTTTCAATGGCTTATTCAAACCATTCAACAATGGATCTGCAAGCTGCCAGCCTGAATCCCACCCTGAAGTCAACTGCTTGTCCAAGCCAACCTCAGAGCTGATTGAAGCCGCAAGATCAAAGCTTGGGAAAAACAAGGTTATACTCATTGACAGCCCAAATGCAAGTCCAAACGCCCTGGAACCAATCCTATACTCTCTAAAATTCATTATTTTCTCCTCAGATCCTGGCTTAAAGTTTTAAGTTTAACGTTCGTAGGCCAATTCATGTGGCATACGTCCGACCGGAATAACAGTGCCTTCACGCGCAGTCATCCACATGTTGTATAACCAAAGAATAGTTGAAGAAAATACCATGGTCCCACCCAACCAACGGGCAATCATATAAGGATGCTCGGCGATCACAACATCGATGTATGGCACCTCATAAATTTTACCTGCGCCCTGAATTAATCCAGCAATCGTCATTGATATCCAGTAAGTGCTGAATCCAATCAACAACAACCAGAAATGCAGATTTCCTAACGTCAACGAGTACAATTTGCGCTTCATCAATGTTTGCAGACCAAGATATACGGCCGCAGCCTCAAGAAACGTTGAGAACCCCAACAAAGCAAGATGTGCGTGCGCCACCATCCAACCTGTACCATGAATGTACCAATTGATTGAGCGCGTTTGCTGAAAACCACCCTGCATATTGAGCGGGATAGCCAGCAACACACCAACCACAGTAAAACGCACCTCAAGATTCTCAACAAACATGTTCCATTTACCCTGCATAGTCAAGAGTATATTCGACACAAATGCAATCGCTGGCACCAGAATCAGAACACCCTCCACTGAAGCGAAGGATTTTAGCCACTCAGGCAAGGGAGCCGACATTAAATGATGCGCGGCAGGCGTTGAATAAAACACAACAATCGACCAAAAGTGCAAGTGTCCTATACGGTGAGAATACAATGGATTACCAGTCACCTTTGGAATAACATAATAGGCAATCGCTGCAGCAACGGGAGTAATCCACAACCCCAAAACGTTATGCGCAAACCACCACGTCATGTAGGCCTCTGTCAGGCCAGTAAGATGAAAATATTCTGGTAGATTTCCAACCAAAAATACGATAATCAACATGAAAGTTGACGCCGCAAAAAACCAGTTAGTCGTATAAATACCTTGGGTGCGGCGTTTTATTATGGTCATCCATACATTAACCGCCAATGGAATAGATATAAATGCTGCGACAGCAAGATCCAGCGGCCAAGGGAAGTCAGAATATTCGCGCCCGGAGGTCACTCCCATCCACAATAGTGTCAAACCCAAAGCCAGGGAAACATTCCACATCATGCAATTCCACAAACCAAGCTTCTCTGACCACAACCTTGTGTTCCCCAGTATCGGTGTGATATACATCATGGCCATTGCAAACGCCATCGAAATCCAGCCAAAGATTACCGCCAGCACATGCACCTGACGCATATGACCGAATGCAAACATCTCGGTCCCCGTCACAAAATCAGGGAAAGCAAGCTTGGCCGCATTGAATGACCCCAATCCAGTTCCGATCATAAACCAAATAATGGCAGAAAAACCGAAGAAAATCGCCGCCGATCCGACCGGGATAGCCTCATTTTTAGCAAACAAATACTTAAGAATCATGCTGCATCTCCTTTTTTAGCTCTAGGCAGACAAATCGGCTGCCACTACTAGCCTTAATTCCACTATAATTTTAAAGGGTTATTTTTTTGACGATTTATGCGGAGCCACCGAAGCTATCTCTTCTTTAACTATATCGCTCACTGAACCGCCCACCACCTCACCCAACGTATCAGTACCATCCGCCAAGTGAATACGCTTGTGCGGCATCAATACATACCACGACAACCACATACTAGAAAACGCCAAAAGCAAGCAACACGTCCCCGCTATTATTGGAAGCATGTTTTTCCTCCTTAACTTAAAGTTGCCAGATTTTAATTAGTTGCCAGATTTTAATTAGTTTAAACAAACCAACTCACGACTTAAGCATGACGCGCATTTTCAATTGCATCATGGCGCGTCAAACCGAGCGCCAGCATCAACATAAATACAAAGCCAAACGCAAGCATCCAGAACGTCATAAACCCATTAAATGTCGTAGGTATATACGAACCTGCACCGTAACCACCCCAATCTTCAAATCCTCCTCGTCCCATCCAACACATCAAGGCAGCCCCAAACACGCTACCATTACCCATGCCCGTTACAAATCCCGCAACTAAAGTAATCCAAAAGGATTTAGATTGTATCGACTGTTTTTGCATTTTGCATTCCCCCGGTTTTTATCTAAAACATTTAGATATCTTTATGTATCTTTTGCTAATTTTAAGCGGAACTTAGATGTTTTCAAACAAATTTACTCTGCAACCAAATTCTTTTTAGCAATAGATAGCTTGAACTACCAACAATTACTAAAATTCAGTGATCTAAAAATGCAGTGGTATAATAAAACCCTACGCTTAACCTTGTCAAGGCATAGTACACCTAAAAACCAAACAATAATGCTGATTATGAACATTAATACCCTCTTGTCACGTATCCCCGTTCGTTATTGGGGATATCTTTCGTTATCATTATGGGGTGTAGCGATCCTTTTTTTGTTGCGCCCAGACCTTTACAATTTAAATGAGGGTTCTGCCAAATCACTTTTATTAGTATGGTCAATTGCTGATCAAGTGGCAGCTTCAGTTGTAACTTTTGGCGCGCCCGATTTGCGCGCATTGTTGTTTTTACCTGTGGCATTTCTTTGGACAGGCAATGTTTTTGCTGCGAAAGTTTTCACTACACTCTTGCTAGCCTTTGCCATTTGGTTACTTTACTTATGGAACCGACTCAACGTTAATGCTGAAAGTGCGTTAATTGCTAGTGGGTTGCTAATTGTATCGCCGTTGATGCTGGAACAAATTGATACGCTTTCTCCCGGCATTTATTTGTTGCCGGCATTTGCATTTGGCGCTTGGTTGAATTCGGAATACCGCTTAAATCCTCGCCCAGGTGGCGGTTGGTATTTTTCCCAGTTACTGGTCAGCGCTTTTAGCGTCAGTTTGCATCCCATTGGCCTGGCATACCCATTAGCCCTACTATGGTCATGGTATAAAGAACCACTAGACAACAAGCAGCAGAAGTACTTTTTTATCGGGGTCAGTTTTGCTGCTCTCTTTACCTTACTTATGTTAAGAGGTTGGAGTTACGTCGAATGGTTCCAAAATCCTATTAAAAGTCTTTCAATTACCGTGCTCGGATCATCTTTAGGCAGTGCAATATCGGCCGTCAGCTGGGTAATAGGAGGGCTCATGCTTGCGGGGCTTCTAATCGTCGTGATTAAACAATACCGCATTTTATGGTCAGATTTTACAGGGCGCATCTTACTTATTGGCTTGACGCTGGGAATTACGACCAGTGATTCGGCGTGGGGCATAATTGCGTTATGCCTTATTTTGTATTTTGGAATTCCTTTGTTGTTACAATTACATCATGTTCGTGCAGGCAAGGGGTTTGTTCAGCAGCGTGGCTTAATGATGCTATTTATTATCATTCTCTCCACAGTATTTATGCGGGCAGATAAAAGCTACTACGAAATTCGGCAGTCCGGATTTTTATCTGACGAGGATCAATTAATTCATATTCTTGCTGAAGAGGCTGAAAATGCCCGTAAAATCGCTGAAGAGGACAAAAGCGAAAAAAATCCAGTTCTTTTACGTGTGGCCAGCCAATGGCCAAGCCGTACTATGATTGCGTGCAAATGCGACACCTTGCCATTACCCCCTGCAGCGCAGGATCCGCAGACTCAGCTTATTATGCTGCGCAGCATAACCCACTTATTATTCAATCCACGGCAAGCCAACAATGCAGCGCTCGCCCGAAACCTGTCTATTCTTGGCGGAGGGGTTATTGAAACTATCGCGTTACAACCCGGCGGGGTGCTTTTACATTTCAAGAACGTAGATACTCAGGCCAACCTGAAGAATGGTAAGTAAGTTAAATCTGAACTGCAAAGCAGTCCAGAAATAATTTTCCGACAATCCTAGGCGAAAGTGAATGGTTAGCCTGATTTATTCGGCTCATGCCGCAATTGGCGAAAAACTTACTTCTAATATATGAATAAGCTTATACAAGAAATTATTATTTACTTGGTTGTGGCTCTCAGCTCTCTGTTCATCATGAGCTATGCTGTACACATGCTAGTTGGTGGCTTGGTTAGCAAGGAAACTGAGCATTTGCTGATTATAGTCACTTGCCTCATTGGTGTAGTGGCTATAGGATTCATGGCTTGGGATGTAACACAACGCCGCAAGGGCATTAAATAGCGGCCTCCCGTACCGCTAAAATGCTAGGACTCTACAAGTAGAGCACCGGTGAAAATGACCAAGGCTCGCACCAGCAGCACAGCCCGACCTTGAGCACGATGATCGATGCGCACGCTGTTATCACAACGCAGCAAACGCAGAGCAGTTTTAATTTGCATTACATATAACGCATACATCATCACAAGCATCATGAAATGTATCCATACTAAAAATGAGGTCAATTCGCTCTCCACAATCAAACGCCGATACCAGTCCTTATAAAGATAGAGATAAACCGGCATTCCCAAATCAAATAAAATTACTGAAGTCATTCCTAGCACATGAAATGCGCGTTGCTTAGCGTATCGAAACGCAACTAACATTACTGCGTAGGTCAACATTGCAGCCCACACTGTAGCTGCTGTCAGCATATTATGTTTAGTCCACGCACCTTATTTTCATTCCCCATCAGTTTTTCTAAAGAACTCCAATTCAATATGTTCCGTAACCATTTATCCACTACACTTTGGGGCGGATTCAAAAACCAACTACAACAATTAATGTTTAGTCGCGGCTTCAAGCGGGTTCCATATTATAAAGTCGGCTATCAAATAGATTGATACAACATCCGGGATTTGAGCCTCCGCAGGTATAATTAATCGTATTATTTAATGGACTCTATAAGCAGAAGCTCGTTGTAAACGGCTAAGCGTGTGTAAATCGTTTCGTGGCTACACACCGTTGGAGGGCTGGGTGTATACTTTTAGGCATGCCTGCAATTTGCTCAGGTGACCTTTTTTCTTGAGATGCCCTGTCACCACTTCAAACGGCTGGTAGCCTACCACAAGTTTCAGTGTTCTACGGAACTTGATTCGCAAACGGTGGCCTGTTCGCGAGCTAAGGAGGTAGCGTAGCCAGACTCACATCCGAAATCCCGTGCAATCTCGTTTAAAATGATACTCGGAGAGCATTTCAAGAATCGCCCAATGCCCTCCGTTCTACTTCCATCTCATTCCATCAGCATAATCGTTGCGCGCTCTTCAGCATTCAGTTACTTGAATGCTTTCCAAAGCTTTCCATCCTAGCGCATCAGCCTCTCCAAGGTGTTGCAGTGGGTTATTAAGCGCGCCGCCTTAAAACTCCACAAGAGTTTTAAGGCTACTAAACAATATAGATCAACTATACTTAAGCGAATTTTAGTAAATAGATGCCTAACTAGTTTTAAGCATTTCTTGAATTGCTTGATAATTTTCTTTGCTAGGAAATTGTCCTTTATGAAATACAAATTGCAAGCGCTGGTCTAATTTATCCAGCCCTGCCAGACCGAACGAACGACCTGAGTAATCCCCGTAAACTCGCAAATTTTTCACCAACTCCACATGCTTTCCATTACGCATAATGATTCGCGTTTCCTGCTTACCGACTTCAATTGCGATGGGCGCAGTAGGCAATAACATTAACCGAGTTTTCAATATACGGTTCGCACCCGCGATAAAAAAGAAACTGGCCAGAAACGAAAATAAATATGCCAAACTGACATCACCACCATACCAAAATTTGACTACCATTGACAGTAAAGCTACGACTGTAGGAACATATAACAACAAATCCCACATCATGCCTTTGCGGTCTTGCACTAAACTGAAACGCGTAACACTCATATTAGATCAACCCGCACGACTTTCTGTTCCTGCCTTCAGAATTTTCGCAATTCCCGCTTCCATTTCGCCATGCAACATGCGTCCTGGTTGTACACCGCTAACGACGCCTTTATCATTGATAAAGAAAGTCCAAGGATCACCCATCACACGGTATGCCTTGAATGCTTGCGGATTTTGGTATTGATCCATATGCAAAAAGAGCACCTGGGTTTGATATTTTTCCATTAGCGCTTTCATTATTTGCAACTGGCCATCGCACACAGTGCAATGGCCAGGTGTAGCAAACTCCAAGACAATAGGTTTGCCCAGCGCCAACGCTTTATCTAAAGAGTATTGGTACATGCGTGCATCTGGCTGACGATATGTCGTCATTTTGCTCATATCTCCACCGACATCTGCCAGTGTTTTGGTGGGCAAACTAGGTGCAAGCATACCCTTCTGCAGCACTCCCATTGAAGCTCCACCTATGCCCCATGCAGAAAATTGCTCACCGCAGCCACTAACAAGGCCGATGGTAACAAAAAGCCATAATATTCTTATTTTCACTTGAGCCGGTTCCATCCATTACAAGTGCGGTATATATTATATCCCCAGATAATATTAGCCAGCAAAACCACACTACCGAAAATTCCTGCAAGCGACATAAATCGTGATGCCGCCAATTCTCCATCGTCATCAATGAAAATACCAATCAACCCTGCCGCACTAAAGAAAACTACGACCCCCAGCAAACCAAGGTTGTGCATCCAGAAGTGAACTTTGACCAAACGCAAACTGTAGATGGAGCGACGCACCAATCGTGGTATCAGATAATATACCGCGCCGAAAATAGCCATTTCCACCCATCCCAGCAAATTAATATGCGTATGCCCTAAAACGATCCTATGGCCAGGTATCCCGCTATTAACAAAATGCCTAAAGGTGGGAACTCCCCCCATCAAAGCCCCCCAGGAAAAACCAATTATGCTATAAATGATACATGCATAGATAAACCACAATGTATATTTGGTGTATTCTTTGTCCTGAGTCCAAGGTTCATTTAGTTCCTGCATCATGCTGATTCTCTTTCGTTTTTAATTTCACTTCTTCACGTACATCTTTATACTCCGATTTCCAACCATCTGGCGCCCACATCCTAACCATCTCATCAATAAACTTGGACTCTCCACCCACAGGCGGGAGTCGCGACGCATTAGACCCTGGGTTGGCTCGCAACTCAGAAAGAAACTGAGCAATCGCCTGCAAGTCTGCTGGAGGCAATTTCGCTACAAAAGCAGCTCCTTTAGAAGGACCGTGATCCATCGTCGTTCCAGAGTACGATGCTTCTGGATCTTTTAAAAATTTATTAAGATACTCAAGAGTTCGCTTGGAACCGATACCATCAAGAACCAGCCCCATATTTGTACCATTGCGCATTGCGCGGTGGCAAACAGTGCATCCCGCTGTACGAAATAATTCAGACCCGCGCAAACCTTCTGTTGAAAAATCATACTGAAGCACTGGGAACATCGGCTTATCCAAACGTGACCTGACTACTTCTAACACCAACCAACTGCCCAAAGCCATAATGCCAATTAGCGCAAACCCCCCAAATAGCAATTTTTCTCCAAGCTTCATATTGCTAATTGCCATATTGAATTACCCCCAGCCACATAATGTACTTTTCCAATAGACAAAATCCCCGCGCCTAAATATCTTGGCGCGGGGATTTTCAAACAACATCAATCCAATCTTTACGACTTCCTATCGAACCAGGACTTCCTTTAAAACGGTTTGGTTGTCAATAAGCAGACCGTCCCGCACATTAACTGGTGGAGCAGTAGTCAAATATGCAGCAACATTGTAAATATCGTCATCTGTAAGCGTTTTCGCCACCGCCTGCATCATTGAAACCCCTCCAACTACAGGATCATTATTCCTTGTGCCATCACGCCAACTTTTTAATTGATTAACCAAATATACATACTTTTGATTGCCAATTGCTGGAAATATAGGATCAGCACCACGCCCATTAAACCCATGGCATGAGTAACAAGAGGCCACCTTACCCTTTACCCCACTGTGAACTAAAAGCTTCCCCAAATGCGGCTGACCAACTTGCTGCCCCTCCGCTTTAAGAGCCTTCAAATCGGACGGTTCAAACTTTCTGGGTAAACTGTCTACAAATGCAGCCACATCACGGCGGTCTTGCTCGCTTAATGCTTTAGCAAACCCGTTCATTACCGCGCCCAGTCCAGAAGGAACACGCTTGTCCGCAGCAAAATTAGTGAGTTGTTTAACGATATACACGTAACCAATATTAGCCAAGCGAGGCGCACCCATGGCATCATTACCTAATGCGTTTTCTCCATGACAGGATAGGCAGGCAGGAACATCCCCCTTTCCCTGGGTAAAAATGACCTTGCCGTTAGCAGGATTTGCACTAACTTTTCCAACTTCCGCAGAAACAGCCGTTCCCGATACAAACACAGTAGCAGCTATAATTGTAAGCCATGACGACAACATGGATGTAGATTTGCGCATTTCCCCCCCTTATTTCTCGAAATTCTTCAATTTATCTTCCCCCAACAACCTTACAAGTGCTGATCGTTCAAACGCTGTGAAATCACACCATATTTTCGGAAGGCCGCCAAAAACAACATTTTTACTGCTTAGAGTAATATTCAGCCTTGCTTTTTAAGAATTCTTTTTAAATAAGATTGCAGCCATACCAAAAATAAATCCAAAAATACATACGTACATCAAAAGAACTTGGCCGGTAGTCACATTTTCAAACATAACTTCTCCTCCTTTCCAATACTGCCCAGTTAAAAAACTTTACATGCTAACGTCCTTCTATACTCACCAATTCTAGCATTGCCAATTTATATTACGCAAGCTTTTTTGGCTGATCCTTAAAGAAGCAAATAAACTTCAACTTCTTGAAAGCTAATCCAAACATCTGCTTATGCTATCTTCACTGCACATGCACACATTCTATAAAGAATGCTTAAATCCAAACTTCACTATTAATTATATTCAGTATGCCACATTGTGTGAGTTGCACACCATGATAATAAACAACCTATTACTAGGTGCATATACCGATTATATTTAATTCAACAGGTATTTTAGCTTTTTAGGACCGTTTCAGATGAATTACATTCATTTTTCAGGCGTAAAGTCAGCTCTACAAACCCATAATTTTCAAACTCTCTAAGCCTGGGCTTTATGAATGCGGCCAAAGGCAGTCCATATTTTTCGATAGACCGCATGTTTTTGCGCAATTTCACCCTGCCTTTACCGAAATCGCCCATTTTTTAAACGATTCAGCCTGCTATGAACGTCAAAGACCTTATTCTAGCCAGTTTGAAATAAACCAAACGTTTAAAGCTGTAGCTAACAATCATTATGAACATAGCAAAATTCGTCCGTACCTGACCAACAGTGTGAATTATAGACTCGGCACGAATTATCCGTGATTTTTTTGAGCAAGACATGTATCATTGCGTATGGAAAAAGACGACGCAAGAAAACAAACAAGGGAGGTGCTCCACGAGAGGCGCAAGCAAGTTATTCGCATGCACCGCAAGGGAATGCCAGTCATGCAAATAGTTGAACACTGTGGTCTCAGTTGGTATGCCGTAAACGCAGCGATCAAGCGCTATGCAG
>QFXJ01000055.1 GCA_003402375.1 Candidatus Nitrotoga sp. CP45
CCAGTACGCACAAAAGCAAAGTTAAAGGCGGCAGCAACCGAGCATATGAAAACGCTAGAAAACTCACCTGAACGCGTCAAAAAATACTTTCAAGATTCACGAGTAAAATATGCATCGTGATTCACGGATAAACGTGGCCGGATCAATAGTACTGTAAAGGTTAGCGGTTAGCAAATTGCGATTGGAGCCAGCATGGTTGTGATTGTTTTATAACTGCTGAATTTTATTCAGGTTTAGTTGACTGGTATTGAGGATGGCTAGCAACTATAATTGCACTCTTGTTTAATTTTTGGTCTTTTCCGGACTATGCAATTATTCGCTTTCGGCATTAACCATCAGACCGCGCCACTTGTTGTGCGTGAACAGATTGCGTTCAATATCGATGCAATGGAGCCCGCCCTGCGCGACTTGGTCGGGCAGGGTGCAGCCAAGGAAGCGACCATACTTTCCACTTGCAACCGCACCGAGGTGTATTGCAGTACGCACAAGCCGGCGCAAATCATTAACTGGCTAGCAAGTTATCATGAATTACAACCACGCGAAATTGAGCCATATCTCTATACTTTGCCACAAGAGCAGGCAGTGAAGCATGCTTTTCGCGTCGCCAGCGGGTTGGATTCAATGGTGCTCGGTGAACCGCAAATTCTGGGTCAAATGAAGCAGGCGGTACGTTATGCTGAGCAGGCCGGCACGCTGGGCTTTCTGCTCCATAAGCTATTCCAGCGCACCTTCTCGGTGGCCAAGGATGTGCGCACCCAGACCGAAATTGGATCAAATTTAATTTCCATGGCGGCGGCGGCGGTAAAGCTGGCCGAGCGCATTTTTCCCAGCATTGCCGAACAGAGTATATTGCTCATCGGCGCGGGGGAGATGATCGAACTAAATGCCGTGCATTTCGCGGCTAAATTGCCTAAGCATATTACCGTTGCAAACCGCACCTTGGAACGCGCCCAAGTGTTGGCGCGGCGCATTGGCGGACAAGCCATCACGTTGAGCGAATTACCAGAACAACTGGCGCAACACGATATCATCGTGACCAGTACCGCCAGCCCGCTGCCGATACTGGGCAAGGGTATGGTCGAGCGCGCACTGAAGGCACGCAAGCACCGCCCTCTTTTCATCGTCGATCTCGCCGTTCCACGCGATGTTGAAGCCGAAGTGGCCGAACTGGACGATGTGTTCCTTTATACCGTTGATGATTTGTCCGAAGTTGTGCGCGATGGCTTGGATGCACGTCAGGGTGCGGTGAAAGAAGCTGAAGTGATCATAAATTCTGGCGTGGTGGATTTCATTCATTGGATGGAATCACGTGAAGTAGTGCCCACTATCCGAGCGTTGCGCGATCATGCTGAACGCCAACGTCGGCACGAGATGGAGAAAGCTTTGCGCTTGCTGACTAAAGGCGAAGAGCCGGAAAAGGTACTGGAATCTTTAAGTAATGCGCTTACCAATAAATTTTTGCACGCGCCAACCCATGCATTGAATCATGTACAAGCCGAAGAGCGCGACGCTTTCCTTGATATGATGCACCGTATTTACCACATGCGTCCCTCTGAATGAAACCTAGCATTGCCGCTAAACTCGCTCAATTGGGCGACCGCCTGGATGAGGTTCGCCGTCTGTTAAGCAGCGAAAATGCCACTCGCGATATGGAAAGCTACCGTAAGCTTAATCGCGAACGCGCGGAGCTGGATCCCGTAGTGGAGCTTTACCACGCCCACCAAGCTTGCGCTGAGGATATAGCAACTGCACTGGAAATGGTGGATGACCCGGAAATGCGCGAATTTGCCACGGATGAAGTGAAGCAGGGGCGCGAACGACTAGAAAAAATTGAGATGGATTTACAGCGGCAGTTGCTGCCGAAGGATCCTAATGACGATCGCAACGTATTTCTGGAAATCCGCGCGGGTACAGGCGGCGATGAGGCGGCATTATTTTCCGGCGACCTGTTTCGCATGTATGCACGTTTTGCCGAACGTAACCGCTGGCCGGTTGAAGTCATTTCCGAAAGTTGCGGCGAAAAGGGCGGCTTCAAGGAAATCATCGCACGCATAGTTGGGCAGGGTGCATATTCGGTACTGAAGTTTGAATCTGGCGCACATAGAGTACAACGCGTGCCCACCACCGAAACGCAAGGCCGAATTCACACGTCGGCCTGCACCGTGGCAGTGCTGCCGGAAGCGGATGAAGTCAGCGACGTGGTGTTGAATCCTGCCGATTTGCGCATCGACACCTTCCGCGCTTCGGGTGCGGGCGGTCAGCATATTAATAAAACCGATTCGGCCGTACGCATAACACACTTACCTACGGGTACTGTGGTGGAATGCCAGGATGGCCGTTCGCAGCACAAAAACAAGGCCCAAGCGCTGGCGGTTCTGGCCGCGCGCATCAAGGATAAAGAAGAGCGTACCGCTCACGCCAAGCAGGCCGCTGAGCGCAAGTCGTTGGTAGGCAGCGGTGATCGTTCGGAACGCATACGCACTTATAATTTCCCGCAAGGCCGGGTCACCGATCATCGCATTAACCTCACGCTGTACAAAATGGATCACATTATGGATGGCGACATCAGCGAGATGTGCAACGCATTGATGGCGGAATATCAAGCAGAGCAACTGGCAGCACTAGCGAATGAAGGCAACAGCTGAACTTGCTGCGCACCATACAAGAAGTTCTGATTCAAGATGCAGCACGTCTGACCGAGGCGCTGGCAATCAATCCCAGCAGCGCACGTATCGAAATACAATGTTTGTTGCAACACGTGTTAGATGTTCCGCGTGCCTGGCTGCTGGCGCATTCCGAGCACTGTCCGAACGAAACTGAGCAAACCCATTACCATAAATTGTTGCAGCGCCGCCTCCGAGGAGAGCCTGTTGCCTATTTATTGGGCGAACGCGAATTTTTCGGGTTAATGTTCAAGGTGACGCCCGCTACGCTTATTCCCCGTCCAGAAACTGAATTACTGGTTGAACTGGCCTTGACGCGTATCCCACAGCAGGGTTTATGCCGTGTGCTTGACCTGGGCACGGGTAGTGGTGCAATTGCTCTGGCGGTCGCTCGTGCGCGTCCAGATGTTGAGGTGCAGGGCTGCGATGCTTCCACTACGGCATTGGCGGTTGCGCATGCAAATGCACAGCAACTATCTATCGCTAATGCAGCTTTCATACACAGCGACTGGTTCGGGGCATTCACGGCACAAAAATTTAACATTATCGTATCCAATCCGCCCTACATTGCAGCTGGCGACCCCCATCTGGCACGGGGCGATGTGCGCTTTGAGCCAATATCCGCGCTTGCATCCGGCAGCGATGGCCTGCAGGATATCCGTCATATTACAGCTCATGCTCCAAATTATCTTGAGCCCGGTGGCTGGTTGCTTCTTGAACATGGCTATGACCAAGCCACGCAGGTTCGTGAGCTTCTGCAGCAGGCGGGTTTCGACGCAGTATTCTCGGCGTGTGATCTGGCGGGGATAGAGCGGGTCAGCGGCGGACGCATCGCTTGAGGATACGTCCGCAACCCGATCAACTTATTGATGTGGCCTGATTATATATAAAGTCCGTTCGCATTGAGCTTGTCAAAATATAAATTTATTCAATGCGTTAGACAGAATCAGGCCGAACGAAAGTTGATACTTCATCAGGCCGCATCAATAGTTGCACTACAAGTTGCACTACAATTATTGGTTCAATAACTCACTTCAATAACTAACAGCGAAATCTACACCCAATTCTTGGGCACTAAAAATTTCTCATACAACTCCGCCTCATGCGAGCCCTTCTCTGGGTGCCAGTCATAGCGCCACTTCACCAGTGGTGGCATGGATAGCAAAATAGATTCGATACGCCCATTACTTTGCAGCCCGAAGATCGTGCCACGGTCTATTACCAGATTGAATTCGACATAACGCCCGCGCCGATAAAGCTGGAAATCACGTTCACGTTCACCGTAGGGCGTGTCCTTGCGGCGTTCAAGGATAGGTACATAGGCGGAAATAAAGTGATTCCCAACGCTTTGTTGAATAGCAAAAGCAGTGGCAAAATCCGGCTCGCTCAAGTCGTCGAAGAAGATACCGCCCACACCTCGAGGTTCATTGCGATGCTTGATAAAGAAATACTCATCGCACCATTTTTTGTATTTTGGAAAGAGATGATTGCCAAACGGTGTTAACGCGTTCTGACAAGTCTGATGGAAATGCACGGCATCTTCCTCAAAACCATAATAGGGGGTCAAATCCATTCCACCGCCAAACCAAAATGCGATTTCACCATCATTTTTTTTCGCCATGAACATGCGCACATTCATATGAACAGTGGGTGCATAAGGATTACGCGGGTGGAATACCAATGACACGCCCATCGCCTCCCATGTACACCCTGCCAACTCCGGACGATGAGCCGTAGCGGAAGGGGGCATCTTGTCGCCCGTTACATGAGAGAAAGCTACCCCGCCGCGTTCCAGGACATTTCCTTCTTCGAGGATGCAGCTTCGGCCACCGCCCCCTTCCGGGCGATCCCAGCTGTCACGCCGAAATTTATTGCCGTCCACCTGTTCCAAACGGGTCACAATCGTGTCTTGCAACTCGAGCAAGAATTTTTTGACTGCGGCGCTATCCATGCTTCCTCCAATTTATTTCGTATTTATTTGCGAATGAACTATCACTCATCCATGCACACGTTCCTTGAGCCTTGATAGACGCTGCATGGCACGGTTGTAGCGGGAATAACCAAGCCATGCCGATATTCTGTAGAATTGAAACAGCAACTTTCTAAAGAAGCCGTTATTTTCTAGGCAGGGTGGCGCGATAACCGATATCGTGGCGCATCTGACAACCCTCGAAATGAATATTCTCGGCAACTTGATAAGCACGGCGCTGCGCAATTTTCACGCTATCGCCCAATGTAGTAACGCACAATACACGTCCTCCGCTGGTAACGATCTTGCCATCCTGCATGATGGTGCAAGCATGAAACACATGTGCATCTTCCTGTGCTTTGGGCAGGCCGGTAATGACATCGCCTTTTCGCGGCGCATCAGGATAGTTAGCGGCGGCCAATACCACACCGAGCGCAGCGCGTCTGTCCCATTCCGCCTCTACCTTATTCAAGGTGCCGTTGACTGCATGCTCCAATAGCACTAGCAGATCACTCTTCAGGCGCAACATAATTGGCTGGGTTTCCGGGTCACCCATACGACAATTAAACTCCAACACCTTGTAATTATTTTGTGGATCTATCATCAGACCGGCATATAGAAAACCGGTGTAAATAATCCCTTCTTTTTCCATGCCCTGTACTACTGGAAGTATCACCTCGCGCAACACGCGCGCATGCAATTCCGGTGTTACCACTGGTGCCGGAGAATACGCGCCCATGCCGCCGGTATTAGGTCCATGATCACCATCCAGTAACCGTTTATGGTCCTGGCTAGTCGCCAGTGGCAGCACATGCTTGCCGTCCACCATGACAATGAAACTGGCTTCCTCGCCGACCAAAAATTCCTCGATAATTACGCGTGCGCCGGCATCCCCCAATTTGTTACCGGACAACATCATGGTTATGGCTTCGTGAGCTTCTTGCACTGTCATTGCTACAACTACGCCTTTGCCTGCAGCCAAGCCATCAGCTTTGATCACAATGGGTGCACCCTGTTTTTCCACGTAAGCGCACGCATCCGCGATGTTGCTGAAGGATTGATAAAGCGCAGTGGGAATATGGTGGCGCACCATGAAATTTTTGGCGAAATCTTTAGAGCTTTCCAGTTGTGCTGCCGCTTTGGTAGGGCCAAAAATTTTCAGGCCAGCAGCACGAAATTTGTCCACTATTCCAGCCGCTAACGGTGCTTCCGGGCCGACTACGGTAAAGTAGATTTGCTCACGTTGCGCAAATGCGATGAGATCGGAAATAGCTGTGATGGCTATATTTTCCACGCCATTTTCAAGCGCTGTACCGGCATTGCCTGGAGCGACGTACACTCTCTGCACTTTAGTGGCTTGCGCCAAACGCCATGCCAGTGCGTGTTCACGACCACCACTCCCAACAACCAGAATTTTCATAACATAACCCAAAATTTGTCACAGAAATCACAAAAACAAAAACTTTGGAGCAAGTAAAGAGAGAGCGTGTCCCTGCTGTTAAAGCTTCTAATGTCTGAAATGTCGATAACCCGTAAATACCATGACTAGCCCATGTTCATCGGCTGCTGCAATAATTTCCTCATCGCGCATGCTGCCACCGGGCTGAATGACTGCTTTCGCGCCTGCTTCAGCCAGCACGTCTACGCCATCACGGAACGGGAAGAAAGCATCTGATGCGACGGCTGAGTCAACTAAACTACAAGTCGCATTTTGTGCCTTGATTGTAGCGATACGGGTGCTATCTACCCGGCTCATTTGCCCGGCACCTACGCCTAGTGTGCGTCCATCTTTACAGAACACGATGGCGTTTGATTTCACATACTTCGCCACGCGCCAGGCGAACAGCAGATCCTGTAATTGTTCAGCACTCGGCTGTGCTTTGGTAACCACGCGCAATTGCTCAGCTTGTACGTCCAAAGTATCAGGTGATTGCACCAGTAAGCCGCCATTCACTCGCTTAAAATCATATTGATTGTGCGACTTGGACAGTGGTACGGTGAGCAGACGCACATTTTGTTTTGCTGCCACGACCTGTCGTGCCGCTTCAGTCACTGAAGGCGCAATAATCACTTCAACAAATTGATTGGCTGTAATAGTGGTTGCGGTATCTACATCCAGCTCGCGGTTAAAAGCGATGATGCCGCCGAATGCGGAGGTGGGATCCGTTGCATAAGCCAACTTGTAGGCATTGAGTGGTGCATCGGCAATCGCCACACCGCACGGATTGGCGTGCTTGACAATAACGCAGGCGGGCTGCTCAAGTGTCTTGACACATTCCCACGCTGCATCGGCATCGCCAATGTTGTTATAGGACAGCTCCTTGCCCTGCAATTGGGTGTAATCGGCAATGCCGCCCGGCACTGCATTCAGGTCACGGTAGAAAGCTGCATTTTGATGAGGATTTTCGCCGTAGCGCATGTCCTGCACTTTGGCGAAGTTGAAGTTGATTTGTGCCGGGTACTCGCTGTGTGTGCCGTCGCTGTGAATTGCAGTAAGGTAATTGCTGATCGCGCTGTCATACGCGGCAGTGTGCGAAAAAGCTTTTTTCGCCAGATCGAAACGCGTGGCGCTGGAAACCGCGCCGCCATTAGCACGCATTTCGGTCAGAATGGTGCTGTAGTCTTTTGAGTCGGTGACGATGGCTACATATTGATGATTCTTCGCTGCGGCGCGCACCATGGTAGGTCCGCCAATGTCGATGTTCTCTATGGCATCTGCCAGCGTGCAATCGGGTTTGGCAACGGTAGCGCCGAACGGATATAAATTCACCACTACCAGATCAATGGTCGGAATGCTGTACTTCTCCAGCGTGGCGACATGTTCCGGCAGATCCCGTCGCGCCAGAATGCCGGCATGGACTTTCGGTTGCAGCGTCTTCACGCGTCCATCCAGCATCTCGGGGAAGCCAGTGTAATCGGCTACTTCCGTAACCGGAATGCCGTTATCGGCAAGTATCTTGGCCGTGCCGCCAGTGGACAGGATGGTAACGCCTAGTTGATGCAAACCCTTGGCGAATTCCAGCACGCCGGACTTGTCCGACACACTAATGAGGGCTTGTTTGATTGCTGCCATAGTTAATTTTTCTTTTCGTTTGTTTTAACAAGATCAGGCCTTTGAATAGCCCTTCGTTCGGGCCGGGCATTTGGCCGCAAATTCGAAGTTGCGCTCGTAGTACTGTGTTGCTGAATTTTCTTGCGTAATGTATTGCGGTTAAGCCCTAATAATTCGGCTGCTCGCGTCTGGTTGCCGCCTGCATGTTGTAGAACGGCTTCGATTAATGGCTTCTCAACGCAATTCATCACCATGTCATACACCGCACATGAAGGATTTTCGCCGTCGAGATCCTTGAAATAATCGTCCACTGCCTTGCGAACATATCTCGCAACGTCATTTTCTCCTAACAAACAATCATCTTCTTTTTTCATGCAGCTAGCTCCTCGACGTACTGTAGGCGCTCGCCGCCCTGTAATTGCCCATCAAAAAAATCATTTACCGCCATCAATTGTTCTGCGCTGCTTTCTAGTTGATTCATATGATGGCGAAAATGCGCAGAACCAATCAGTCCCTTTGTGTACCAGGAGATATGTTTGCGCGCCACGCGCAAACCCGTGTGTTCACCATAGAATGCGTAAAGTTCATATACATGCTTAAGCAGCACGCGATGTACCTCGTCCACTTGCGGTGCGGGCAGATGTGTGCCGGTTTTGATGAAATGCTCGATCTCGCGAAACAACCACGGACGCCCTTGTGCGGCGCGCCCTATCATCACGGCATCCGCGCCAGTCTGCTGTAAAACATAGCGGGCTTTTTCCGGGGTTGTGATATCGCCGTTAGCGATAACCGGGATGTTGACGTTGGCCTTCACTGCGGTGATTGTGTCATATTCCGCATCGCCGGTGTAAGCGCAAGCACGAGTCCGGCCGTGAATGGCGAGTGCCTGAATGCCGCTCGCCTCGGCAATTTGGGCGATACGAATTGCATTACGGTTTTGCTTATCCCAGCCGGTACGTATTTTAAGCGTCACCGGCACGGCCACCGCGCCTACTACTGCCTCCAATATTCGCGCTACCAGCGCTTCATTCTGCAATAGCGCGGAACCGGCCATCACGTTGCAAATTTTCTTCGCGGGACAACCCATATTTATGTCGATGATCTGTGCGCCCTCATCCACATTATATTGGGCGGCCCGCGCCAGCATTTTGGGATCGGCACCGACAATTTGCACTGAGATGGGATCAACTTCACCCTCGTGATTGGCGCGCCGCTTGGTCTTTTCAGATCCGTAGAGCAGAGAATTAGAAGATACCATCTCGCTCACCGCCATGCCTGCGCCCATACTTTTGCACAACATGCGAAATGGACGATCGGTTACTCCCGCCATGGGGGCAACGATCAGGTTGTTCTTGAGATGATAGGGACCGATGCGCATGACGTTTTCCGAAAGGAGGCAGATTATAAATTAATCAAACGTCCCGTGCTATCATCACTCGTCCAGAAGTAAAAAAATATTTTAGCGATGACATTTGACGTCTTGATTATAGGCGGTGGTCTGGTTGGTGCCAGTCTGGCCGCAGCGCTTAAATCCAGCGGACTGAACATGGCTCTGGTGGAAACCCAACCCACCGCTTTCTCTAATGAGGGCTGGGACAACCGGATGTATGCTATCAGTCCCGGCGGGGCTGCCTTTCTTACGCAATGCGATGCCTGGCAACACCTGGATATGAACCGTGTGCAGCCGATCGAAACCATGCGCGTGTTTGGCGATGAGGATATGGAACTTGATTTCAGTGCTTATCAACTGGGTGTGCCGGAGTTGGCGTTCATCCTGGAAAATCGTCTGCTGCAGCAAGTGCTGTGGCAAGGATTAAAAGAGCAGGACAATTTAACCCTGTTTCACCCGGCGCGCTGTGCCAGTCTGGTCTGGCAGGATGATGCCGCGTACCTGCAACTGGAAGACGGGCGGACGCTCAAGGCAAAACTGGTGGTCGGTGCAGATGGGGGGAATTCCTGGGTGCGGCAACAAGCCGGTATCGTTGCACCACCTACACTTTATAATCAGCATGGCGTAGTAGCGAATTTCACTGTCGAAAAATCACACCGGGCCACGGCCTTTCAATGGTTTCAGCCGGACGGCATTCTTGCCTTGCTGCCATTGCCGCAGCAGATGGTTTCAATGGTGTGGTCGGTAAGCCCGGAAAAATCACAGATCTTGCTGCAACTGCCGCATGAAGAGCTGTGTGCACAAGTTGCTGCTTCCTCGCACCACACCCTGGGCGCACTGCAACTGGTCACCCCTCCCGCCGCATTCCCGTTGCGTTTGTTGAACCTGCCACAAATCATCAAGCCACGTCTGGCGCTAGTGGGTGATGCCGCGCACAATATACATCCTCTTGCCGGGCAGGGCGTCAACCTGGGTTTTCGCGATGCACGCCAACTGGCGCAAGTGTTGTTACAACGTGACGCACTACACGATTGCGGTAACATGCACCTGTTACGTCGTTATGAACGTGCGCGTAAGGAAGATGTCCTATCCATGGTGCTCACGACCGATGCGCTAAAAAAATTGTTCAATAACAGTAATCCGCTGCTGCGCGCCGTGCGCAACGTTGGTCTTGCGGCTACCAACCGTATTGCACCGTTAAAAAAAATGCTGGCGCGCCACGCGCTCAATTAACTTCTTTCAGGAATTCATCATGATTAAATTATTTCTGGTACTGCTTGCCTCGCTTTCCTTTTCTTATGCTCATGCCGATGCAGCCAAGGTTAAAGACATTCTGCAAAAGAATTACCCACAGCTTGGCAAGATCGAAAAAGCCAACAAGGCCAATATTCTCGGCCTATACGAAGTGGTAGCGCAAGGCCAGCTGTTTTATACCGATGAAAAAGCACAGTACCTCATCAGTGGCAACATAATTGACCTAAAAACCATGCGCAATTTGACGGAGGAACGTTCACACAAATTATTCGCTATAGATTTCAACAGTCTGCCATTGGATCTGGCCATAAAAAAAGTTAAAGGTAATGGTCAACGAAAGATGGCATATTTTAGCGATCCGAATTGTGGCTTCTGCAAAAAACTGGAAAGTGAGCTGAAAAATGTGGACAACGTCACGCTATATTTATTCATGCTCTCTATATTCCAAGGTTCCGACAAAAAGGTACAGGGTGTTTGGTGCAGCAAGGATCAAATCAAAGCGTGGGACAATTTGATGCTGAACAACGTACAGCCACCTGTAGGAACATGCGACGCCCCTACCGCGAAATTAATGGAACTCAGCCAAAAATTAAACATAAATGGCACCCCGGCATTGATTTTTGCAGACGGTGTTTTGGTTCCCGGATTCAGACCTGCCGCAGAATTAGAAAAATCATTAAATAGCCCAGTAACCCGCTGATTATTTTTTATTTAGACTTGCCACAAGAGCCGTTCTGGCGGGCATCATCAGCTTCTCATTAGTCTCAAGACAATGAGAAGCTAAATCACCACGTCAGCTTGAGGCATTTGTGACGCTTTACGTTGGTACTGTTTCTCATCAAATCAGTGACCAGTCCTCCGCAAGATAGGCCAAATATATAGTGTTCGCCTGCCTGAACGGCCCAGTACTGGGTAAATTGGAATAGATGCACCCAGCCCGCACTTCATTGGCATCAGCCAGCGTCGAACATTGACCTCCTGCCGAAACTCCATCACCATGTTGCCCAGCAATTAAAGTAAATGCGGCTAACGGCGGAAAAATCAGATAAGTGGACAGCGTCTTGCCAATATTCATTAACAGCGTTCAGGCGAAAAAGGAACAGAGTCCTAGAATTGCTTGGTGTAGTTCAATTAGCATCCAACGTTCTCAGTGGTTTTCAACGGTTCACTCGCCCCCACTTATCCAGAACGTAATGTAAAATGAACCCTTCCCTAGAAACAAAATTAGGCCACTTTAAAAAATGCGACATATTTCTCTAGTTATTCTGCTAATTTTCCCCTTAATAGCTTATGGCCAAGATTATGAAAATAAAAATGGAAAATCAAATTCCCCGCAAGACGCATCCTATTCAAAAGTTACTGATAGCTACAGCAACGCGTATGCATCGGCAATTATAGGAAATGGATTCGCGTATGGCGACGGGGTAGTGGGTGACAGATCCATGGAAGGGCGAACCTTTGAATTTCGGTTCGGTAAAGAAATAAGTGTCCCCGCATTCCTTTCCGAAAAACTTAATCTAACGGATGAAAAATTTCGTCTCGATGTCTTTCATTTCAATGAAGGACATCCTGATAATAACCACCGCGATGGCTTTGGTGCCCAGATGGTTTACAGAAAGCCTGTAAACCAAAAGCTAAATTTAGAATTTGGACTCGGCCCCTACTTTAGTATGAATACCACAACCATCAAAGGTACCGAATTCAATGATGCGAAATTGGGAGCGCTGCTCTCAGTTGCAGCTTTAGTGGATCTGGAAAGGTTTTCTCCAGGATTGCATATGCGGTATGCCCTAAACCATGTTTCCATTCCAGCAACACACTCCTCAATTGCCTTGCTTGTTGGAGTCGGGAAATATTTTGACAACGCTCCCGCACGCATTCAGTCAGAGTCCTATGGGAATCCGATTTGGCTTGGAGTGACCGCAGGTATCTCCCAAACGAATCATGGAGGATCCGAGGGGGTTCCAGGGTTCGCTGCCGAAGCAAAGAAATACTATGGAAACCATTGGGGGGCTTCGGTTTCTGGGATTATGGAGGGTGACGATGAGGTGCGAGTGCATCGCCATGGTGTTGCTGTCCAAGGATGGTTTGTACAACCCTTGGATAAGAATTGGGCTGCCAGTGCGGGTATTGGGCCTTATGTAGCGACTAATAAACGGGGATCGGGCAATCTTCAATTGCATAGCCTGATTTCGTTTCAAGTCGAACGATTTATTGACACCAAATGGAAGGGATTTGTTAATTTCAGCCGAGTCACCACCTTTACATCAAAAAACGATCGAGATCTCTTCAGAATAGGCATCATGAGACAGTTCGACATATAGGTTGCATTTCCCAACACTCGCATCGGGGAAGCCATGTACCAATCTGTACTTCATTTCTGGTTCAAAGAAGTATCTCCTGCCCAGTGGTGGAAAGTAGACGCAGAGTTTGATCAGTTGATCGTGAAACGGTTTTCTGATCTCCATGGCCGGGCAACCCGTTCAGAGTTATTCGAGTGGCGCGAACAACCAAAAGGGAGACTGGCTGAAATCATCGTTCTGGACCAGTTTTCCAGAAACATGTACCGGGGAGACAGGCGCGCCTTCGCAGCCGACACTTTGGCCTTGGCACTAGCCCAAGAGGCAGTGGCGGCAAAAGCGGATCTCGCACTCCCGGAAGAAGAGCGCATCTTCATATACACGCCGTACATGCACAGCGAGTCGAAGCGGATCCACGAGATAGCAGAGCGTCTATTCAAAAAGAACGGGCCAAAGAGCAACTACGACTTTGAGCTTCAGCACAAGGCTATTATCGACCGCTTTGGTCGTTATCCGCATCGTAACGCAGTGCTCGGCCGCCAATCTACAGAGGAAGAGCTTGCATTTCTGGCTCAACCCGGATCAAGTTTCTAGGAGCAGAACATAGAGCCTATCGCTCAATGCGAACGGATTTAATCTACACTCCCCTGTTATTAAATCGGCGTACTTGTCAACGGTCATTCAAAGGTATACGTTTTTACCAATATACACAGAATTCTTAGAGTGGTTACGCAATGGCTTGGAACTGAATGATGATCGTTGTCTCCAATTATCGGTCAAACGTATTTTATGAAATACCAGAGTGGAATCGCTTCTTGAGTGTACGGGATAGCAATTCTGCAAATCAGCTTTATTACATACACTGAACGATAGGGACATAGACATGATACGAACATCAAAAATCAGTCGGCCATTAGTTTTAATTACGGTACTGTTGGTTGGCACATTAATGAACACTGCGGCATATGCGGCAGGCTTATGGGGCGGGCAGGCAGCTGGAGGGCAGGCCAGAGGGTCAGGCGGTGGTGGCCACGTTGGTGGCGGTCGTGCGGGCGGGCCTGGATTTAGCGGCGGTGGACACGTTGGCGGCGGTCGTGTGGGAGGGCCTGGATTTAGCGGTGGCAGACAGATGGGCGGCAACTGGCGCGGCGGCAACTGGAATCGGGGTAGGGGTGTGGGCATCTACTTGGGTGCGCCGATTGGTTTCAGATACGGATCGTACCCATACCCGTACTTTGGAAGCTCATACTATGGAACCTCATACTATGGAGCACCCTATTATTACCCGCCTGCTCCCGTTTATTACCCAGTGGCACAACCCGCGCCCGTAACTTACATCGAGCGAAGCGACGAACCTCAAATCGATACACAAGAAGCATCTAGTGATTCCCCGCAAAATGCTCAAGCATCATGGTGGTATTACTGTGTTGATGCCAAGGCCTATTATCCGTACGTCAACCAATGTCCAGGAGGATGGCTACGGGTCGCACCTCAACCGGCACCTGACTCAGACGACCAACCTTCACCAGATAATTCACCGGCGTCATAATTGTCGTAAAGGCGCCTCTAAATTAAGAATGCTCCCTATAGTAAAAACTATCAGTTCTTTTTGCTCCACACCTCTTTTAAGCGAGCATCGCGACCACAGCTGTAACGATAGTATTTGTAACGGATCGGATTTTTGGTGTGAAAATCTTGGTGATACTCCTCCGCCGGATAGAATGCTGTGGCGGGCAACAACTCGGTCACAATTGGCTGGGTAAAACGGCCAGAAGATACCAGCCCGGCCTTAGATATTTCAGCTTGTTGTCGTTGATCCGCATTGTGATAAAAAATGACGCTACGGTACTGTGTGCCACTATCGCAAAATTGGCGATTTGGCGTTAGCGGATCTATCGTCGGCCAGTATGCGGCAAGTAGTTTGGCGAAATTGGTCTTGGCAGGATCAAAACGAACTTGCACCGCTTCAACATGGCCAGTCTTGCCGGCAGATACTTGTTCGTATGTCGGATTGATCACTGTGCCGCCGATATAACCCGATGTAGTGGAAATTACGCCTGGCATCTTGTCGAAATCTGCTTCGGTGCACCAGAAGCAACCGCCAGCAAAGGTGGCAACGCCTACCACTGGTTCAGCCCGCCCGTTGGAAACAACGGATGTAGTCTGTGCCCTTGATTGCCCACAGACAGCAAATATGGCAAGTATCAACAAGGCAATGTTAAGCGAACTGCGGGTTTTTTTATCAAAAAATAATGGACTCAATATTTTCATAATCAGCTCCTGAGCGCTGGCAAGGGTTCGTCCTTCGGAATAAATCGCAACGCTACACCGTTATTGCACCAACGCTCATTACGAGGCGGTGGGCCATCGTTAAACAAATGGCCTTGGTGGCCGCCGCAGCGCGCACAGTGGTATTCAGTGCGGGGCAGAATCAGTTTGAAATCGCGTTTTGTTCCCACATGCTCCGCAATGGCCTGGGTAAAGCTAGGCCAGCCCGTGCCACTGTCAAATTTGTGCGCACTTTCGAACAAAGGCAAGTAACAAGCGGCACAAATATAGGTGCCCTCACGATGCTCATGATTAAGCTCGCTACTATTTTGTCGCTCGGTATCCTCTTCAAACAGCACCTTGTAAGCCTCAACGGAGACCAACGCACGCCACGCCTCATGCGGTTTATTCAGAGGCGTAACCGTGATTGCATTGATGGCATTTACAGCTGCCCTGTCGCGCGAACAAGCCGAAATCAACGGGAGCGCGGCCAGCATGGCAAGACTTTGCAGTAGGGTTCGTCGTTTCATGGCAATTCCTTTTGGAAGTTTGAAAGATTTGACCGTGTACTCACATTATTGTTCTCAACTGCAAAATGGGCGATATTAATCTGATTCCTCATGGCGCTTTTGTAAATAGCGATTCGATGAGAAAAGCATCGTCAAAATGGCGGCGACCGACAAAAGCGGTAGCGTGGCGCCCCCACTGGCGCATCGCACCCGGCGAGCGAATGCCCATGGGCCACAAAATAAAACGTTCAGGACGTTCCGTGCCGGGGATTAAACCATATCTGCCGAACAGGCTGCGGTAACCGTCAGCAGTGGGCAGGGAACGCAATGCATCGTATTCCTCCCAGGCCATCGGTTGTACCTCAGACAGTAATTTCAGTGGTGATTCATCGTGATAGATTCGCTGAATAAAGTGGGTGCCGGGAGCGATGCGCAGCACCAGTGGCGGTTGTTCAGGTGCAGGTTGTGGCAGCAGTGGGGGTTCAAAATAGGAAGTGGGAAGGTCGTCGCGCAGACGTAGGTGACGGCTCGGGAAGAATTCGTGGTAGCAACCGCAGTTATGGATAACGTCATACAGCCATGGCTCGCCGTCCGGGCCTAAAGTCACTCGCCAGTTTAGGCCGTCTAGCTGTCCGGCATAAATATCGTTGCCGGGGCGTGCTGGAAACCAGACAATATAATTGAGTTGCAACAGCACTTGATCCCCGAAACGGGTGTGCGAAACCTTACGATACAACGTCGGGCGCGCCACGTCCACCACCGGCCCGTCATCCCAGCGTGGCATTCCGATACGATCATTGTTATCCATTACATCCACCTCCCATACCGGGGCAAAGGTGTCGAAGAGCCGGTCGAGATCGGGAGCCGTCGGCATAGGGATACCGAGTTGATCTAGTGAGCGATGCAGAATTTCGCCCACTTGTGGAGCAGCGAGCAGCGCACCGAATGATGACGCCCACCGTACCAGTTCACCCGCAACTGGCAGCGCTGCCAACGGGGTGGCAAAGCTATTGTGGGTCTCGTTATGCCAAGCCGATATTCGGGTGGAAACGAACGGCGCGGTGAGTGGGTAGAGGCCGAGCACTTGCCACCAGGTGACATAATCATCCGGAACGTGAGCGGCCTCGCGCAGCATAGCGCGGCGCTCCGGTTGCGTGAGATCGGCGGCAAGCAGGCGATCACGGCAGCGGTTGAGTTCCTCACCTAAGGTGTCATTACGTCGCCCCCCTACCGTCGTGGGCAGATTGCGTAACTCCATCGCACGCGACCCAGCATCCAGCTCTGCCATGTGCGTGATCCATGCTGTCCAGTGTTTCTGTGCGGTCAACTCGCCGCCGAACGAAGCGAGCAGGCGAGTTGTACGCAAGTAGGGGAAATCTCGAACCGGCGATGAACCGTAGTCGCGTACCCCCGCACGATCGATGGCTGCATCAACTTCCTGGTACAGCGTCCGGCAAGCAGTCAAAACATCGTCTTTAAGTGCCGCCGGACGGTTTTCCACCGTGGCGCAGCCCGTAAGGAAAGACGTGACAAACAGCAGGATCAATTCTGCTATGGTCAGCACGAAGCGGCGTGACTCGTTAGTATTATCCATGGCTTCCTTTCCATAGAATAAGCAGTGTGGAATATTGTACCGTTCGATACAATAGAATTCACTTTCTGACGCTGTCAGAAGCAACGGTCCAGGAAAAATTACTTGAGTAGCAGTTTTGACCGCGACATCAACCGTGCCGATACCGCCAGTGTCAAATATGACGGGCGGAAAAACATGTTTGGCACAAACGAAGTCATCCCGTTGTGGATTGCCGATATGGATTTTGCCGCCCCGCCAGCCGTCACCCGTGCCCTCGCCGAGCGCGCCGCCCATCCCGTGTATGGCTACACCCAGTACCCGGACAGCCTGTACGAATCGCTGATGGACTGGCTTAGGCGACGCCACGGTTGGGAGGTACAACGCGAGTGGATCATGATGTGTCCCGGCGTAGTGCCCTCGCTGCACGCCGCTATCATGGCTTTTGCCGAGCTAGGTGAATCGGTAATCGTGCAGCCGCCAGTGTATTTTCCATTTTTTTCGGCTGTCACAAACACCGGTAGAGCGCTGCTGCAAAATCCGCTGCGCATGGAGATCGGTCACTACGCCATCGACTTTGACCACTTGGAACAGTGTGCAGCTAAGGCGCGTATGCTGCTGCTATGCTCACCGCACAACCCGGTTGGGAGAGTATGGCGCGAACCGGAATTGAAGCACCTTCTGCGAATCGCAAAAAAATACGATCTGCTCATATTTTCAGACGAAATCCACGCTGATTTGATCTACCCCGAAAATAAGCACACCACGCTCGCGACGCTGGCAGAGAACCCGGCCTACGTCCTCACAGCCGTTGCTCCCAGCAAAACATTCAACATCCCCGGGCTGAATCTTTCCTCACTCATCGTGCCGGATGCTAAGCATCGCGCGGCTATCACCCAGGTATTTGACAGGATGCACATCAGCGCATCCAATCCCTTTAGTATCGTCGCTTTCGAAGCCGCCTACCGGGAAGGCGAGACCTGGCTGGACGAGTTACTGGCCTATCTGCGGGAGACACGAGATTACGTCGAGAATTATCTGGCCGCCTATCTCCCGGAAATCCGGCTTATCAAACCAGAGGGCACCTACCTGCTATGGCTTGATTGCCGTGCACTAAGGATGAGCGACGCGCAACTCAAGCATTTCTTCGTGTATGAAGCGGGTGTGGGCCTGAGCCCCGGCATTCTGTTTGGCGAGGGCGGTAGCGGATTTATGCGCATGAATATCGGCGCACCTCGCCAAACCATCGTGACCGCCCTCGAAAATATAAGGAAAGCGGAACGTAAAACATGGCGATGAATAAAAAAACGGGATTCAGATCTATACAGGTTGCATGAGGCGATGTGCAATTAAGCTATTGCCCTGCGTGCAGGTGAACCATTGTTAGACCCCAGCCACGTGAAGACTGGCGAGCACCGATAAATTTATCGCCCACATCCGGTCAATGCAAAAGTCTGCATCGCTGAACTGCGACAGCCACGATCAGCGCCAGCGCAAGCAAGATGAAGCCTATCGGCGACAGCGTCGGGATTGAAACTACGGCATGCGGTGGTGGTGGAACAAGATCGGGGCTGACGATGACGGAGATGGGAAACACCCCGGTGGCGAAGGGTGAGCCTGCCACCGGTATCAGCACCCCGGTGTCGGCGGCGATGGTGTACGCCGAGACATTGTTACCATTTACGTTCGCCACATAGGCGAAAGCCCCGTTCAGACTGACGGTGACGGAGTAAGGACCCGACCCGGCGGCGAAGGGTGAGCCTGCTACCGGCGTCAGCACCCCTGTTCCGGCGGCGATGGTGTACGCCGAGACGGTATTACTCATCTGGTTCGCCACATAGGCGAAGGCCCCGTTCGGGCTGACGGTGACGGAAATAGGAAACGATCCGGCGGCAAAAGGAGAGCCTGCCACCGGCGTCAGCACCCCGGTGCCGGCGGCGATGGTATACGCCGAGACGGTATTACTCATCTGGTTCGCCACATAGGCGAAGGCCCCGTTCGGGCTGACGGTGACAGAGTGAGCATCTAACCCGGCGGCGAAGGGAGAGCCTGCCACCGGCGTGAGCACCCCGGTGCCGGCGGCGATGGTGTACGCCGAAACGTTGTCACTGCCATAGTTCGCCACATAGGCGAAGGCCCCGTTCGGGCTGACGGTGACGGAAATAGGAAACGATCCCGCGGCGAAGGGTGAGCCTGCTATCGGCGTCAGAACCCCAGTGCCGGGAGTGATGGTGTAAGCCGAGACGGTGCTACTGCCCGAGTTTGTCACATAAGCGAAGGCTCCGTTCGGGCTGACGGTGACAGAGTGAGCATTTAACCCGGCGGCGAAGGGTGAGCCTGCTATCGGCGTCAGAGCCCCAGTGCCGGGAGTGATGGTGTAGGCCGAGACGGTGCTACTGCCCGAGTTCGCCACATAGACGAAGGACAGCGCCCAAGCTTGACCAACGGCCCCAAACAGGCCGATGAGCGCAAACAGAAATATTTTGGTGTAGCGTCTACGATGACTCTGCTGAAACATGTGATTTCACCATTTATTTGCGCCAACTGCGATTAATATTATTCTGTTATATGCGCTTTGCTACGGGGCGGATGCACTTTAAACGTGCCTACCGGAAAGCCAGACTGGCACGCACTTACTTGCCAAGCATTTGACCTAGGCTACCGAGGATAAATAACGTAACTACGCAAGTCAAATTTACCTTATCCTTTTCCGGCGCGTTCTTGATATTATTGAAATTGGCGCAATCGCCAACCGTGTGCAAGATCGATTTACCATGTATCTTGCGTCGGATAAGGTAAGTTTTCTTGCACCCAACTTTACTCTGAAATCTAGCCGTGAGTTGTGGCTGCTGTCTCATAAAATACAACCCTTGCAAGTACGGTCTTTGCTAAGACATGTGAAGGAACAATGGGACTACAAGAAGCAATAATTAATTGAATGAAAATAGAAAAAGAACAAACTAATAAATCGGTATCTGGCAGCGTAGACGCCTCAAAGCATACCCCCATGATGCAGCAATACCTGCGCATCAAGGCAGAGTATCCCGACATGCTGCTTTTCTACCGCATGGGCGATTTTTACGAGCTATTCCATGAGGATGCAATTCGCGCTGCGAAGCTGCTCGACATTACGCTCACTCAGCGTGGCGCAACCAATGGCCAGCCGATCAAAATGGCGGGCGTGCCTTACCATGCCGCTGAACAATATTTGGCGCGGCTGGTAAAACTGGGGGAATCGATCGCCATATGCGAACAGATCGGCGATCCCGCTACCAGCAAGGGGCCGGTGGAGCGCAAGGTGATGCGTATCGTTACCCCTGGCACACTCACTGATTCCGCCCTGTTGGATGAAAAGAAAGACAGCCTGTTGCTGGCGCTGCATGAGCGCTCCGGCAAGGTGGGGCTGGCTTGGATGAATCTGGCTTCTGGCAAATTTTTCGTCAGTGAAACCGATGCGAACAATTTGCCAGCCGAACTGGAACGCTTGCAGATTTCAGAAATTCTGCTTGCTGAAAATGCCATTCAGCCGACACTCTGCAAAGCAGCCATCAAGACACTGCCTGTTTGGAATTTCGATCTGGAAACCGCTCGGCGCACGCTGTGCCAACAGTTTGCCACGCACGACCTGAGTGGTTTCGGATGTGACAATTTCACGCTAGGTTTGGAAGCGGCGGGCGCGTTGCTCGGCTATACCAAGCTTACACAGGGGCAGGGTATCAGCCATGTGCACGCCATTCAAGTTTATGCCGCCGAAGATTTCGTGCGCATGGATGCCGCCACGCGGCGCAATCTGGAAATCACCCAGACCTTGCGCGGCGAGCCTGCCCCCACCCTGCTTTCCTTGCTGGATACCTGCGCCAGCAATATGGGCAGCCGTTTGCTTAACCACTGGCTTCATCACCCGCTGCGCGAGCGCGCCACTTTGCGTGCACGGCTGGATGCAGTCGACAAATTGCAGGCATCATCTGCTTTTCCGCAAACGGGAGAGGGGGAGCGGAGCTTCAGCAGCAGGCAGGCGATTTATCAAACTGTTCATGAACAGCTCAAACCCTGTGTAGACGTAGAACGCATCACTGCGCGCATCGCTTTGCGCAGCGCACGTCCGCGCGACTTATCCGGCTTGCGCGACACGCTCACGCAACTACCGCAATTGCATACAGTATTAACAAGCACCAACGCTTCGAAACTGATAGGCGATCTGGCCGATGCCTTGCAGCCGGATGCCGAACTAATCGCGCTGTTGCAACGTACGCTGCGAGCGGAACCATCGAGCATGCTGCGCGAAGGCGGTGTTATCGCTGATGGCTATGATGCGGATCTCGATGAGCTGCGTGGCATCCAGACTAATTGTGGCGAATTCTTGTTGCAACTGGAAGCACGCGAACGCGCGCGCAGCGGCATTGCCACCCTGAAAGTCGAATACAACCGTGTGCATGGTTTTTATATCGAGGTGTCGCTCGCACAGTCCACCAAAGTGCCGGACGATTACCGCCGCCGCCAGACTTTGAAAAATGCCGAGCGCTATATCACACCGGAACTCAAAGCCTTCGAGGACAAGGCGCTTTCTGCCAATGACCGTGCGTTGGCACGCGAGAAACTGCTCTATAAGCAATTGCTGGATCAGCTTGCGCCTTACATTGCGCCGCTGCAACGCATTGCCGCCGCCATCGCCGAATTGGATGTGCTTGCTACTTTCGCCGAACGCGCCTCAGCGTTGAATTTCTGCGCGCCTACCTTCAGCGAAGAAGCTGTATTGCACATTCGTGGCGGTCGCCACCCGGTGGTGGAAGCACAGGTGGAACAATTCATCGCCAATGACACCAAACTGCACAGCGCGCGCAAGATGCTACTTATCACCGGTCCCAACATGGGCGGCAAATCTACGTATATGCGCCAAGTCGCGCTGATTACATTACTCGCGCACTGCGGTAGCTTCGTTCCGGCAGATGAAGTCATGCTGGGCGAGATTGACCAGATTTTTACGCGCATCGGCGCTTCGGATGACCTCGCCAGCGGCCGTTCCACCTTCATGGTAGAGATGACGGAAGCGGCCAATATCCTGCACAACGCGACCGAGAATAGTTTAGTTCTAGTAGATGAAATCGGACGCGGCACTTCCACCTTCGATGGCTTGGCGCTGGCCTATGCCATCGCACGTCATTTGTTGGAAGAGAATCGTTGCCACACGCTGTTCGCCACCCATTACTTTGAATTGACCCGACTTGCCAATGAGTATCCTCAGCTTGCTAACGTCCATCTCGCCGCCATTGAACACAAGCACAGCATCGTATTTTTACACAGCGTGAGTGAAGGCGCGGCGAGCCAGAGCTATGGGCTACAGGTGGCTGCTCTTGCGGGGGTGCCAAGGAGCGTCATTAAAATCGCGCGAAAGCAACTGCAAACACTGGAACAAAATAGCGCGGCACAAAATCCGCAGGGCGATTTGTTCAGCGCCGTGCCGGACTTGCCCGAACTGCCGGAACACCCGGCGTTGATCTCGTTGCGTGATATTACGCCTGATGAACTTAGTCCGAAGCAAGCACTGGAAAAGTTATATCAGTTAAAGAAACTGATTTAATTTTCAATGCGCGCTGGCAGAGAAGTTGTTTAACCTCTTCCTCCCAAATTTTTACAGGATCACAGCAACGCTGCCGCTTCTACCAATGCTTGGTATTTGCGGGTTAATTCACGCTTGGGCTGGTCGTTCTCATCTTTCGAATACGGATTTCACGGCTGCTTTACATCGGTGCAAAAAGCCATTTTTCAGCTTATGAAGTGATAAGTAAATAAGCCGTTTCACGACTTCCCATTGTTGCCTCCACGCCTCATAGTTAAATTTTGAGGCGACAACTAACCTGACATAGGGGGAGACAATTGATAAACTTCCGAATTGCAGAAAACAATAAGGCTCACATATATGCAAGCCTCTGTTTATTGGTGGGTCGTCAGGGACTTGAACCCCGGACCAAAGGATTATGAGTCCTCTGCTCTAACCAACTGAGCTAACGACCCAATACTGGTTTGAAGCACTTTTTAAAGTGCGTTCATTATAATCAACTCTCACCGTCGAGGAAGCTTTTCAGCTTGTCTGAGCGAGACGGATGACGGAGCTTACGCAATGCCTTGGCCTCGATCTGGCGGATACGTTCGCGCGTCACATCGAATTGTTTACCTACCTCTTCAAGGGTGTGGTCAGTATTCATTTCTATACCAAAGCGCATACGTAGTACCTTGGCTTCACGCGGTGTAAGCGAATCGAGAATGTCTTTGGTGACATTGCGCAAGCTGTCGTATACCGCCGCTTCGATGGGTGCCAAAGTATTCGAATCCTCAATAAAATCGCCCAGATGCGAATCATCATCGTCGCCTACTGGGGTTTCCATGGAAATCGGTTCCTTGGCAATCTTCAAAATCTTGCGGATCTTGTCTTCGGGCATTTCCATCTTTAACGCCATCGTTGCGGCATCCGCTTCCAGCCCGGTTTCTTGCAAGATTTGGCGCGAAATGCGATTCATCTTATTAATGGTTTCAATCATGTGCACCGGGATGCGTATGGTGCGGGCCTGATCGGCAATGGAACGAGTAATGGCTTGGCGTATCCACCACGTGGCATACGTCGAAAACTTGTAACCACGGCGATATTCGAATTTATCTACCGCTTTCATCAGTCCGATATTGCCTTCCTGAATCAGATCAAGAAACTGCAAGCCACGGTTGGTGTATTTTTTTGCAATGGAAATCACCAGACGCAGGTTAGCTTCAATCATGTCGCGCTTGGCGCGACGTGCTTTGGCTTCGCCATTGGTCATTTGCTTGTTGATTTCTTTCAGATCGCGAATGGGAATGCCCACACGCTGCTGCAAATCAAGCAGTTTCTGCTGTTGCTCGACGATGGCGGCCTGGAAACGTGACAGTGTTTCGCTGTAAGGTTTTTTAGCAGCCACTTCGCGCACGACCCAATCTAGCCGCTCTTCGTTGCCTGGAAAGGTCGAGATAAAATGTGGACGCGGCATGCGCGACTTGGTCACGCATAGCTCCTGAATAATACGTTCATGACTGCGCACTTCTTCTACCAAATGGCGCATGGTGTCGCAAAGTGAATCTACCTGCTTGGCAGAAAAACGGAACTGCGTAAGCTCGTTGGAAATCTGCTCCTGCAGCTTGTTGTACTGTGCACTTCGATAACCATACTTCTCATAAGCTTTGCCGATTTTGATAAAAAGGTCGCGAATGATATCGAAACGCTCCAGCGCATCAATCTTGAGTTTGGCGAGATTGGCTGCGGCAATAGCCTCGGTATCTTCTTCGTCGCCTTCTACATCTTCATCATCATCCTCCATGGCCTCATCGCTAAGCTCTTCTTCGACGATTATGGTTTCATCCTCTGGCTCAATGAAGCCATCGACAATTTCATCAATGCGCAATTCATCGCGCGTCACTTTATCGACTAGCGTTAGAATTTCAGCAATGGTAGTTGGACAGGCAGAAATCGCCTGAATCATGTGCTTCAGGCCTTCTTCAATGCGTTTGGCAATGACGATTTCATCTTCGCGCGTGAGTAAGCCCACTGTGCCCATTTCGCGCATATACATGCGCACCGGGTCAGTAGTACGGCCAAACTCCGAGTCTACTGTAGAAAGCGCCGCCTCAGCGGCTTCCACCGCATCTTCGTCGGCCACCACAGGGGGCGCATCCGACATAATCTGATTTTCAGCGTCAGGAGCATCATCACACACAGTGATGCCCATGTCGTTGATCATGCTGACAACGCCTTCAATCTGCTCGGCTTCCAACATTTCTGGCAGATGATCGTTGATTTCGCCGAAAGTCAAATAGCCGCGCTCCTTGCCCAAGATGATCAAAGCCTTCAAGCGCGTGCGCCGTGCCTCGATATCCTGCAACAACTCTACAGAGTCAGCAATCTGCTTTCCAGTTGATGCCTGTTTAGCTGAAATGGGTGTTTTCTTGTCTTGCTGAGTTGCCATATTCGGTGGATTCCCATTTAATTAAATGAGTTAACACATTGCGGGTCAGCACAATGCTTTTGAAAAGGGTGCAGATTATACCCGATTTTGCAAAAACTTTCCGCGCACCAATTACAATACCTTCATTTGAGTTCACTGCGTTGTAATAGTTGCAAATAGAGTGATCGTTCTTGTTCGTTTAAGCCCTTCATCCCTGTGTCATGCATTTTTACATGTAAGGCCTGCAATTGCTGTTTGCGCTGCTCATTGCGCAATCTGGTTAATACGTCTTGAAATTCTGCTACCACATTAAAAGTTTCACCCCATTGCATAATTTCAGCTAGCTCTGCCGCTAATAATGATTCATGCGTTGTGCCTTGAAAATTCTGGATCATGGCTGAACTGCTTATCGCTCCTTCTTGCATGCGCGACCATTCGATCAGCGCAGTAATCGCTGCTGCTTCTGCCCCCACTGGCATCCAATTTTCTGGTAACTCTCGCGCCAGATCGGGCTGAAATAATAAACAGCGCAGTAATACGCGCAAATTTGATACGACAGGGCGCGCCGCTTTTTGTAGCGCACGACGTGGCAAGGCGCCTATCGGTTTGATCGCATATAGCGCTTCCAATTCCGTTTGGGTAATTCCCGCCAGCGTCGCCACTTCTTTACGCAGTAACAGCGCAGTAGTAGGCGCAGAAATAACTGTTAGCAAAGGCTTGGCGCGCTGCAACAAAGCAGTGCGCCCTTCCTGGGTATGCAGGTCAACTTGTGTTGATAATTCACGTAACAAATAACTGGACAGCGGCAAAGCCTCTTGCAGTAACTTCTCAAATGCCGCTGTTCCATGCTCCCGTACAAAGCTATCAGGATCATGTCGCGAAGGCAGAAACAGGAAGCCGATGTGCTTGCCATCTACCAGTTGTGGCAGTGCATTCTCCATTGCGCGCCACGCCGCACGCTGTCCAGCTGCATCGCCATCAAAACAGAACATCACTTTATCGGTCAAACGCAGCATCTTTTGCACATGGTACGGTGTAGTCGCCGTTCCCAATGTGGCGACAGCGTATTCAATACCATGCTGGGCAAGTGCTACCACATCCATATAGCCTTCTACTACCAAGACCTGCCGTTTGGCGCGTATGGCTTTCAGCGCCTGGAACAGGCCGTATAACTCGCGTCCTTTTTCGAATAGCGCGGTCTCTGGCGAGTTTAGATACTTGGGATCAGCCGAATCCAGCACTCGCCCACCAAAACCGATCACCTGGCCGCGCGTATTCACAATGGGAAACATGATACGGTCGCGAAAACGGTCATACCGTTTGCCATCCTCATTTTCTATTACAAGACCAGTCTCCAAGAGACTACTGTCCTGATAGTTTGCAAAGACATTTCCCAAATTTTGCCAACCCTGCGGCGCATAGCCGATACCAAAGCGTAGCGCTATTTCACCACTCAAGCCGCGCCGCTTGAGATAGTCGATGGCGGGCGATGACTGCTTTAGCTGGTCGCGATAATAACGCGTTGCTGACTGCATTACTTCATACAAATCAGGTGTAACCTTATGTTGCGCTTGTTCCGGCATAGGCGCTTCGCGCGGTACCGTTACACCAACACTGCGCGCCAATTCTTCCACAGCATCGACAAAACCTAACCCACCATGCTCCATGACAAACCCTATAGCCGTGCCATGTGCACCACAACCAAAGCAGTGATAAAACTGCTTACTCTGACTGACCGTAAAAGAGGGGGATTTTTCATTGTGAAAAGGGCAGCAAGCGACATAATTAGCGCCTGCTTTTTTAAGCGGAACGTAACGCTCGATTACATCCACAATGTCGAGACGGTTGAGCAAATCATGAATGAAGCTTTTTGGAATCATCCTGGCTCCGCCTCTGGTTTTACTAATGTGGTATGTACACCGAGGAGTAATTGATTGCTGATTTTACGTAATACGAGACAGATTCATATTCACTGCAGCCATTAACCCGTGAACGCGAAAATGACTGTGTGATTAAGATTTATTGATCCGGCCTGATTTATCCGCGACTCATGTATGAGAGACACTAGTGCAAGTCAATAAATACAAGTTCTATGAGCAATTTAAACTGGGTGACTCACGGATAAATCGGGCCGAGTCTATAAGTGGTGGACTACAATTTTATTGCGACAACCGCACCTTCACCAACGCTGAAACTTTGCTCATGTCCGCTCGACCCGCCAGCTTCGTCTTAAGCAATGCAATCACTTTGCCCATTTCTTGGGCGCTTTGGACACCACTACTGGCAATGGCATCGTTAACCGCAATTTCAACTTCAGCTTCAGTCATCGGCTGCGGCATATATGTCTGCAACACGCTAATTTCAAATTTCTCAATGTCGGCCAACTCTTGCCGAGCTGCCGCTTCAAACTGGATAATTGAATCACGCCGTTGCTTGATCATTTTATTGATGACTGCAATAACGTCGGCATCTGATAACTCGATGCGTTCATCTACCTCACGTTGTTTGATTGCGGCCAGCAACAGGCGGATAGCGCCGAGGCGCACCGAATCCTTAGCGCGCATGGCCGTCTTCATATCTTCTCTGATTTGCTGCGCCAGATTCATACTTGAGTTCAATCTCGCGGGAAATTTAACGGCAGGCTCCACATCAACGCGCAGGTGCTAGCCGTTTTGGGGAATTAATATAGCTTTGGTGGCAGGACTTGGCTGCGCAGGCGCTTATAATGCCGTTTCACAGCAGCAGCCAGCTTGCGTTTACGTTCCGCAGTAGGTTTTTCATAGAATTCGCGAGCGCGCAATTCAGTTAACAAACCAGTCTTTTCCACTGATCGCTTGAAACGGCGCATAGCCACTTCAAACGGCTCATTTTCCTTAACGCGCACAGTTGTCATAAACAAACTACCCTTCAACTTAAAAAATTAAGGGCGCGATTCTACCAAAATACTGCCCTGTTCCACAACCTGAATTTAGATGCCCTGCTCTACAGGGTAGTAACAATATTGCAACTGTCTGTTCACCTCCCTGTTTTTTCCGCCTAACAGATGGGCGTCATAACATCATCAGCTCTTAATATCATGCAGAGAACTGCCAGGGTATCAGTTAAAATATGGCACATTTATTTTTAAGGACACCCATAAAAAATGTCCGTAATTTTTTGCCCTGTGAAAATAATTACATTAACTTTACATTAACTAAAGACTTAATATAAAAAGGTAACGGCAATATGAAAGCAAGCATCAAATGGGTAGAGCAGGTTTCCTTCTTGGGTGAAACCGAAAGTGGCCATGCCATCCTGATGGATGGCCCTCCCGAAAGTGGCGGCCGTAATCTTGGACCACGTCCAATGGAACTGGTGCTTCTTGGCACGGGTGGCTGTACTACTTACGATGTTATTCACATCCTCAAGAAAAGCCGCCAGCAAGTGACAAATTGTGTGGTGAAAATCGAAGCCGAACGGGCTGTTGATGACCCCAAAGTTTTTACTAAAATCCACTTTCATTTTATTGTGACCGGCAAAGATCTCAAGCTTGAACAAGTCGAGCGCGCTATCCAACTCTCTGCAGAAAAATACTGCTCGGCCTCCATTATGCTAAGCAAAATGGCGGACATTACGCACGATTTTGAGGTCATTCAAGAAATACCTTAAGCAATCGAAACTCAAGTCCCCCCCAATAAATTTCACAATTTTTTAATTTGAGGAAAATGTTGCAGAAATACAACAATTGTTGTAAATAAGAACAAATAGCTTTAAACGTTATATACTCATGAACAGTAAGCTACAAACAGATTGTTGGTAAATTGATAAATTGCTCGCAAATTGAAATGGTTACGTAATTATTACCATTGTGGTAGCTTCAGTTGAAGTTTGATCAGTCCAGTCGAGTTTAACGTACCGAAAATGCATGCAGAAGTGACTACTTAAAAAATTTTTTACTAAAAAACCAACATAACGTTTCCAGGGAGGTAACAAAATGAAGCTCAAAAATAGAACATTATTTCAGCAAATGTCATTAGTCTTTACGCCGCTAGCATTACTCTCACTGGCTACAGAGGCATATTCAGCAGATTATACTGACTATGCGGCAGTTGGCTCCAATGTCGGTGGGCTATACACACCGGCTCCAAAGCCAGCAGCAGACACCCTTACTGGGGCTTTGACGGGCGGCACGGTTACCGCCAATCTGCAGGCTCGCTATGAAAATGTAGATCAACCACACCCAGCAAGCGGTGCTCGGCTTAAAGAGGCTCACGCCGGAACTCTCCGATTGCGCCTAGGCTATGAGACAGCAGAATATATGGGATTCGGTGGTTTGGTTCAAATTGAGCATATTACGGCAAACGATGCATACAACAGCAGGGTAAATGGCAGGACTAATTATTCTGTTGTGGCAGATGCAAATGTCACTGAGCTAAATCAGGCCTATATAAGTTATAGTGGTTTACCCCAGACCAGATTAAAACTTGGTCGTCAGCTCATAAGGTTAGACAACGATCGTTGGATCGGTAACGTCGTTTGGCGCCAAAACCATCAAACGTATGATGGCTTTACAGCAGTAAACAAATCACTCTCTGATACTACAATTACAGCTGGTATGATTACCAATGTTAATCGCGTGTTCAGTGACGCTTCCATTGATAACGGATCTGGCGCATTCTTGGGCAACCATCACATGAGGTCTCCAATCTTTAACGTAAACTACAAGGGATTGGGCTTTGCTGAATTGGTTGGTTATGGTTATTTCCTGGATTACGATCAGTCTGCTAAAGCGTTTGGTCTGGCTAATTCAACCAAAACAATTGGTGGTAAGATCAAAGGCGATGCTCCAATGGGCGACTACAAACTCCTATATTTAGCAGAATATGCGAGACAGACCGACTATAAAGATAATCCGATTAACTTCTCTGCTCACTATACCCTGTTGGAAGGCGGCGTAGATGTCAAGGTCGCCCAGTTCAAATTGGGTTATGAATTGCTTAGTGGCAATGGCAAGCAATCACTCTCGACACCTTTGGCTACATTATTCGCATTTAATGGATGGGCTGATGTGTTCTTGGTTACACCAAAAAATGGGCTTAGAGATGTTTACGTTAATGCCCGGACTACCGTTGCGGGTGTTGTTCTCGGAGCTGACTATCATGATTTCAGAGCAGACCATGGTGGTAACAAATATGGAACTGAGTGGGATTTGATTGCAACTAAACAGATCAACAAAACCTATTCCGTAGGTTCCAGGTATGCCCGCTTTAAGGCAGACAATGCTGTCGACCATGTTAACTGTGCGGCCTGTATCGATACTAATAAATTGTGGGTTTATGGATCAATGAATTTCTAGTTCTAGAAAAACCTCCCTGCTTGTATTTTGCAAGTGGGTGCTTAGAAATAATAGGGGCACGATCTTCGTGCCCCTATTATTTTGTCTAAAGTAGGCAGCAATTGGTGAAAGTATTGCCGACAAAATACCTGCCCTGCCCCACAAATTTTGTGGCAAATTGTACGTTCATTCCCTCTTCCCGCTTTTTTACTTCAATTAAGCCCCTGACAAACCTGTCGGCTACAGAAATCCTGAAGTCTTCCGTCAAGCATAAGATCGATACTCCGCGCAACGCGCTACCAGATAGTGATAACATGCGCTACGCGGGTTATAGTGAAATTCCTGCAGGAGATTTTCTCAATTGTTAGAAGTACCTAAAAAGGTAAACTTATTGAATTATCGTGGACTTATTCTCGCCTCAACTTCGATTTACCGCAGTGAACTTTTGGGACGTCTGAAAATCCCATTTCAAATTGCCGCTCCTGATATAGACGAAACTTCTCTACCTGGTGAAAGTGCCAAGCAAGCCGCATGGCGGCTTTCCCGTGAAAAAGCGCGCGCAGTGGCAACTCATTATCCAGATGCCCTGATTATAGGTTCAGATCAAGTCGCATTATTAGGTGAACAACAACTAGGCAAACCTCTCACGCATGAGAATGCAGTACGCCAATTACGTACTATGCGTGGTCACAGCGTAAGCTTTTATACTGCACTGACCCTATTGAATGCACGCAATAACGAAATTCAAACCGAAATGGCGAAAAATTGCGTCAGCTTTCGCAATTTCAGCGACGATGAAATCGAATCCTATTTACGTAAGGAAGAGCCTTACCACTGCGCAGGTAGTGCAAAATCCGAAGGTTTGGGCATCGCACTTATCAGTCGAATGGAGGGTAACGATCCTACTGCTTTAATCGGATTGCCTCTTATTTTATTGGTATCCATGCTTAAGAAGCAGGGGGTTCTAGTTTTATAAGTACCGTACTTAATATTGAGTCTTAATATTTAGCCCATATACTTCATAAGTATTTGTAAAAAAGTTAATTTACGAGTCGAACGAAGTGGGGAATTGCGTAGCAATAACCAGCAAAACCTGACTCAGGTTACAAGCTATCATTAATCATTTAACTTGGCTTTCAGGCGTTTTTATCATGCAGGAAAAATGGCGAATTTAGTTGCGGCAGCGCTGTATTTCTGATATTAAAGCGCGATTTTTAAATTTTGTTTGTATGTTTCTGGAGATATTTTGATGTCAGTACAACCCTTAAAACCCGTTACCCCTTACAAAACTAAGAAAGGGGAAGCTTATATGAACCCTAAGCAACTGGATCATTTCCGCAATATTTTAAACAACATCAAGCTCGGGCTAGGTGAAGACATTGACCGTACGGTGCATTCCATGCAGGATGACGCTACTGTGTTTGCCGATCCAAATGATCGCGCAAGTCAAGAATCAGACATGACGTTAGAACTGCGTAATCGTGATCGTGAGAGCAAACTGATCAAGAAAATTAACGAAATGTTGGCCAAAATAAATAGTGGTGATTATGGGTATTGTGAAAAATGTGGCGTAGAAATTGGACTGAACCGCTTGGAAGCGCGACCGACCGCTACATTGTGCATAGACTGCAAAACATTGGACGAGATCCGCGAAAAGCAAATTGCCAAGTAACCTGCGTTTAAACAACCCCTAATACTGATGCAGGCTAAAAAATTGATACCGGCATTTGGGTTAAGCTTACAACTTGCGGGGATCTGTAGGTTTCCAATTTAGCAAAAACTGCCGAAAGAATCGATCTTCTCGTAGGGTGTCGCTGAATTTGCGGCGAACATTTTAAAAGAATACACCCGTGCGATCCTGGTAAAGGGGGCGCTTGGCGAATATCTGATCGAACGTATTAGCCTGGATGGACACGGCGATAAAGGGTCAAATAGGCGTTACCCTTCATCTCCGTCAAGCTCCATGTACACCCAGCTTATCCCGGATAGTATTTGCAAGCTTCCCACATCACGTGATTCAGTGCTGGTAGCTCACACCGATAAATAGCGTTCGTCCCGGTAATGGATAAGCGTTGTATCTTCCGGGAGTAAATTGGCTACTAACCGCATAATTAAAATACTTCCGGTCAAATAAATTATTTACTGACGTGCTTAACTGCCAAGAACCTATTTTATGTACAAGTTTAATATCGGCAACCGTATAGGCAGGAATCTTTATTCCTAAAGTATTCGCCTCGTCGTTGTCCATGAACTGTGAATCAACGTAGGTGGCAGATGAATTCAATAATGTCTGTTCACTTATTGCCCATGCGGCACCCAAATTCAACTTTTGCCTAGGAACCAACGGCACCCTCTTATCTGCAATACTCACATTCGTTTGCGTGAATACCCCACCGGCCAAAACACCGCTTAAAAATTTTGCATCGATGTAGGTATAGGCTGCATTTAATACAAGCTGGGGTAATGCCTGCCATCTTCCATCCAACTCAAATCCCCTGCGCCGTGTCGGCGGCAAATTAGTATTGCCAATGCCCGTAGTAAATGGGTCAAGATGGATTTCATCACGCACCTTGTTATTGAATAAGGCCGCCCGCCAGCTCCCTTTATTGATGCGCTGCTCCACACTGAACTCCATATTGTCAGAGGTCTGAGGGCGCAAAAACTGAAATTGATTGATAAACGCTGGCGACGATTCGTAAAGTTCATCTACATTTGCAAATCGAAAGCTACGCCCAACTTTCCCATTTAATGCTACTCCACGATCTAGTTGATGGCGTAGGCCGAGTTCGTAAGCATTTTTTGATGCCTTAAAAGAACCTGATGCAGCAGCAGAACCAAATCCCGCGCCAGGAGCGGTCGCATTGTAAATATCATTTGCGTCTATAGAGATCCGTTCATTACGCACTCCGGCCAACAGGGATGTTGCTTTTGATAAATGCGTCGTATTCTGTAAATACCAAGCACTATTTTGCTGGTTCATGGATATTTGATTAATTGGCTGCCCAATATTCGCCGCAGCGTTTGACGTATGTAAGTCATAGCTCCATCGATGTACATCAATACCCGCTACCAGGGTGCTATCACCGCCTAATGAATGCGGAACCTTGATGCGAGGGGTAAGCGAAGTTACATTCAAATCGCTATCCCGATAATTTGGGAAACCGTTAAAATCAAAATAGGATTTTTGATTCTTGGTGCGGCGTGCTACGCCCACATTCACATCCGCACCAGAAAATCGTTGCTGCCATTCAAGTGCAACTTGATTGCCATCGCGGCTGGCATAGTCCAGCGGGGTAGCAGTACCACGCGGATCAGTCGCCACCAGGTTAATGCCAGCACTTGGCTGCACCAGACGCGCGCCGGGCAAGCGCATGTCCTGTCGATCAATCCCGATTTTCAATGCGAGTTCACCTGCGTCCAGCTTCCACCGTGTATTGGCCTGTACATTAGTTTGTTCGTTACGGTTATTTGCACGGTAGCCGTCAGAAACTAGTTGACTGGCTGTAAAATCAATTCCTGCTTTACCTGAAAAATAATTAGCATTTGCCTGCACTTCAGCCAACCCATAACTACCGGCCTTCACACTGACTTGTCCCGACGCGCCTGCTTGCGTAGGTGATTTGGTGATGATATTAATTACGCCATTAGTTGCGCCGTCACCGTACAACACCGCACCACTGCCACGCATAATCTCAATGCGTTCAATCGAAGCAAATGGGATGGCCGACCACTGAACCCCTGAAAGATCAGCGTTTGTAATGCGCCGCCCATCCAGCAGAATTAACGTATTTTGTCCGGCAGCTGCGCCAAAACCGCGTAAATCAACCGTAGCTAATGCGGCATTGTTGCCAAATAGATCGCGCGCCGAAATCCCGGCTTGCTGCGAAAGTAATTCCGGTATGGTGCGGGCGCTGCTTTTATTGATAGTTTCACGCGTGATGATGGATACATTAAGTGGCTTGTCAGCGTATGTCTCTTCGAATCGCGTCCCGGTGACAATGAGAGTTTCAAGCGTGGGATCTTCTGTTATTGCGTAAGCGAATGAAGTAACCGCGCACAAAATGGCGGCAACAAATTTTTGGTGTTTCATTAAGATTTTCCTGAGCAAATTCCAAGGTTCCCCGTTGGAATGTTCAAACACAGGAAATGCACAAGCAAAAAGGAAGGAAGTGCTGGCTAACCGATGCGGCTTGCCATCCCGCCGTCCATGCGCCACCCGCAGCATTTCCCGACCTAAAGAACCTCTGATGAGGCCCCAGTGCTCAAGGCCGGTATCCGGGCTCGCAGGACTAGACGCATCGCCTTCCCATGATTGCTCACAGTGGCTTAACTCAAGTTTTCCATAATTTCCGCGCCAAGTATTTTCACTTGCTGACGCGAATTTATGAAACATCCAGGTTATCAACACGTCCACACCTGCTTACCGTTGCGGGGGCAGCACAGGCCTGAGGAATTAAATTCCCGCACCTGTTTCCCGTTTAACCAGACGCATTTCTGTGCCTGGCACCTTAAGCGGCGCGAAGTATATCAGACGCAAAAGATTGAATGGTTTTGAGCCAGAGCATGTTTTTTTGACGCCTGTTTTTTCAAGAAACTCCATCAAATATAGAGCGCTGAAATAAACGGTGAAACTTCATCTTATAAAGCACATCCTAAGAACAATGGTAAAATTATCATTTATGTAAGACTCAAATTAGGACTCTGTACCATGAGCTCACGCAACGAATATTTGTTTGAACAATCGCAACACGTCATTCCAGGTGGGGTCAACTCGCCCGTACGTGCATTTAAGTCCGTGGGCGGCACACCGCTGTTTTTTAAACGCGGCCAGGGCGCATACGTGTGGGACGCTGACGATAAGCGTTACATCGATTATGTCGGCTCGTGGGGGCCGATGATTGTTGGCCACTGTCATCCCGCCGTGGTCAAGGCAGTCCAGGATGCTGCCGCGCAAGGCTTGGGTTTCGGCGCGCCCACTGCAGCTGAACTGGAAATGGCCGAGCTGTTATGCAAGCTTCTTCCCAGCATGGAAATGGTGCGACTGGTGAGTTCCGGTACCGAAGCCACCATGACTGCAATCCGTTTGGCACGCGGCTTTACCGGCCGTAGCCGGATTATTAAATTTGAAGGCTGTTATCACGGCCATTCTGATGGCCTGCTGGTCAAAGCAGGTTCCGGCGCACTGACTTTCGGCCAGCCAAGCTCCTCCGGCGTACCAGCGGAAATCGCGGCGCTGACTACCGTGCTCGACTATAACGATGTGGCTGGGCTGGAGCGTACCTTTGCAGCAATAGGCAACGAGATTGCCGCAGTTATTGTTGAGCCAGTCGCGGGCAACATGAATTTGATTATCCCCAAACGCGAATTCCTGGATGCATTGCGCGCGCTGTGCACTAAACATGGAGCAGTGCTTATTCTGGACGAGGTGATGACGGGCTTTCGCGTCAGCCTGCAAGGCGCACAAGGCCATTACGACATCAAGCCGGATCTGGTCACGCTGGGCAAGGTGATGGGTGGCGGCCTACCTGCCGCAGCCTTCGGGGGGAGGCGTGACATCATGCAATGCCTAGCGCCACTCGGTGCAGTGTATCAAGCTGGCACTTTATCCGGCAATCCAGTGGCAGTAGCGGCGGGACTGGCTACACTTAAATTGGTACAGCAGCCGAATTTCTACGAGCACTTAAGCGTGTTGGCGCGTCAACTAACCGAGGGTCTGGAACAAGCTGCCAAGCAGCATGGTGTCGACTTTTCCGCCCAATCTATTGGCGGCATGTTCGGTTTGTATTTCCGTGCCACCCCGCCGACCTCTTATGCCGAAGTGATGACCTGCGACAAAGATGCGTTTAATCGGTTTTTCCATGCCATGCTGGACGAAGGAATATACATGGCGCCATCCGCATTCGAGGCAGGTTTCGTGTCGTCAGCGCATACATCCGCAGACATTGCGCAGACCATCGCGACCGCCAGCAAAATTTTCGCAGCTTGGTAGCATGGGGTTATTTTCGCGCGCTACATTTTTTACCACGGTTAATCATTTGCGCGATTTGCCGCTACATGGCGGTAGAGAAGTTGCTTTCGCCGGACGTTCTAACGCGGGCAAATCAAGTGCCATCAATACGCTGGCCAACCATGTTCGTTTGGCTTATACCAGTAAAACACCCGGGCGGACCCAGCATCTAAATTATTTTGATTTGGGCGAAAATTGCTTTCTGGTGGACTTGCCGGGTTATGGATATGCCAAAGTTCCACCGGAAATAAGGGCGCATTGGGAAGAGCTGCTGAGCGGGTATATCCAGACACGGGAGGCATTATGCGGGCTGGTGATAATAATGGATGTGCGACATCCGCTCACCCCGTTGGATGAGCAGATGCTGGATTGGTTTGCACCCACTGGCAAGCCAGTGCACGTGCTACTTACCAAGTCAGATAAACTAAGTCGTCAGCAAGCGAATATGACGCTGAGTCGTGTTAAATTGCACCTCGCGGAACATTTTCCATTTTGTTCGGTGCAGTTATTTTCTAGTCTTAAAAAAATGGGAATGGATGAGGCAGAGGCGGTGATTGCCAGCTGGTTTTCTGCTAAATAGCAGGCAAAAAAATGCCCTTGGTTATAAGGAAAACCAAGGGCGAAAATGCCTCAACATTTCGGTTAAGACAGCCCGTTCAGGGAGGAGAAACGGGAGATGACTTCTCACCATCTGTAACGTCAGATTAAATAATGATGAAAGAGTTCCAATATTAGGTAAAATTTTTAGGATTTAAGTTATGCACACACTCGGACAATATCCACATAAACGGATGCGGCGCATGCGCCACGATAAGTTTTCCCGCGCCTTAATGCGTGAAAACGTGCTGACCGCAGCAGATTTCATTTACCCGGTATTCGTACTGGAAGGCTCTAATCGCGAGGAGGCTGTAGCATCCATGCCTGGAGTAAAGCGCCAGACACTGGACAAACTGCTAGTGCAAGCGGAAGAGTGCGTCAAACTGGGCATACCCATGCTTGCCCTGTTTCCTGTGATAGATACTGTGCTCAAGTCGGAAGATGCGCGTGAGGCGCTTAATCCCGATGGATTGGTACCGCGCGCTGTAGCCACGCTCAAAAAGCACTTCCCCGAGCTTGGCCTGATGACTGATATTGCCCTTGACCCCTATACCAGTCACGGACAAGATGGGCTGATTGATGCCCATGGTTATGTCATAAACGACGAGACCGTCACCGTCCTGGCACAGCAGGCACAAGTCCACGCACAGGCCGGAGCTGACGTAGTAGCCCCTTCCGATATGATGGATGGGCGCATTGCTGCCGTACGGGTTGCCCTTGACCGCAAGGGATGTAATCACACCCGCATCATGGCCTATTCAGCCAAATATGCTTCCAGCTTCTATGGCCCATTCCGTGATGCAGTTGGCTCCAGCGCCAATCTGGGTACAGGCGACAAGTACACTTATCAAATGGATCCCGCCAATTCCGACGAAGCGCTGTGGGAAGTCGGTCTGGATTTGCAGGAAGGTGCTGACATGGTCATGGTCAAACCAGGTATGCCGTATCTGGACATTGTCCGACGTATCAAAGATGAATTTAAGGCGCCAACTTTCGTGTATCAGGTAAGCGGCGAATACGCCATGCTTAAAGCGGCCTCGCAAAACGGCTGGTTGAACGAACAAGCTTGCGTACTGGAGTCCTTACTATCATTCAAACGTGCTGGCGCGGACGGCATCCTGACTTACTTTGCCTTAGATGCGGCACGGTGGTTAAAGCAGGGGTAACTGTGCCAAATTAATCTCCGTAGAGTTATGTATGAGAATTGCGACGATTTTTTTACTCGTGTGCAGCAGCTTGATGGTTTCGGCTTGTAAAACAACGCCAGAAGATCAAGCTCTTTGGGGCGCTTATGAGCATGAGCTAAACACTAAAGTTGTCGATCCTCGGCCAATTATTTTCGACCCATGATCTCCGGAACATTCTGTCAGCTATTCTAAATAATCTGGACAATTTCTAAATTAGTTAAGGAAAGAATATGGACATTCACGTCTATGATACTTATGTAAAAGCTAAAGATGGCCACACGATGCACTTTGATGTTTTCACTGCGGTGAAGGACGATCAACAAGCGATCAAATTCGCTAAAGAGTGGTTGATTTCAATCGGTGAAGGTGAGGCAATTATTACAAGCAAAGAATGCAGTTTTTGCCACATTCAAAGCGCATCCAGCAATGTTGTTGAAGCAATTAACAAAGATGGGTACTTCATCTACAAGATGGAAGGTTGTGAGTAATAGTATTTTAGTGTTCCCCCCAAATGGTTGGCCAACCGGTCACAACAAATAAGTTCAAATTTTGGTAGCCCAGACCGGTAAATTGTGTCTGGCAAAATACAGGAGTCAGTCATGTCTAATAAAACAGTAATTCAAACCCTTGATGCACCAGCCGCTATTGGCATTTATTCGCAAGCAGTCCGTGTAGACAAAACTGTATACCTTTCCGGCCAAATCGGGCTGGACCCCAACACCATGCAAATGGAAGAAGGTATAGAGGCGCAGATTCATCGCGTATTTCAGAACCTGCGTGCAGTGGCCAGTGCTGCTGACAGTAGCTTGAATGATGTGGTGAAGCTCAATATTTACCTTACTGACATGAACAGCTTCGCCAAAGTGAACGAAATCATGACGTCCTATTTCCATCAACCCTACCCGGCGCGCGCCGTGGTAGGTGTGGCGGCACTACCGCGAGGCGCGTTGGTGGAGATGGATAGCATATTGTGCTTGCAGGACTAGGCATTCACCTGCTGTGCAATTCCTGCTTTGCAGTATTTCAAATGTGTTTCCCGCCAGCATTCCTGTAGCCACGTTAACCAAGTTCGAAAAACTTGGTATTCACAACCGCTTCGATCTGGTGCTGCATTTACCGCTACGTTACGAGGACGAAACCCGAGTGACGCAAATCGCCGCGCTTGTGTATGGTGTGAGCACGCAAGTAGAAGGCGAGATCATCCACAATGAAGTAATGTTCCGCCCACGTCGCAGCCTGATATGTCAATTGCAGGACAGTAGTGGTGTGCTACATCTAAGATTTTTAAATTTTTATCCAAGCCAGCAAAAGCAACTCGAAGTAGGAAAGAAAATTCGCGCCTTGGGTGAAGTGCGCATGGGTTATTTTGGCATGGAGATGGTGCATCCTAAATGCCGTGTCGCGGGTGAAAATACACCGCTAAAGCAAGCGCTGACACCTGTGTACCCCACTACCGCTGGCTTGCCACAAGCAACGCTGAGCAAACACATTCAGGCTGCCTTGAACGAGCTTGAACTGCCTGACACGTTACCAGCAGCTTTGCTCGCACGCTTGAAGCTTTCCGGCTTTGCCGATAGCGTAAGGTTATTGCACAATCCTCCGCCCGACATTGATGAGGATACGCTGCTTAAACGCACCCATCACGCTTGGTTGCGCATCAAATTTGATGAATTGTTGGCGCAGCAACTTTCCATGCGAATACATTACCGCAAGCGGCGCAGTCGCAATGCGCCGTGCCTGCGCGCACTCGGCCATTTTACGGAGCGGTTGTTGCAGACTTTAACCTTTAGTCTCACCACCGCTCAACAAAAAACCTTGCGCGAAATCAGTCGCGATCTTGAACAAGCGCATCCGATGCAGCGTCTGTTGCAAGGCGATGTGGGTAGTGGTAAAACCATTGTTGCGCTGCTAGCCGCCTTGCAGGCGATAGAAAATGGTTATCAGGTGGCCTTGATGTCGCCCACCGAAATACTTGCCGAACAGCACTATCACAAATTACGTGATTGGCTGGAGCCGCTTGGTATCAGTCCCGTATGGCTTTCTGGCAGCCTGAAGAAAAAAGATAAACAAGCCGCTATCGAACGTATCGCGCAAGGCGAAACGCAGTTAGCCATCGGCACACACGCGCTATTTCAGGATCAAGTTACATTCCCCAAGCTGGGATTGATTATCGTGGACGAGCAGCATAAATTCGGCGTGCAGCAACGTTTAGCGCTGCGCGGCAAGGGCGACGAACCGCACCAGTTGATGATGAGTGCTACCCCCATCCCGCGTACCTTGGCAATGAGTTATTACGCCGATCTCGACGTATCGGTAATCGATGAATTACCACCCGGACGCACGCCTGTTATCACTAAATTAGTTAGCGATAACAGGCGCGAAGAGGTACTTGCGCGCGTTCGTCAAGCCTGCCTCGCAGGGCAGCAGGCTTATTGGATATGCCCGCTGATTGATGAATCGGACACGCTGGAATTGCAGACTGCGTTGGAAACACAACAGAGGTTGGCACAAGCTCTGCCTGATCTGCGAGTAGGTCTGGTGCATGGCAAACTGAATACCACCGAAAAATTAAACGCGATGGCCGCGTTCAAAGCGGGTGAAACTCATCTCCTGGTGGCCACCACGGTAGTAGAGGTTGGCGTGGATGTACCCAATGCCGCCATGATGGTGATTGAGCATGCCGAACGTATGGGGCTGGCTCAGCTGCACCAGTTGCGTGGACGCGTCGGACGCGGTGCTGCGCAGAGTTTGTGCATTTTGTTATTTCAACAACCTCTTTCAGAATTAGCGCGCGCGCGCCTGAAAATCATTTACGAAAATACGGATGGTTTTGAAATCGCTCAGCAGGATTTGAGCCTGCGCGGCCCGGGTGAGCTGTTAGGCGCACGCCAAAGCGGCGTCCCCATGCTGCGTTTTGCCGATGTCACCGAAGATGCTGCTTTGCTCAATTGCGCGCAAGCGATTGCTGACGAAATGCTGTGCGATTTTCAGCAGGAAGCACGCGCACATTTGCAGCGATGGATGGCGAATAGACAAGATTATCTACATGTTTGATACTTATTTGGCACGCTCGCGTGCTTTACTTAGTGAGCAGAGCGAAGCGAGTAAGACGAAGCCGATATGGGGAGTAGAATCCTGGCGCACCTTCCTGCCTGGTATCGAAGCGGGTTATGCACCCTGGTTGCGTACCGATGGATCACTTACATTGCGTATTCAGCAACGTTGCGAAAATTTCAGCGTGTGTAACGTGGATAATCGTCTGGCAAGTGCGGTTTATGATGAAACGGCGCTGCTTGGCCTGCCCGCTCAGCAAAAAATTTATACGCGTGAGGTGTTCTTGCATGCTGATGGTAAACCTGTGGTATTTGCGCATAGTGTGGTTGCGTCACAACATTTGTGCGGTGCATGGCACGCGCTGCGAAATTTGGGCAATCGTCCATTAGGCGCACTATTGTTTGCCCATCCGCTGGTGCGGCGCTCAGCGCTGCATTTTGACGCACTTAAACCGAATCATCCGCTATATCGACGCGCTGCCGCTGCTCTCGATACGCCACCACAAAAACTGTGGGCACGGCGTTCGCTGTTCATCTTGCGCAACGCACCTCTATTAGTGACGGAAGTTTTTTTGCCGGATATTCTTGTGCTGAAAAAATGAATTTCAACGAGCGAATAAATCTGTATATCAAGCTAACGAGGCTCAATCGCCCCATTGGTATCCTGTTGCTGCTGTGGCCTACATTATGGGGTGTATGGATCGCGGGCAACGGCCAACCGGCATGGAACATCGTCGCAATTTTTGTGCTCGGCACGGTGTTGATGCGCTCTGCAGGCTGCGCTATCAATGACTATGCTGACCGTGATTTGGATAAGCAGGTAAAGCGTACCCAAGATCGTCCTATCACCAGTGGAAAACTCGCGCCGAAAGAGGCTTTGTGGCTGGCGGCTGGGCTGTCGCTCCTCGCCTTTATGCTGATTTTGCCGCTCAATGGATTGACGCTGCTGTTGTCTATCCCCGCTCTGTTCTTTGCCGCCAGCTACCCCTATACCAAACGTTTCTTTGCCATTCCCCAAGCTTACCTCGGGATCGCATTCGGTTTTGGTATCCCGATGACATTCGCAGCACAACTCGGCAGCGTTCCCGCCATAGCATGGTGGTTGTTAATCGCCAATGTATTTTGGGCGATTGCTTACGACACCGAATACGCGATGGTGGATCGGGACGATGACATACACATAGGCATCCATTCCTCTGCGCTGTTCTTCGGTAAATACGATATCGCTGCGGTGATGATCTGTTACGGCGTTACTTTGGCCATACTCGCCGCAGTTGGCAGTACGCTCGGGCTAGGCATGGTCTACTACATCGGTTTATTGTGTGCGGCGGGCATCGCCATCTACCACTACACGTTGATTCGAAACCGTCAGCGTGAAGCTTGCTTCAAGGCTTTTCTGCACAACAACTGGTTTGGTGCTGCGGTATTTATTGGTATTGCGCTGGATTATCTGCTGCGCTTGGCGAGAGCTTCGTAGTCAACCTTGAATCCGCCAAATCATAATAGCTGGCCGGAACAAGGCTATTCTGTAAATCAATCGACCCTATTGATTTTTGATGATGGTGATACGGCAATTCAAGTCGCGGGTGTAGAGTTGTGATGTTGGGCTTCGCAAGCTCAGCGCCAACCTACGTTAGCCCAGGCTACGCTTGATCGTCGTGGCTAAATTGGGGTCAGACTCTGAGGTCTCCCCTCAAAGTTGCAGCACAGGATGATCATACCGCAAGGACTCAAGAGCTTCGCGAAACTCGCGCGGCGGGAATGCAGCCATCCCATGCCGTACCAGCTGCAACGCTAGTGAAATAATAGAGAGCACTGGGCGTGACCGCCGCGTGTTGCTCTGGAATTGAAATTCCATCTGTCGTGTTTTACCAACCTCACCAATCAAGCGCAATACGAACGAGGCAAGACATGCGATCAGCAGTAACACACCCAATCGGTTTTTCTGCGTGGATCGGCTAGCGGAGAATCCCAATCCAAAACGCTCGCTTTTCAAGTCGCGAAATGATTCCTCAATCTGCATCCGCTGGGCGTACACGGCCACGACAGCTTGAGCACTCAAGTGAGCAAGTTTTGGGCTGACTGCCAACAGCCATGGTTCGCGTTTCGCGCGGGCATTCTTCAGGCTACGGCTCGAATGGTCCCGCTTACCCAGGCGACTCTTCTTGTGGCGCTTTTGATTTGCGTGTTTGATCAACACCAGACGGCATGGCACAGGAT
>QFXJ01000056.1 GCA_003402375.1 Candidatus Nitrotoga sp. CP45
TGCGTTCAATGCTAACCGGCTGGCCTGTCATCAAGACCTCATCAGCGATCTTGAAAATTTGCTGGCGCAGGGTAGTTAAAGTTAGTTTTTTCATAACATCCCTCCATTTATGTACATGTTTAAATGCTATATGTACATATTCGACATGTCAAATCAGAATACCTGCGATCACACACCCAATTTTATTTGGTGCCGCTAATAGCCCGGTAGATACCGTCGTTAAGATCAAGCATTTTTCAGATAATCGTGTTGATATGGCTATTGAGTTTTGAGTACGCCAGCACAAATCTTTCCGGGTCGAAAGTTGAATGGTAATGGCTTTGCTAGAACGCACCACTAGCTATTTGACTAGGCTGCCAAAAGACGATAACCAAGTCGCTGGTTATCGGGGCGAACGGAACGGATTGTTGGCGTTGCTGCGTTTCTGTAATTGGAATGACAACTCGATTGATGTAAGATGCGTGATGTTTGATGCGATATTCGGGAGATACATGATGCGGACTACTTTATCCATTGATGACGATGTGCTGGCAGCGGTAAAAGCTATGGCCTCCTTGCAACACAAGAGTGTGGGGGAGGTTATCTCAGCGCTCACACGGCAGGCTCTGCGGTCCTCCAAGCCGAGCGGCAATACGCGTAATGGCGTTCCATTGCTGCCCGCGTGCGCCGGGGCAACGCCCGTGACGCCAGAATTGGTGAATCAGTTGCGCGACGAGTTGTCGTGAGTGTTTTTCTGCTTGATGTAAATGTGCTGATTGCGTTGATTGATCCGGCGCATGTCCAGCACGATGCGGCGCATGAGTGGTTCGCGGTACACGGGAAGCGGGCATGGGCAACCTGCCCATTGACGGAGAATGGTGTGCTGCGCATTGTGGGGCATCCCCGCTATCCTAATTCGCCGGGTACGCCAGCGGAGGTGGCACAGTTGATGAAGGGCTTGCGGGCACTCCCCGGTTATGTGTTTTGGCCAGACAATATCAGCCTGCTGGACACCGAGATGATAGACACGGAGCGCCTGCTGAGTTCCGGCCAAGTAACTGATAGCTATTTGCTGGCGTTGGCATGTGCCCATAAAGGGCAGCTGGCGACTTTCGACCGGCGTTTGGTTACGGATGCCGTATGTGGCGGCACGCAGGGTTTGCATCTGATTGGCTAACTAACTATCAATCATAAAGTTTAAACCACCGATCCCGTTTGGTCTTTGCCCACTCCAGTTTTTTCAGCTTACCTCAGGTATTTATGATTGGCCACGTACTGCACATCACAAATCCGCGTGTCGCTTCGCGCCAGCTATTATCCATCTCACGCTGGAGTTCGATCACCTGCACAGACTCGTCGGAAACCGCGAAATGCGTATCGAGTGCAGCGCATATCTCAGCCCGCTCCATTACGCTGGCTTCCGCATCCAAGCGTACCGGAGCCAAAAAGCGTAAGCGTGGCAATATGGTCCAGTAGCTATCCGGTGTTGTTTGCGGTAGTGAGCTAACCGGGTGGCGTGTCCACCAGCCGGACAAATGGTTGTCAGATACGCCAGGGATGGGGGTGATGGGACTAGAATATTTTCCTGCTTGTGTCGCAGGATAGAACAAGTAGCCTTTGATGAAAGCCTGTGTTTTTTTCAGCACTATCCCTGTTGGCAGTGCTGCGCGCCCAGCGGGTGTGTAGCCTAATTGAAGCTGGTGCTGGAATACGCGATCCAATTTAATATCGAGCCGGTCGCGCACCGCAAGGCCGATGAATGCACGTTGCTCGAGCAATGGTTCCGCTTGCAGGTAGAACTTTACGGCGGTTTCCCAATGACAAATATTTCCATCAGTATCACGAAACAAAAAGTCATATTCACCCAAAGTACGTTGCGCATTTTGAACTTGCAAATTGGTGGCGATGATTTGTGGATCGGGCATGTGCACTAACCAGAATGCGATAAGCGATTCAAAATACTGGCCAAGGCGGCGTGTCGGACGCTGTGCAATAAAATCATGCAGGTTGCGCGGTTCATTATCCAACTCAGCCAGCCACGGTGCAGATGTATTTAATTGCTTACGGCACCATGCGTCATCCACTACACGTCCAGCATAAGCGGTCCAAGTTTCATCCAACAATCCTGGCGAACCAATAACCCACGCAAGGTCGCGCACAGCAGGGTCGCGTAATGAGTCCATGAACGAATCTTGCGGGAGGGGAGGCATAAGTTGTTGTGGCTATGGCGGCTGAGTGGGTGTAGTCGAATAAAGGCGGAGTATGCTTCTATGCGGGCTTATAGCCCACGCTAATGAGAATTTCAACATTCAGCCAAATGCCTTGTGCTTCAACAAGTAACTCTATTTCTTCCTGATGTGCTTGACGGAAGCTTGCTAAATCAGAGGAAGAAAGCTGATTCAATAAACCCCGGAAGCCGCTATACCATAAAATATCCCACCATTCTTCAAACCGGGCAAGATGGTATCCAACCTGATAGGTATGCGTATGCAATCGTTCCAATCCCGCTGATTGATACAAAGTGTGGATTTTCTCTACATTATCCAGCCGTTTCCAGGATAAAGCGGGCATAGTTATTCCATAGGCCAAAATGCGCTCGATAAATTTTTGTGACAAGGGTTCCATAACCGCGCCCGTAAAACTTGAGATTCCAATAGCGCCGCCGGGTTTAACATGTTTGGTGATCGTCTTGAATCCGGCCTCCATATCTGACAAGAAGAAGATGCCAAAACCGCAGCAAGCGGCATCGAATGAGTCGGCGGTAAAATTCGAGGCTTCTATATCCATGCACAAAAAATCGAGATTGCTTAACTGCTGTTTCTGAGCTTTGGCCTTGGCTTGCGCCAACATTCCATCGGATAAATCAATGGCCGTTACATGCCCTGCGCCCAACCGTTGTGCACAAGCCAAGGCAACTGAGCCTGTGCCAGTGGCTACATCCAAAACATGTTCATTTCCTGCAAACCTCATGCTGTCCGCTAAATGTTCTGCCGCCGCTGAAAAAAAGCGCAGTGCGGGTTTGTCATAGCCTTCTGCCGCATTATTAAAGGTTTCTTTGATTTTATATTTGCGTTCTTGCATATCTATTTACCATTTCCAGAATCAGGTTTAATTGGGCGCACATAACTACATTCTTAACAGCATGAATACCTATTAAATTAATGCCCATATTTCGACGCAACTATATGGATTAAATAACGTATTTCAGCTAGCCAGGGCACAAAAAATTCTTGAAATTGCATCACTATAATACTGTGACCGATGCCTTTCTTGTTGCTTGCCCTGGATGTGGCAAATGATAATAATTATCAAATACATTTACATTGTAAATGATAACTGTTATCGTTTGTATGGTTGTTAGCTATAGGCGGTTCTAAATAAGAATCATTTTAAAGCAAACAAATCAAATGCATAACAGCTTAACCGTTGGCCATATTGCCTTTTCATTTGGTAATAAACAGAAACTGCGGCCAATTAATATGTATCAATCGTAAAGGAAAAAACATGAACGCAATGGTAATAGGTGCAGATCATTTGGGAAATATCCCTAAACTTCTTTCTGACTGGGATATAAACATTACCCAGCATGTCACGGGACGGCATGTGTCACATCAACGAAAACCACAAGGATTGCCCAGGAATACGGAACTTTTGATATTATTCACCGATTTCTTGGGACATAACGTAATGCGTCATTTTCGTAACATGGCGCAAACACAAGGTGTACCTTTTATCGCTTGCCGCCGATCTGCAAGCTGCTTGGCACAGTCGCTGGAATATTGTTTTAATAGAAAAAGTGATCAATCAAAATGCCAAAATTGTCCATTCCGCCCCTGACTTTTTTTATTGCTTTTTTGCTCATGCTATCGCCATGCTTGGCACAAGCCGAAGAACACGTGTACCAACAGCCGGAAGAATTCATTGATGAATTATTCAAGGAAAAGCCGAAAGTAAAATTGTTATTATTGACTAAGGATATGCAGTCCGAGGTTTCCCGCATCCTTGGCCATGCACCCAGACAGTTGCGTCAACGATATTGGAGTGAGGGTGCGCGAACGTTATGGATTCTGGAAGAGATCGGTAAAACCGATCCAATTACCGCAGGATTTGTCGTAAAAGATGGTCGAATCGAACAGGCCAAGGTATTGATTTACCGTGAGCATAGGGGGATGGAAGTGCGCTTTCCAGCTTTCTTGAAGCAATTCACCGGCATTTCGCTAAGCAGTGGAAATAGTCTTGATCGGCAAATTGACGGTATTTCCGGCGCCACGCTTTCGGTGCATGCCATGGAACGCATGGCGCGAGCAGCACTGTATTTTGACAAACTTAGCCGCGCCAAATGAGTTCAAATCCATTGCATTGATAGCCACAATTCCTGGCTTATTGAATAACGTTCTTTAGTTGCTCCAGAATCGCCGGGTTTTCCAGCGTCGAAATGTCCTGAGTTATTTCTTCACCCTTGGCAATGGCGCGCAACAGGCGACGCATGATCTTGCCGGAGCGTGTCTTGGGCAGGTTGTCACCAAAGCGAATTTCGTCCGGCTTGGCGATTGGGCCGAGTTCCTTGCTGACCCAGTTACGCAGGCTTTCCGAAACTTGTTTTGCGGTAATGGCATCCTTCGGCCGCGAACCTTTCAACACCACAAATGCCACTATGGCTTCTCCTTTTATATCATGCGGCTTTCCGACGACAGCGGCTTCCGCCACCAGCGGATTTGACGCCAGCGCCGATTCTATTTCCATAGTGCCTAAGCGGTGGCCGGATACTTTCAGTACGTCGTCAATGCGTCCCAGGATCCAGAAATAACCGTCCTCGTTGCGGTGTGCTGAATCACCCGCCAGATAAGCGCCTTTCATTTCTTCTGGAAAGTAGCCTTTGCGATAGCGCTCATCATCGCCCCATATGGTACGAATTTGCGATGGGAAAGAACGTTTTATGACGAGAAATCCCCCATGTTGGTCGTGCACTTCGTCGCCTGCTTCGTTGACGATGGCGGCCATTATGCCGGGCAGCGGCAGGGTGCAGGAACCAGGTTTGGTTGCCATTGCTCCCGGCAAAGGTGCGATCATGTGGCAACCGGTTTCGGTCTGCCACCAAGTGTCCACAATGGGACAGCGCGACTGGCCGACTACGGTGTAATACCACATCCATGCATCCGGGTTGATCGGCTCACCTACGCTACCGAGCAAACGTAAACTAGAAAGGTCATACTGCTTCGGCAATTCGCCACCTAATTTAATCAGCGAGCGGATTGCGGTGGGCGCAGTGTAAAAAGTGGTGACCTGATGATCTTGAATCATCTTCCAGAAGCGCCCGGCATCGGGCCAAGTGGGCACGCCCTCAAATATTACTTGTGTTGCACCCATCGCCAGCGGGCCATATGTCACATAGCTGTGGCCAGTCACCCAGCCTACGTCAGCGGTACACCAAAAAACATCAGTAGGCTTATAGTCAAATACCCATTGCATGGAAACCATGGTGCCGAGCAGATAGCCGCCGCTGGAATGCTGCACCCCTTTGGGTTTTCCGGTAGAACCTGAGGTATATAAAATGAACAATGGATGTTCCGCGCCCACCCATTCTGGTTCGCATGTGGATGGAAGATCGGCAACCACATCATGCCACCACAGGTCATGTTTCGCATTCCACTGCACATCATTGCCCGCGCGTTTATAAACAATGACGCTATGCACAGCATCGCAACCACCCATGCTGAGCGCCTCATCCACGGCGGGTTTGAGCGGCATCATCTTGCCGCCGCGAAGTTGCGCATCGGCGGTAATGACGGCGCATGCCTGCGCATTTTCGATACGCTCATTCAGGCTTTTGGAAGAGAAGCCGCCAAAAACGACCGAATGGATTGCGCCAATGCGCGCGCAAGCCTGCATCGCTACCACTACCTCAATGCTCATGGGCATATAGATAACCACACGGTCGCCCTTCTGAATATTGCGCGACTTCAGCGCATTGGCAAACTGGCATACGCGGGCGTGCAACTCGCGGTAGGAAATCTTGGTCACCTGGCCGTCGTCCGCCTCAAAAATCAGCGCAGTTTTTTCAGGTTGCGTCGCCAGATGCTTGTCCAGGCAGTTATAAGAAACATTCAATTCACCATCCGCAAACCACTCGTAAAATGGCGCGCGGCTCTCGTCCAGCACCGTATTAAACGATTTGCGCCATACGATATGCTCGCGTGCCAACCGTGCCCAATATCCTTCATAGTTTTGTGCCGCCTCCACGCATAGGGCCTGGTAGGCTGCCATGCCAGAAATATTAGCTTGTTCGGCAAATTCATTGGCAGGATGGAAAACGCGGGTTTCTTGCAAAACTGATTTGATGCTGGTGGGCATGGCACTCCCTCGGTATGGTTAATGGGCACCTCTAAAAATTCAGATTTGCGAGCATCCCCTTCGGGGATTGCCTGCTTAACCCGTCTCGTCACAATACTTTGTTGCTCACAAAAAATGTTTCCTTACATATCAATTATATGCTGCGTCAACTTTTTTTATTCGCGCCTAGTCTTGTTTAGAACTCTAAATTTTTAGAGGTGCCCTAATGTTTCATATTTTTGGCGGGATTCAATGTAGATTTATTTTCGGGTAGCGTCAACATTAAAGCTCACAGATGAGGCTCCACCCGTGTTTATTAGTCTAGTTAGGATATATTTGAACTTATTGGCCAGTCAAACTGCCAAATTGCACGGTGTATGTACCTTGCCATTTCAAACTTTACTTGGCTATATCAATAGATGGAGAAATGCTTACAATTAACTTGCTTCTGGTTCACCGAGAGATTCGGTCAAGCCTAAATGATCAAAAGCCTATAATACAATTTTCTAAATTAACTCAGTTTGAGTCATTCATTATCAATCACGTTCAGGAAACGCTATGCGAAAAATTATTCTTTCAATATCATTGTTGTTCACGGTATCAACAGCAAACTCGGCAGAATCTCATATGCACCCGGGATTATGGGAAATGACGACGACATCAGGCTTGTTATCGCTTGTACCAATGATTTCACCGGATCAAATGCAAAATTTGACGAATTTGGCTAAACAGTACGGACTTGATATGCCCAAGATTAGTAATGGTGCAGCAACATCCCAGGTTTGCATTACCCAAGAAATGGCGAATCAAAAAATTCCAACTGTTTTGAATCAAAATCAATATGGATGTGATGTTAAAAATGCTGTCCAAACTGGAAACGACTACAAAATAAACCTTATTTGTGAAAACTCCGTCTTTAAGGGAAATGGAGTAACTGAGGGAATTTTTACGAGTCCAGAAAGTTTTACAGGACGAACTGAATTTAATGGAGTGGTACAGGGCAATCCTATTAGTGAACGCGCCTACACTGATGGCCGATGGATTAGTGAAAGCTGCGGAACAGTGAAACCTTTCCGTGATCCTCGTTAAGCAAATTTACAACACTTTATGTCGTTTGAAAGAGCGTATTCCATAACGCCTCGAAGCTGGAGTGCGGTAAAACAGGTCAATTCCTTGGCCGTTTATGCGGGGAAAAACCGACCATCTGAATGATTTCCAAAATCTGTTATTATTAAAATCCAATAACAACAACTGTTCCAGGTTTGCAATTTAAAATTAAAAATTTATATATAAAGGGCTGTCCCGCCTTTATAAGGTTTATTTCACGGCTAACCGCAGGGTTGCTATTGGGAGCTACACTATCGCTGTTTGGTTGTACGAGTGTAGGGCCAGATTTTAAGCAACCTGACCCGCCCGCTGTAACAAGTTACACCACACAAAAATTACCGAAACAAACTGCCACAGCCTTAGGCCCCTTTGGCGAAGCGCAACGTTTCGTGGCTGGCAAAGATGTACCAGTGGACTGGTGGCGAAATTTTGGCTCGGCCAAACTTAATACGCTCATCGACCAAGCCTTAAGCGCCAGTCCAACATTAGATGCGGCGCAAGCTACGCTGCTGCAAGCACAACAAACCTATGCTGCGCAAATGGGTTCCTTGCAGTATCCCAAGGTAAACAGCAAGCTGGATGGACAGCGACAAAAATTCAATCCTTCAATTTTTGGCCAGCCGGGCGGTAGCAGAATATTCGACTTGTATAACGCGGGCGTAACGGTTAGTTATAACCTCGATCTTTTCGGTGGTAACCGGCGCTCGCTCGAATCTTTTGCAGCGCAGGCTGATTATCAACGTTACCAGCTTGAAGGTGCGCGACTGACGCTTGCTGCCAATATCACGACAACTGCAATGTCACAGGCACAATTTGCCGCACAGATTGATGCCACTGTGGCCATTTTGGCAGCGCAAAAGAAACAGTTAGATATTGCGAGGCAACGCTTCAAACTGGGCGCTGTGCCCCGCAGTGATGAATTTACTTTGCTTACCCAAGTAGAGCAAACCCGCGCTAGCATTCCACTCTTGCGTAACAATCTTGAAAAAGCAAATAACTTACTTGCTGTGTTAGTGGGCCAATTACCCGGTGCGGCGCAAATACCAGAATTTACTTTAGCGGATTTTAATCTGCCGACAGATATTCCTCTTGTCGTACCTTCAGAATTAGTGCGTCAGCGACCTGACATTCAAGCGTCTGAGGCTTTGTTGCATGTAGCGAATGCACAATATGGCGTAGCCATGTCCACTGCCTATCCGCAAATTAACTTATCGTCTAACCTGAACTCGCAGGCACTTGCCGCATCCAGCTTATTCGGAGCCGGATCAATGGTTTGGAGTTTGGTAGGCCAAATAGCGCAGCCATTGTTCAATGCTGGCCTCAAAGCCGGGATTAAGTCAGCAAAAGCGGGGGTTAGTGCAGCCACGGCTAACTATCGCCAAACCGTGCTGCAAGCTTTACGCAATGTTGCTGACGTTCTGCGTACACTGGACAATGACGCACAAATATTGCAAGCGCAAGCCGCCGCTGATGCTTCGGCGCAAGCGTCGCTGAATCTTATCCAACAACAATTTTTATTAGGAAGCGTGAGTTATTTGCAGCTACTTACCGCGCAGCAACAGGTACAACAAACCCAGATCAACTTAATTGCCGCACAAGTTCAGCGTTTAACTGATACCGCAGCGCTTTATCAAGCTATGGGCGGTGGCTGGGCGACCGCGTCAAAAAAAAGAGACGGCGCTCCTGTCACAGCGTACTGAATTAGCATTGCAAAATACCGGGCACAAAAATTTTGTGCGTCATCTTTGGAACCCAAATTGAGCATGGAGTATTTTCATGACTAAAGGAACGACCAAACGCATGGTCATCATGTTGCTGTTGGCCGCATTAGTGTTTGGCGGAATTTATGCTTTTCAACAATTTCGCAACAAAATGATACAGCAGGCTATCCGGGGGCAGGCTAGCCCTCCGCAAAGTGTATCTACTACCGTGGCGCAAACCTCTACTTGGCAACCTTTAGTCGAAGCGGTAGGTAATCTGCGTGCTTCTAATGGCACCAGCCTGGCAGCCGAGGTCAGCGGCATAGTCACAGCCATACACTTTGATTCTGGAGCAATGGTAAAAGCGGGGCAGCTGATATTAGAGCTAAATGCCGCGCCACTTAAAGCCCAGCTGGAACAGCTCAAGGCTGCCGCCCGGCTCGCCAAACAGAATTACGACCGCGACCTTGCCCAACTCAAAATACAAGCGGTTAGTCAAGCTGCGGTAGATATGGCTGCGGCCAATTTGAAAAGTGCTTTAGCTCAGGTAACGATGCAAGAATCCATCATTGCACAGAAAAGTATCTACGCGCCCTTTGCTGGCCAGCTCGGTATACGTCAAGTAGACCTTGGTCAATATCTGGCGCCAGGCACTACCCTGGTGAATCTGCAAAAACTTGATCCTATGTATCTGGACTTTACGGTACCACAGGCTCAAATTGACTTAGTCCATGTTGGCGATAACGTCACCGTACAAACCAATGCATTTCCAAACAAGGTGTTCACCGGCACCATTTCCGCGATTGAGCCACAGGTGGATATATCAACACGTAATCTTAAAGTACGGGCAAGTCTTGCCAATCCAAAAGGTGAATTGCTACCTGGATTATTCGCAACGGCGCGGGTGAAGAGAGGGGAAGAAAAACAGTACGTCACCGTGCCAAATTCAGCCATTGCTTATAACCCCTATGGCAGCACCGTGTTTATTGTGAAAAGTGAAGGAAAAGGAACAGATGGCAAACCTAAACTGGTGGCCGCGCAGCGTTTTGTTACGACCGGATTGACACGTGGCGATCAGGTGGCAGTGCTTAGCGGTCTGCAAATGGGTGAGGTTGTGGTCACTTCGGGTCAACTCAAGCTACGCAATGGCACCCCGGTAATCGTAAATAATAGCGTGCAACCGTCTAATAATCCCAATCCTGAGGTAAAAGACGAATGAACAGCACTGCTGGAGCCGTGATGAGAAAATTTACTGACATTTTCGTCGAACGCCCAGTTCTGGCAACTGTCATTAGCCTGGTAATACTGGTTCTGGGCTTACGCTCATTGGCTTCATTGCCGGTACTGCAATATCCTTATACCCAGAATGCGGTAGTTACGGTCAACACTGCGTACCCAGGCGCTGATGCCAATCTAGTGGCTAGCTTTATCACCACTCCGCTGGAAAATGCCGTAGCACAAGCTAACGGTATTGATTACATGACCTCCAGCAGCACCCAGGGAGTAAGCACAATTAGTGCCAATCTTCGGTTAAATTATGACCCAAGCAAGGCCTTAACTGAAATTAACACCAAAGTTAATGCGGTGCTCAATCAATTGCCGCCACAGGCGCAAAAACCCACACTCTCGGTCAGCATCGGGCAGACCATCGATGCGATGTATATCGGTTTTTACAGCGATGTTCTCAAACCTAATCAAGTCACTGACTATCTCGTGCGTTCCGTACAACCCAGGCTACAAGCGATTGAAGGCGTACAAGTTGCCGAATTACTGGGTGCAAAAAACTTCGCCCTGCGGGCATGGCTTGATCCACAAAAACTCGCCGCAGTGGGTCTCACCGCTGCCGATGTATATGCCCTTTTGGCCGCAAACAATTTTCTTTCATCCAGCGGCCAATCCAAAGGGCAAATGGTGCAGATTAATCTGAACGCATCTACCGCATTGCACTCAGTAGATGAATTCAAGCAGATGATAATCAAGCAACAAGGCAACTCAGTCGTGCGCTTGGCAGACGTAGCGAATGTTACTTTAGGCGCTGATGACTATGACAGCAGCGTATCTTTTGACGGTAAAAAAGCGGTTTATGTGGGTATTCAGGTTGCGCCAGGCGCAAATTTGCTGGATGTAATCGCCCGGGTACGCAAAGTAATGCCTGAAATTCAGGCACAGCTGCCGCTGGGTTTGAATAGCAATATCGTTTATGACTCGACCAAATTCGTCAATTCGTCGATTAACGAGGTCGTGAAAACGCTTGTGGAAGCCGTCCTCATTGTCACTGCAGTGGTATTTATTTTCTTGGGCTCGCTGCGCTCGGTGCTGATTCCAGTGGTTGCGATACCACTTTCACTGGTAGGCACTTTCTCAGTAATGCTGGCCTTGGGTTATTCCATCAACCTGCTTACGCTCTTGGCTCTCGTACTTGCCATCGGGCTAGTCGTAGACGATGCCATCATCGTAGTGGAAAACGTCAGCCGCCATTTGGAAGAAGGATTATCGCCTTTCGAATCAGCTCTAAAAGCGGCACGTGAGCTGGCTAATCCTATTATTGCGATGACCATCGTGCTGGTCGCGGTATATGTGCCGATCGGTTTTATGAGTGGCCTTACTGGCGCGTTGTTTACCGAGTTTGCTTTTACTTTGGTGGGTGCAGTAACGATGTCAGCCGTGATAGCGCTGACACTTTCGCCAATGATGTGTTCGCGGCTTCTACGATCACCTAAACGCGAGGGCGGCAACTGGCAAGACCGTTTGGAAATATGGCTGGATAAACAATTTGAACGTTTACACATCCGTTATGAAAAAACCCTGCACGGCACACTCAACTTCGTCACGGTAATAGCCATATTCGCGTTGGTGGTAATGGGTGGAATCTATTTTCTGTACACCACCTCGATGTCTGAACTCGCGCCACAGGAAGACCAAGGTGTGCTGATTGCGGCTTCTTTTAACGCGCCTGATGCGACGCTACAACAACGGGAAATATATGGCGAGCAGATTCAGAAAATTTTTAAGGATCACCCGGAAACAGATCACACATTCCAGCTAAATATGCCGACACAGGTTATCACCGGTATGGTGCTCAAGCCCTGGAATGAACGCGCTAAAACCTCGATTCAGCTACAACCCGAAATACAGCAAGAATTGGGGAAAATCGCAGGCACGCAAAATGCGCTTTTCCAGCCACCCCCGCTGCCCGGTGCACGGGGCTTGCCTATACAATTTGTAATTACCACTACAGAACCATTCGCCAAACTCTATGACGTGTCACAAAAATTTTTGCAAGACGCGGAGAAAACAGGCGAATTTATTTTCATACAATCGGATTTGCGCATTGACTTACCCCAAACTACGGTAGTGATTGATCGCGATATGGCCTCACAGCTCGGGCTAAATATGCAAGACATAGGCTCTGGCCTGTCTGCCATGCTAGGCGGGGGATATGTGAACTATTTCGAGCTTGAGGGCCGATCTTATAAAGTTATTCCCCAGGTAGCACAGCGTTTCCGCCTTAATACAGATCAGCTCAAACACTATTATCTCCGTACCGCAAGCGGGCAGATGGTGCCTTTGTCAACAGTAGCCCATCTTAAAACCAGTACTGAACCGGAAACTATCAATCACTTTCAGCAACAAAATATGGCGACCATACAGGGTGTGGCTTTCCCTACTATCTCGCAAGGCCAGGCACTGGAAAGACTCAAAACTTTAGCGCAGGAAACCTTACCTGCCGGATACGGCTATGATTACTCAGGACCCTCACGACAATTTATACAAGAATCGGGTGGACTGTTACTTACCTTTTTCTTTGCTATCGTCATTATTTTCCTGGCACTTGCGGCTCAATTTGAAAGCTTCCGCGACCCGGTTATCATTTTAGTTTCTGTGCCCATGTCCATAGCAGGCGCATTGATTTTTATCAATCTTGGCATTGGACACACCAAGCTTAATATTTACACTGAAGTTGGCTTGGTAACACTCATTGCCCTCATCTCAAAACATGGTATTTTGATTGTTGAATTTGCCAATAATTTGCAAAAAATTGGATTAAGTAAGCGAGATGCCATTGAGAAAGCGGCTGGTCTACGTCTGCGTCCGATACTAATGACAACGGCCGCCATGGTACTGGGTGTGCTGCCGCTTATCACAGCCAGCGGTGCCGGTGCAGTGAGCCGCTTTAATATGGGCTTAGTGATCGCCAGCGGCTTATCGATAGGCACATTGTTTACCCTGTTTGTTGTACCTGGTATGTATATGTTGCTTGCCGCTGAACGTAAGCATGAAGCAATATCAGTTTCGAATCCCGAAACTTGAAAGATTTTGCTATGACTCCCTCGTACGGAACGCCATATATTATTTTTTTAAGATATTTTTAAGGTCGGCGAAAGGATTAAAAGTAGCCACGGATTCGGAGAGGTTACCATTGGAACGGCCTGCTGAGTCCTTAACCCGAGAGTGCTCATTTTCGTGGCAATAGGTACACAAAAGCTCCCAGTTGCTGCCATCCGGGGGATTATGGTCATGGTTATTATTTTTGTGATGGACTTCTAATAATTGAAGGTTTTCACGGGTGAAAGTACGGGCACAGCGACCGCAAACCCACGGATACATCTTGAGTGCTTGTTCCCGATATCCCAGCGCGCGCTTTTCTGCATTTTGACGTGCATCCAGCACTAGCTTGTCTAACTTACTATTTTTGATAGTCATAACTATTTGTTTAAAATTTAATTAATGAATTTATATCACGGTAAATTTTGCATCTCCCAATATTGCCACACGCACACCGACAAAATGGAAGGTGTTTATTATACGGGGAGATCATTTCCGCTGGCTGGCTCAAAAATTCATGTGATTCGTGATCGACGGTTTTCTAAAAAATCACCGTACACTGAGGTAAGTTGAAAAAAGTGGACACGAACGTTTTGATAAATTTAAAACGGGGGGGCAAATAAAACAAAAAATCTTAACGCGATATTTACAGCAAAGAATTTAGAGAGCAGGCGGTCAAGAAAGTAGTAGTTGAAGAAGGATTGAATGCTGAAGCGATGGCGAAATGGCTGTCGATGCCAAAACTGACACTTAGCCTATTAATGCATCGCCAAATGATTTTTTAAAGCTTATCAGAAATGTAAAGTACCAATGTGGTTGCCCTTGTCTGCGAACTATTGTGAACAGCAGGGGCAGTCAATCATGGGCTAAATTGGTCGCTTGACACTAACCGCTCCGATTATCTGACCAACGCTGTAGCCTGTTGCTTTGTCATGTGGATATTCTTCACTTAACCTTGCTTTTATATTGGCAGGTATTTGTTCAGCATTACCATGACATGCAATGCAACCAGGTTTCATTGCAATCGCTTTCATAAAACGGAATGATTTTCCGGCAGGCTCTTGCACGATTTCCGCCACTTCCATCGTTTCTGCCTTTTCGCCTTTCGCGGCGAGAGCTGTAAACTCTTGCAGATTTTTTTGTTCCCAGGCATCCGGTGTACCAAGCAATGGGTTGCGTACTTTTAAGCTGACGCGGGACAGTTTCCAGCCATTCTGACGGGAAATATCACCGGCCATCTTTGGTGCAATGTCCTTGCAAACTTTAATCGCTGATTCCGGCCCACCTTCACTGATGGCTTTCTGATTTTCGGTAGCGAGTTGCTTTAAGAATGGCATCACCACGGCACGGCTTTCTTCCTGGTATTTGCTTAAATCTTCGGCATAGGCTGCGGAGGTTGCCAGTGTTACCAATGTAAAAAATATGCATTTCTTCATTAAAAATATCCTTGTATAAAAACTCCAGGAAAAAGTACTTCGACTAAAAACCTTAATTTTTTTTAAAGCGCCCGCAAAAATGCGACTAAATCCGTTTTCTCAGCAGCCGATAAATTGGTTTCCAACACTAGATTGAAAAACTCTACAGTATCTTCCAATGTGAGCAGCCTTCCATCATGTAAATAGGGCGGTGAGTCCTTAATGCCGCGCAACGGAAAGGTTTTAATCGGGCCATCGGCACTGGCCTTGCGTCCGTTTATCATGCGTGGCTTGTAGAAACGTTCTACTTTCAAGTTATGCATGAGATTGTCAGTATAGTAGGGCCCTGAATGGCAACTGGCACAATTGCCTTTTCCGAAAAAAAGTGCTTGTCCTCGGATTTCAGACTGAGTGGCTTTATTTGAATTCAGTTTGCCGTCAATTCCCAGCTTCGGAGCAGGTGGAAAATCAAGCAGTGCCTGAAATTCAGCCATAGCATGTACTTGGCTGCCACGTTCGAGAATGTTCGCGCCTTTTTTAGTCGCAATAACCGGATCACCGTCGAAATATGCTGCGCGCTGCTCGAACTCAGTGAAGTCTTCTATAGTTTTGAGCGCACGTTGCGAACCAAATAACCGCTGGATGTTCACGCCGCGCAAGGATGGCGTATCAATACGATGGCGGAATTCCTGAGGACGGACGTCTCCCGCCAAGTGGGTCGGAGCAATGGTATGCCCGTTGGCGTGACAATCCAGGCAGGCAACCCCACGGCTCGGACGCACGGAGCGTCGATCTTCCGTCTGGTTAAACTGTTGCTGTGGAAAGGCGGTCAGCAATAACCTTAAGCCTTCAATTTGTTTGGGATTTAATATTCCGTTGAACAATTCGTAATAATTGTCCAAAGTGACTAGCTTGCCCTGCGAGACGTCACCGAGGTCTGGTCGTGTAGTCAAGTATATGGGGGCAGGGAACTCGGGTAAAAATTGATCCGGCAGATCAAAATCTAAATCGAAACGCGTGAGATCGCGCCCCTCTTGCTTCTTGATTTCGTCGATTAGAAGCTTGGGAAACACCATGCCACCTTCCGGGTGATTGGGATGGGGAAGCGGAAAAAAACCCGCCGGAAATAAATCTTTCTCACGAATTTCTTCGGGGCTCATTGCCGCGAGGCTCTCCCAGCGCATCCCCTTCGGCAGTTTGACCCGTACTTCTTCCTGAATTAACTTACCGCGGGACATTGTGATGCGGTTAGGAGAGCGGTCGCTCAGGTCGTAGCGGTTATTCAGCAAATCCATCTGCCGGTTCATCACCTCAGGCTTCTCAGCTTTCATCCGAGCCAGCAGGTCAGGAAAGCTCTCTTTAATCACAACGGGAGCATAGCTCGAGCTTGTTGTTGTCGGTTCAGCAGCGTAGCTGACGCCACAGGCCGTGAATATCGTAACGAATATTTTCAGGGTCTGCCTGGCATCATTCAAAGCATTACTACTCATGATCATAATCCCCTTTTATGTGCCTCAGATCGAAGTTGAATACTGATTTCATTCAGCATGAAGAGAAAACAGGTTACTAATTTGTAATATCAAGCTAATTAAACGATGGCATCTTAATCACATCAATTAAACGTAGTCTGTGCGTTAGTGCACATAAACACGTTTTTTAAAAAAATATTGGCATGGAAATTGTCTTTTATTATTGTAAAATCAATTAATTAATTATTGACAATGCAAAATGCGTGTGGCTTCTTGCATTAAATATGCCGCACTATCAATCAAATTATGGGGGTTTGCCTTCGTAAAGTTCTGACTTCATCCAGCAGTCACGCGATTTAATTTGCGCGGTGCCCATAGCCGGGGTTCAGGTTACCAATTTGTTCCATCCGGTTTTTCTTTTTGGCAATCAAGAAAAGAGGCACAATACAGTTAAACAGAGGTTAGTAATTGCCAGTTTTGGCATTAATAAAAGGAGATAAGCCGTGCTACAGTCAAAAGAGGGTCATGAAGTTCCTAAGGTTACTTTCCCGGTGAGAGTCAACAATGAATGGCAGAAAATAACCAGCGATGAATTATTCAAAGGAAAAACCGTGGTGCTGTTCGCACTGCCTGGCGCTTTCACCCCGACTTGTTCCAGCGCCCATTTGCCACGCTACAACGAGCTTGCAGGGGTATTCAAGAAGAATGGGATCAACAGCATCATCTGCCTGTCGGTAAACGACCCTTTCGTGATGGCTGCCTGGAAAGAGGATCAGCATGCCGAAAATATCTACTTTCTGCCCGATGGTAACGGTGAATTCAGCGCAGGCATGGGCCTGCTGGTGGATAAATCGGATATCGGTTTAGGAAAACGGAGTTGGCGTTATTCCATGTTGGTGAAGGATGGTGTGATTGAAAAAATGTTTATCGAAGCCGAAGAGCCGGGCGATCCCTTCAAGGTTTCTGACGCTGATACTTTATTGAACTACATTAACCCCCATGCCAGCCTGCCAGCGCAGATAACCCTATTCAGCAAGCCTGGTTGCCCGCATTGCGCCCGCGCCCGCAAAATGCTAATGGAAAAGGGCTTTCGCTTCGAAGATATCGAACTGGGCAGCCACGGCATCAGTTTCAGTTCCTTGAAAGCGGTGACTGGGCAAGGTACTACACCGCAGGTGTATATCGATGGTCAACATATTGGTGGGGCGGACGAACTGGAAGCCTGGTTGGCAAAATGAATTTTCTCAGTTCGGGCTGAAACCCGAGCTACGTTTGCCTAAGGCTGTTGTGAAAGGCCGAATACTTGCCTAGGAGCTCTTCTTTATGAACCCAATCAATGTCGATGTCGCTATTATCGGCGCCGGTACCGCCGGCATGGGAGCCTACCGGGCTGCCCTGTCCTATACCGAATCCGTTTTATTGGTTGAAGGTGGGGCCTATGGTACGACTTGCGCCCGTGTCGGCTGCATGCCAAGTAAATTGTTAATTGCCGCGGCGGAAGCCGCTCACCATGCCCGCCATACTGATCCATTTGGGGTGCATGTGGAACGCGTATCTGTTGATGGTGCGGCGGTGATGGCGAGAGTGCAGCGAGAACGGGATCGTTTTGTCGGTTTCGTATTGGAGACCGTCGAATCCATTCCGCAAACCAATCGTTTAACGGCAAAGGTACGTTTTCAAAGTTCCAATACCCTGGTGACGCAGCAAGGTCAGTTGATTCACGCCGGGCGCATCGTGATTGCCAGTGGTAGCATCCCAGTTTTGCCGCCTTTGCTAAAAGGTTTGGGCACCCGTCTGCTGACCAATGAATCTGTGTTCGATTTGCCCACATTACCGAAAAGTCTGGCGGTATTCGGTCCGGGGGTTCTCGGTATGGAATTGGGCCAGGCCATGAGCCGCCTGGGGGTAAACTTGAAAATTTTTGGCATTGGCGGTGGTATTGTCGGCATTCGTGATGAAGCCATGCGCGCTTATGCCAATGAAACCTTCAATGAAGAGTTTTATCTGGATGCATCGGCTCAAGTGAAATCGGTCACCGAAACCGCCACCGGAGTAGATGTTTATTTCTTGCATCAGGACGGCACGTGGAAAACTGAATCTTTCGAATATGTGCTGGCGGCAACCGGCCGTGCTCCCAATGTCGCCGGATTAGGACTGGAAAACACCGGCCTGGAATTGAACAAATGGGGTGTGCCAATATTTAACCGGTTTACCATGCAGTGCGGTAACAGCGCGATTTTTATTGCTGGCGATGTTAACAATGAAATTCCACTGTTGCACGAGGCTGCCGATCAGGGGCGCATAGCCGGGGATAATGCCGGACGTTATCCCGATGTGCGGGTCGGCTTGCGTCGAACGCCACTGGCCGTAGCGTTTACCGAACCGCAAGTCGTGTCAGTGGGGTTGAATTTGGAGCAGATTCGCCAGCTTTACCAGAGTCGCTACGCCGTGGGTCAGGTATCTTTCGAAGACCAGGGTCGCAGCCGCGTGATGCTGCGCAACAAAGGCATGCTTAAGGTCTACGCTGAACTGGGCAGTGGTTTGTTCCTGGGGGCGGAAATGTTCGGTCCGTCCGCCGAACATATCGGGCACCTGATGGCTTGGGCTGCACAAAAAAGCATGACGGTTTCGGAGATGCTGGAAATGCCTTTTTACCATCCGGTCATCGAAGAAGGGCTGCGCACCGCTTTGAGGGATCTCAACCATAACCTGCACATGGGCCCGGGAATGATCAAGCGTTGTCTGGATTGTGGGCCCGGTGCGTGACGGTGTCCTCTCCACACTTAGAATCGGAGTTGTTTCCTCTGTTTATCAATGCTGAAAGTAAACCACTTGATTCGCTCACGCATAAGCTATTGATCTACAAATGAGTATAAGTAGCGCGGATTCTAACTTTTCAAACATGACAGACCTGCTTCGCTCGATTATCTCGCGAGTTTATGCGGAATCCCCCCATTTGCTGCACGTGTTGTATGTATTGCAACGGCAGTTCCTGCATATTTCCGATGAAGCTATTCGCGAAGTTGCGGCACATCTTGACCTGCCGACCAGCCAAGTGGATGCGGTGGTCGAGTTTTATTCCTTCTTTCACAAAATCCCGCGCGGACGATACGATATTCTGTTCAGCAACTGCACCAGTTGCGGCTATTTGGCCAGGGGCGTGGATCTGATGGCTATGCTCGGTCAGCAGCTCGGTATTGTTGCCGACAATACGCGCGGCGATGGGCTGGTCAGCATGGGCCAGACTTCCTGCATCGGCATGTGCGACCATGGCGCGGCATTGCTGGTTAACGGCATGCCGATCGTCAGTCTGAATGCCGCCATGATAGCCCGCATCGCCGCTTTGGTTGAGGCAGAGACGCCGCTGGAGGATTGGCCAGCCGGGTGGTTCCAGGTCGACGACAATATTCGTGTCAGCGGCTTGTTGCTCAAAGATGATCTTTCAGCGGGTACGGGTTTGCGCGCGATGCTCACGCATGGCGCCGCAGATACGTTAAGCGAGATTATCCAGTCGAATTTGCGCGGCCGGGGAGGTGCGGGGTTCAGTACCGGCATGAAGTGGCAGCTCTGCCGCGAAGCGCAGGGTGCCGCACACTACGTGGTATGCAATGCCGATGAAGGCGAGCCCGGCACATTCAAAGACCGCGTCTTATTGCACAGCTATGCCGATAGTTTGTTCGAGGGCATGACTGTATGTGCCTTTGCGGTCGGGGCAAAACAGGGCTACCTCTATCTGCGCGGCGAATATCGATACCTGCTGCCGCATCTGCAATCCGTATTGGCGCGCCGCCGCGAGCTGGGTTTGCTGGGTGTCGACATTCTCGGCCAGCCTGGTTTCAGTTTCGACATCGACATCGTGGTGGGCGCAGGCGCTTACATCTGCGGCGAGGAATCGGCGCTGATCGAATCTCTGGAAGGCAAACGCGGTATTCCGCGAGTGCGCCCACCATTCCCGGTGACACATGGCTATCGTGGTCAACCTACCGTCGTCAACAATGTCGAGACGTTTATCGCGGCTGCCCATATTGTGCTGCGCGGCAGTGCTTGGTTCAGGGCTGTGGGCACCGAGAAGTCGGCTGGCAGCAAGATTCTGAGCATCAGCGGTGACTTTGCTGCACCAGGTATTTATGAGTATCCGTTCGATGTCACTATCTGGCAGGTGCTGGACGACTGCGGGGCTAAAGATGCCCAGGCGGTACAAGTCGGCGGACCTTCAGGGACACTGATTAATAGCGCGGAATTCGATCGCAGGCTTGGCTTCGATGATTTGTCCACGGGTGGTTCGCTAATGATTTTTAGTCAGGCTCGAGACCTGCTGGCGGTCATTGTTAATTTTGCGCACTTTTTCGCCCATGAGAGTTGCGGCTTTTGCACCCCGTGTCGGGTAGGTACTGTGCTGCTCAAAAACGGTTTGGACAAGATCGCCGGCGGTCACGGCACGCGACATGATCTGGATGAAATGCAGCGCCTCGCCACTCTGGTTAAATGCCGCTCTCATTGCGGACTGGGGCAGACCGCAGCGAACCCCATTCTGGATGGTTTGCAGCGTTTCCCGCAGGCGTTCGAGCAACGCTTGGTGCATCGCGACTTTGAGCCGCATTTCGATCTGGACGCAGCACTTGAGGAAGCGCGCCAGATCAGCCATCGCGATGATGCGGCAGCCCACATTGAATGAGAGTGGCAACATGAGCACGGACACAAAACAAAACCCCATCGCTCAAAATACCATCACGATAGACGGGCAGGAGATTCCATTTTTGGCCGGACAGACCATCATGGATGCGGCACTGGCAGCCGGTGTCTACATCCCGCATTTGTGCCATCGGCAGGGGCTCACGCCGCATGGCAGTTGCAAGCTTTGTGTGGTTGATACTGGTAGCGGGAGCGCATCGGCCTGCACCATGCCCGCCGTGGCCGGACAGCGGATCAGCAACAACACGCCGGCGCTGAACGAGGTGCGCAAGACCATCACGCAAATGTTGTTCATCGAAGGCAATCATATCTGCCCATCCTGCGAAAAGTGCGGCGACTGCACGCTGCAGGCAATGGCCTATCATCTGGGAATGCTGGACGGGCATTTTCCGCAGTTTTTCCAGCGCCGCGAAGTGGATGCCTCGCATCCGACCATCATGCTGGACCGCGACCGTTGCATACTGTGCGAGCTGTGCGTGCGCGCCAGCCGCGAAGTGGATGGCAAGAACGTGTTCGCGATTGCAGGGCGTGGAATCAATGCGCATCTGGTCGTGAATTCAGTGAGCGGCAAGCTGGTGGATAGCGATCTTGAAACCAGCGACATGGCGGCCCACATTTGTCCGGTAGGTGCGATCTTGATCAAGGAACATGGCTATGAAGTGCCGATCGGACAGCGCACCTTTGACCTGCACCAAGTCAGCGAGATTGGTTTGGAAAAAACCATCCCGACTAAAGTGAGGCAACCCGATGAGTAAAATCAGAATTGCCACCACCTCGCTGGCAGGTTGCTTCGGCTGCCATATGTCCTTTCTCGATATGGATGAACGACTGGTCGTCTTGCTGGAACATGTCGAGTTCAATCGCTCGCCGTTTACCGACATCAAGCATTGCGGACCTTGCGATATCGGCTTGATCGAAGGCGGAGTAAGTAACGTGGAAAATGTGCATGTGCTGCGCGAATTTCGCGATAACTGCAAGATACTCATCGCGGTCGGAGCCTGCGCCATCAATGGCGGAGTGCCCGCAATGCGCAACCATTTCAATTTGCGCGAATGTCTGGAAGAAGCTTATGTCAATGGAGTAGGCGTGGAAAATCCACAGATCCCGAATGATGTGGAGCTGCCGCTGTTACTCGACAAAGTGCACCCTATTCATGATGTAGTACGCGTCGATTACTACCTGCCTGGCTGTCCGCCGTCGGCCGATGCGTTTCTCAAGATACTGGGCGATCTGCTAGCGGGTAAAGAGCCTTCGCTCCCCCATAACTTGCTGCATTACGATTAAGGGAATACGGCTATGGAACAGAACGCTGGACCCCCATCCGATATTTGTCCTCCACCCAATCTCAGGCGCATCGCCATTGACCCCGTCTCGCGTGTTGAGGGGCATGGCAAGATCACGCTACTGCTCGACGCGGACAACCATATTCATGAGGCACGTTTCCACATTGTCGAATTTCGAGGTTTCGAAAAATTCATCCAGGGGCGGCCCTACTGGGAAGTGCCGTTTATCGTTCAGCGGTTATGCGGGATCTGCCCGGTCAGCCATCAACTGGCGGCGGCCAAGGCGGTGGATCAGTTGGTCGGCGTGGAGCGGCTCACGCCCACGGCTGAGAAGCTGCGCCGCCTGCTACATTTTGGTCAGACCTTGCAATCGCATGCATTACATTTTTTTCATTTATCTTCTCCCGACTTGCTGTTCGGTTTTGGGAGCGACCCGGCGCAGCGCAACATCTTCGGCGTGCTGGAAAAATATCCCGATCTCGCGCTAAAAGGCGTGAAACTGCGCAAGTACGGGCAACAGATCATCGCGGCGATCACCGGCAAGCGCATCCACGGCACCGCTACCGTACCGGGCGGCATGAACAAGCCGCTTACTATCACCGAGCGCGATGCCTTGCTGGTCGATATTAAAAACATACTGGCCTGGAGCCAGGATGCGCTGGCACTGAACGAGCAGATTCATACCGCGCATCCCGAGCATTACCGCTTCGCCACTATTCACAGTAACTTCCTGAGCGTGGTAGGTGGCGGCGGGGAGCTGGAGTTGTATCACGGCGGATTGCGCGCGCGTTCGGCGACGGGTGCGATGATTTTCGACCAGTACGACTATCGCGGCTTTCAGGACATCCTGCGCGAAGAAGTGCGCCCGTGGAGCTATATGAAATTTCCGTATTTGGTCGAGCTGGGTAAGGAGCAAGGCTGGTACCGTGTTGGTCCATTGGCGCGCGTGAACAACTGCGATTCCATTTCAACGCCTTTGGCGGAAGCCGCGCGCAAGCACTTCAGGGAATTCGGCCAGGGCGGTTTCGTGCAAGACACGCTGGCCTACCACTGGGCGCGCATGATCGAAATTCTGTATTGCGCTGAATCGATTGAGGCGTTGCTGCATGATCCAGATATCACCGGCTCCAATCTGGCCGCAGATTTGGGCGAAAAGCGCAGTGTAGGGGTAGGCGTGATCGAAGCGCCGCGCGGGACATTGTTCCATCATTATCAGATCGATGGGCAGGGACTGATTGTTAAGGCTAACCTGATCGTCTCGACTACCAGCAACAATCAGGCGATGAACGAATCGGTGCGCTCGGTTGCCAATGAATATCTGGAAGGCCGCGAGATCACCGAAGGCTTGCTAAACCATCTGGAAGTCGCGGTGCGCGCCTACGATCCCTGCTTGTCCTGCGCCACTCATGCCTTGGGCAAGATGCCGTTGCAGGTGGAGTTGCTTGATGCCGACGGTATGCTGCTTGATCGGCTGGCCAAGGGTAGCAATGGCGTGATCGAACGAACGGTTTGAGCAATATGGTAAAGCTGCTGCTGTTCGGATATGGTAATCCCGGGCGCGGAGACGATGCTCTCGGCCCGGAGTTGATCGGGCGCATTGCGCAATTGCATCTCGCCGGTGTCGAGTGTCAGAATGACATGCAACTGCAAGTCGAGCACGTCACTGACCTGGCTGCTTGTGACCGGGTATTGTTCATCGATGCCGATATGTCCTGCGCGGAGCCTTGCGATTTTTCCGAAATTTCGGCCGAAAAAGATGGCAGCTATACCAGCCATGCGATGAGCCCGACAGCCTTGTTATACGCATATCGACAAGTGTACGGGAAGGATGCACCACCGGCTTTTCTGTTGCGCATACGCGGCTACGATTTCGCGCTGGGCGATCCACTGACCGAACAAGCTGCGGCCAATCTGGATGCGGCAACAAGATTTGTTCATGAGCTGTGTATGGATGCAAATCTGCAACGTTGGCGGCGGTGCTTGGTGAACAAAGGAGATTCGGTTGCGTGAATCGATCATGGAGACGGATCATCTATTGATCTTAACTCCGTTCGGGCTGAGTTTGTCGAAGCCCATTCACCTTTCGACAGGCTCAAGACGAACGGACTTCAAACATAATCTGGCCGAATCAGTAAGTCATGCATGAGATGTCGCTGGCCGAAAGCGTGCTGCAAATCATAGAGGATACAGCGCGCATGCAAGGATACACGCGGGTCAAAACAGTGTGGTTGGAGATCGGTCAGCTGGCTTGTGTGGAACAGGAGTCTCTGCGTTTTTGCTTCGATGTGGTGATGTGCGACAGCATTGCCCATCAGGCGCGGCTAGAAATCACCGAGACGGCGGGGCAGGGGCGTTGTGCGAAATGCTCGATTGAAATGCCAATTGCTGCGCTTTATGAAGCTTGCCCTAAGTGCGGGAGCTATGAGATTCATGTAATCGGTGGCGACGAGATGCGGGTTAAAGAACTTGAGGTTGAATAGAAAGGTTTAGATATGTGTACAACGTGTGGATGTGGAATCGGTCAGACGCTCATCGCAGGCCATGCGCTTAAACAGCCGCGCAAACCAGGTAAAGTTATGCGCTATCGGGTGCATGAGGAGGGTGCAGTACTTGCACATCCTCATACGCATCAACATGGTGTGTTGAATGGTGCGCTGGACTTTGGCGCAGGCGCGGCAGGCACGCATGCGCCGGGTATCAGCCAGTCCAGAATGGTCAAGATCGAGCGCGACATTCTTGCAAAAAATAATGATTACGCCGCCGAGAACCGTGACTATTTTTCTACCCACGGCATTTTTGCGCTCAATCTGGTCTCCAGTCCCGGTTCAGGCAAAACCACCTTGCTGGTAAAAACCATCGCAGCCCTGCATGGCGCGCTGCCAATTGTGGTGATCGAAGGCGACCAGCAAACCGACAACGATGCAGCACGTATCCGCGCCGCCGGTGCACCAGCCTTGCAAATCAACACTGGCAAAGGCTGCCATCTGGATGCGTACATGGTCGGTCAGGCCATGCAGCAACTGCCCTTGCAGGACAAGAGCCTGCTGCTGATAGAAAACGTCGGCAATCTGGTTTGTCCGGCCAGCTTTGATTTGGGCGAGGCGCACAAGGTCGTGATCCTCTCGGTGACCGAAGGCGAAGACAAGCCGCTCAAATATCCCGACATGTTCCGCGCCGCCGATTTGATGTTGCTGAACAAGTGCGATTTGTTGCCGTATCTGGAATTCGATGCCGGGCTTGCTGTTGATTATGCGCGCCGCATTAACCCAGCATTGAAAGTGATCCGAATTTCCGCCAGCAGTGGCGAGGGAATGACGGAATGGCTGGACTGGGTAGCATTGGGCTGCCGCAATGCAGCGCTCCGCAGAACCGAAAGTCCTGCTTGAATAAACCCATCGTCCTGCCATTGATCCGGCATGGTGAAATATTAATTCCGTTCGGGCTGAGCTTGTCGAAGCCCATTCACCTTTCGACAGGCTCAAGGCGAACGGACATCAAACATAATCTGGCCGAATCAACAGTTTCCGGCCCACCGATATTGGCCTGCGGCGCATGGCTAAAAAATACTGTTTGCGTTACTCGCGGCAACCAAGCTTATGTCTCGCAGCTTATCGGTGATCTGGATAGTGCCGAAGCGAGGCTGATGCTGGAGCAAAGCGTAACGGATTTGTGTTCAGACCTTGATGTCCAACCTGAAGTCGTGGCGCACGATCTGCACCCCGATTTTTACAGTACGCAATTTGCGCAATCCTACGCCGCGCAGCGCGGATTACCGATAGTAGCGGTGCAACATCACCATGCGCACATCGCCGCCCTATGTGCTGAACATGGTGTCATTCAGCCCGTGCTGGGATTGGCATTGGATGGCGTGGGGCTGGGTACTGATGGCATGCCGTGGGGCGGCGAACTGTTGCGCGTGGAGGGAGCGGATTTCCAGCGCCTGGGGCATTTGGCTCCACTCGCCATGCCGGGCGGCGACCGTGCCGCGCGCGAGCCGTGGCGCATGGCGGCGGCGGTGTTGTTTCAGTTGGGGCGTGGCGACGAGATTGCGCAGCGTTTCCCCAATCAGCCGGGGGCGAATACAGTGGCAACCATGCTGCAACGCGGCTTGAACTGTCCGGCCACCTCCAGTATGGGACGGTTGTTCGATGCCGCCGCAGGATTGCTAGGCGTGTGCGAGATTCAAACCTTTGAAGCCCAAGCCGCGATGGTGTTGCAGAATTTGGCGGAGAATTATGGCCAGATCGCGCCGCTGGCTGAAGGCTATTGGATCACTGATAATCGCGTGCTGGATTTTTCGCCGTTACTCGCCGTGCTAGCCGATTGCCGCGACGCTTCTTACGGCGCGACACTGTTCCATGCCACTCTTGCCGCAGGTCTGGCCGAGTGGGTGGAGCGTGCCGCCAGCGAGCACAACGTTACCTATATCGCGTTGGGCGGCGGCTGCTTTCATAATGACATTCTGTTACGCACCTTGTCTGACCGGCTTGCTAAGCATGACCTGCAAGTGTTAACCGCGCAGCAAATGCAGCCCAACGACAGTGCGATTTCATTAGGTCAGGCGTGGGTCGCGCTGCAATCTATTAAACGAGGAATTTGAACTACTGTTAGCGGCAGAAAATAAAATTGGTGTGCGATCGCAGGTATTCTGATTTGACATGTCGAATATGTACACATAGTATGCAAACATGTACATAAATGGAGGGATGTTATGAAAAAACTAACTTTAACTACCCTGCGCCAGCAAATTTTCAAGATCGCTGATGAGGTCTTGATGACAGGCCAGCCGGTTAGCATTGAACGCAATGGCAAGGTGCTGTTGCTCTGTTCTGCAGTCGAGTTAAATAAATCGAAAAATTTAAAATTGAAACGCAGGAAACTGATCAGTGGTGACGCTGAATCACTGCACACTGTGAAGGTCGGAGAATGGCACGAGTTGGAAAATCTGGCCTAGTTCATCTCGATACGCATATTGTTTGCTGGCTGTACGAAGGCCGCTCTGAATTGCTGACCCCGGTGGCATTACAGGCCATCGAATCTGGCTTGTTGCAGGTTTCTCCTGTGGTGCAACTCGAACTGGCCTATCTGCACGAAATTGGCCGAATCAGCCGCGAGGGCAGTTATGTGCTGGACACTCTGGCCAAGGACATAGGACTAAGTGTGGCGGATGTGTCGTTAGCACAAGTAATGAAAATGGCCGGTACGCTAACCTGGACGCGCGACCCATTCGATCGCATGATAGTTGCACATGCCATGGTTGCAGGTGTGGCACTGGTAAGTAAGGATCGCCTAATACGCAAGCATTGTGACAGAGCGATTTGGTAAGTCTCGGTTATGCCTGAATTCTCCATACTTGTTTCCGCCGCCGGTTCTAATGGCCGCATAGGTTGTGCGACAGCGAGCGTAGAGCGCAATCACCAACGGGTATTGCGCCGCTGGTGTAGTGCGCTACGTTACGCTTGTTGCACCCTATGAGCTGAGCGGAGACTGCTTCCTCAATAATACCTTGTTGTAAGCATTGAACGAGAATTTTTCGGCGCACTACTAAAGGGGTCAAAGCCATTTTAAATATTGTACTTTGTTGCTATCCTTCTCATCATTGTAATAGGAAGGTGCCAATGCCGAGAAAGCCTCGTTTTATCATCCCGGGTGTTTCAGTCCATGTCGTACAAAGAGGGCGTAGCCGGGAACCGGTATTTTATGATGATGAAGACTACCAGGTTTATCTCGGTCGATTAAAAGAAGCGACGGAAAAATATCAATGCCAGATTCACGCTTATGTTTGATGACAAATCATATTCATTTGTTGGCTACGCCATCAGATGTCCAGGGTATTACGAGGATGATGCAATATATAGGACGGCATACGTTCCCTACATTAACCATACCTATGGAGGAAGTGGGTCGATTTGGGAAGGACGCTATAAGGCTAATCTAGTCCAGGAAGAAAGTTATCTATTAACCTGTATGCGTTATATAGAACTCAATCCAGTATGCGCTAATATTGTGCCTACACCAGAGCAATATCGATGGTCAAGTTTACATAGGAATGGGCGGGGAGAGAAAGATGGTCTTGACGAGGCAGGCCAAATATAGAGCCGAAGGATGAGTAGCTATTCTGTAAAGGGCTTTGACCCCTTTAGCGGGTCCCTTTAGTGCTTTAGTGCGGGGAAGCCGCTCGATTATTTTGTTGAAGCATTCCCAAATTCTAAAGAAGGCATGAAGAAGGCATATGAGACCGGTGATTATACGATGCAGTAAATCGCCGATGCTTTTGGGGTGCATTATTCCACTGTCAGCAGAGCGGCCCATAAAACTTCGCTCAAAAATGCATGATTCTTTCTCTTGCTATTTTTACCATTATTTTAAAAGGCTTCGATGATGGAAGTAAAAAATATTTTTCAAGAACTAAAAAACGACCTGCCTGCAAGTATTGTGGTGTTTTTTGTTGCGGTTCCTTTATGCCTTGGCATTGCTTTGGTATCCGGCGCACCCTTGTTTGCCGGTATTATAGCGGGCATAGTCGGCGGTATTGTGGTAGGTATTGCCAGTGGTTCAGCGCTAGGGGTTAGCGGCCCTGCCGCCGGATTAGCCGTCATTGTATTATCCGCTATTACGACACTGGGTTCCTGGCCTGCCTTTTTATTAGCCGTTGTTCTGGCAGGAGTTTTCCAGCTTATTCTGGGCTTTGCCAAGGCAGGTTTTATAGCCTATTTTTTTCCTTCTTCTGTCATTAAAGGAATGCTTACCGGTATTGGGCTTTTGATTATCTTAAAACAGATACCCCATACCTTAGGCTACGAAAAAGACGTTGAAGGCGACCTTTCGTACTTTCAAACGGACGGAGAGACTACCCTTTCAGCCATTGCCAGCGCTTTTGATGCCTTTACACCTGGCGCCGTGCTGATTGCAGTCATATCACTTGCGATCCTTATCTTATGGGATACGGTATTTACCAAAAAACACAAGCTGTTTCAACTGATACAAGGGCCTATTGTGGTGGTTATTTTTGGCATGGCAATGAACACTATTTACCAGCATGGGCTATTGAATTTTAGTTTAACTGCCGACCAAGTGGTTAATATTCCTGTTCCTGAAAATCTAGCCGGATTTTTCGGCCAGTTTACCTTCCCCGAGTTTTCTGCAATATCAAATATCGAAGTTTGGAAAACAGCATTTGTAATGACTATTGTTGCCAGTTTGGAAACGCTGTTATGCGTAGAGGCAACCGACAAACTTGACCCGTATAAAAGGGTTACACCCACTAACAGGGAATTGAAGGCGCAAGGACTGGGCAATATTGTCTCAGGCCTGATTGGCGGTTTACCAGTCACTCAGGTTATTGTTCGCAGTTCGGCAAACATTTCATTTGGCGGCAAAACTAAACTATCCACAATACTTCACGGGGTATTATTATTACTTAGCGCCATTACCATTGCCGGTTTGCTGAATAGGATTCCGCTTGCCAGTTTAGCGGCTATTTTGATTATGGTGGGCTATAAGTTGGCTAAACCGGCTCTCTTTAAACAGATGTACCAATTGGGCGGGGAGCAGTTTGTGCCTTTTGCGGCTACTATCGTCGGCATATTGGCAACCGATTTATTGAAAGGAATTACCATCGGTATGCTTTTCGGTATTTTTTACACTTTGCGCCACAGTTACCGTAATGCTTATTACATGAAAGATGTCATGACTACAGAAGAGGGACGTGTAGTCCATCATCTTGTTTTGGCAGAAGAGGTTTCGTTCTTTAATAAGGCTAGCATCATGCAAGCTTTGGAGGCTATTCCTGCCAATTCAAAAGTGATTATTGATTGCGCAAAATCAAAATCAATTGCCTACGATGTCGTTGAATTAATAAAAAATTATAAAAGTAATGCAAAGCTGAAAAATATATCCGTTGAAACTATAGGATTTGTTGAGCCGACTTAACTAAATACGAGTAAGGTTAGATTGTGATCGCGAAGCGAGCCACAATTTGAAATTCAATAGGATCAGAATCGATTGGTAGTTTTGATTTTGATTTTCTCAGGCCGACTATCACCGCCATTTGGCAGTGGACAAGTTCGACGGCCCGATCAAGAGTCAAATTTGCCTAAAAAATCTTGTTTGCCGATCTCCACCCCGTTATGCCGCAAGATGGCATAGGCAGTAGTGACATGGAAATAGACATTTGGCAGCACGTAATTAAGCAAAAACGGCAAACCTTTAAAGATGAGCGTTTTTTCGTGCGTAGGCAGGTTGATGGTTTTATCTTCAGTACCATCAATTTGGTCGGGTTTGAACGCTTCAAGCAAGGCAATTGTCATGTCTAGCCGTGCTATTAACTCTGGAAAGGTGGATTCGTTATCCTCATGCTTCGGCGGTTCAACGCCAGCAAGGCGACAAACGCCGCGCTTGGCAATATCGGATGCAATTTGCACCTGGCGAGAAAGGGGAAGCATATCTGGGTAAAGTCTTGAATTAATTAAAACAGACGGGGCAATTTTTTTAGCTTCAGCGTATACGCCAGCTTTTTCAAGTACAGCCTTTAAGCTATTTAAAGTACGGATAATAGGGAAAACTGAAGCCTGGTACATGGAAATAGACAAAGTAATTACTCCTAAAAATTTTAATTAAACTCAAATGTAGCTTCTCATCGCGCTGGTTCGCCATCCATGATGGCAATGCACTTCGGCAACAGCTTGATTTTATCTGCCCGCTTACTTTTAACCAACTGTAAAGACAGTATCTACCGCGCTGTAAAAAATAATCCAACCAATTGATATATCTATTTCAAAACCACTTTTATCCGCTTCGAAATATGCTATTTTTTTCGATTAACACCAGCGGATGCTGTGTTGGGACGAAAATTGAAGGGATCGCTTCGGTGACGTTGAAGATGGGGTAGAAGTGTCAAGTTTGAGTAGTGCATCAATAACATTTTTATTTTGACAAAGATGCATAGCCAGTCTCGAAAATCCTGACGAGTGCCCAGCTGTTACGTTTGCAAAATAAAGTTTGGTTGATCGACCTAGCGCGATTAGATCGATAATGGAGTTAATTGTCGCTTTCTTGCGCTGTTCATCATCGCTGTGTGTGCTACTCAAGTGTAGAGGCTTATTTCCTGTTCGCGGCGTCTGACTGCTTGTCAATACGTTTGATAATGTAAAGAAATTTCTGGCATGTGATATAACTTCTGCATCATCGCTACATATCAATAATGATTTGTTGTTTACACTAGGATAAACATCCCGAAATAAATCCTTGTATTGAGTTTGGTAATCGGTGTTTCTGACATGTATCGCAAGGTACTCGTGACCCAGATGTTGAATTCGGTCTAAAACGATAGAGCGAATATTTTCAGAAATTGAGATTCTATTAAGTAAATCAAAAGATAAGTTTCCACCACCGCATTGCTCGTGAATTAGAACCAATTCATCATAATTTTTATCAAAATTAAATGTGAGCATTTCAGATGTTTCCCTGTCCATACAATTTCCCAAATCCTTCGAGTAAACCGAAAAATAAGTATTTAATTTTCCTTGGATGGAATGTGGAAAACAAGTAAGGGTATTAAGAAAACATAATTGCTCTTCTGACAAACTGAAATGAACCTTCGTTAAACTATCTCTCGGTGAAAAAATTTCTGAAAATTTTGCAAGTAAACCAGAATTAAGGGTATCGATAATAAGAGTTCGCCCAAATTTTTCAGCATATCTCCAACATTGCTCAATTTGACAGAGCGTATCATTAAGGCCTCCATGTGGCCGGCAAAGCAAAAATTTTTCAATAATGGAAGGCTGAACGGTAGGCTTTGCTCGGGAAATGACTGATATGCGTTGTGCAAGCTCATCTGCACTGGCTTGAAATGCCGGATTGATTCTCGCTCTCCATACAAATTCAAGTGCTTCTTCATATTTATGGGAAGCTTCTAAAATGAGCGCCATAGTCATGCAGAACTCAGCAGCAGACGGATTTATCTCGATTGCCCGTCGGGCCAACTTCTCTGCCGTAGCCAACTGACCGTCGTGAAGACCCAGACGGGCAAGTCCGTGCAAGGCACTGGGGTCGTCGGGGTACGCATCGAGCGTTTTATTGAACAATGTGCGGGAAAGTGCAAAATTCCCTTCATGAAAGGCGCGAACTGCCCCCATGCACATCTCGGTAAGCTTGCGGGTGTGGTGTGACGCTGCATCAGCCCATTTGGCCCGTAACATTTTCTCCGAACGTAGAAAGCGGGGTAAATTTCGGTTTGCTCCAGGACCAGTACCTGAGGTACCCAAGTCGGGCCGATAGTTGAATCCCACCACCGGAACAAATGCAAAATCGCAGTGCTCTGCAATTTGATGCAGAAAATCGCGATCCTCACAAATTTCAAATGTTTCATCAAAGCGGCAGCCCAATTCAATGACTTTGCGGCGGATAATTGCCGCCTGCCAGTAAAACAAAGGTCCGTAGTACATCATTGCGCGGTTAAACGGGCTACCAAACAATTTTGTGACGTTCCCATTCGCATCAAGCATTCTGGCCTTACCGTAAATCAGCAGCGTTTCAGGATGTTCATGGGTGGCGCTTAGCATTGCCGAGAGGAAGTCAAAATCGTAAGTATCGTCATCATCCAAAAAACAAAACCACTCGCCCTGCACGGCTTGCAATCCTTCGTTGGCGGCTTGCGGTCGAGGCAACTGGCGGTGGCCGCCGACGATCCGGATCGAATGGCCGGATTGCCAAGCTATAGTCGGCAGTGTCGGGTGGTTCCCGCCAGTTGCATCAACGACTATAACTTCAACGTTCGGATAATCCTGCCGTGAGATTGATTCCAGCGCCACGCGAAGCTCCGGCCGCCCCATGCTGCGCACAATGACGGAGACGAGTGGTAGAGTCGGCTGATTGCCAGGATTTACTACAGGTGTTGCCTGTGAAAAATGGGTCGGGAAAGGGCTGGGAGACATGGACTTAAGTTTGTCTGTTTAGTAATTATAAAAAATCTAACGGTATTGAATTGAACCTAATGTTAACTCACTAAACGCAGTAAATTACATCCAAATTTGCCCCGCGTATAGATACTGCCTGCTCATTACTTGAGCGGGATTTTTTCGGTGCGGTAGCGCTTGATGATTCCAATGGACTTGTGTGGGTTGGTTACGGACATAGGAGCGATGTAGAAGCATTTAATAAAATCGCCATGATTTTACACGCTCGGGTAAACGGGCTGACTCTTGTTGACCCGAGGTGGTATCACCTTGATACAGCATTTTGCCCTTTGGCGAATGGGTATGTTATCGCTTATGAAAAAGCATTCTCATCCCAGAGCGTTAATAAAATCAAAAATGAATTCAGCGACAGAATCATTTGGGTTTCGGATCAGGATGCCAATAACTTCGCCTGTAATGCGGTGAATATCGGCAATGATGTCATGTTAAACAAAGCCTCGGACGAGTTGAAAGCTGCGCTCAGTAAAAATAATTTTCCGTTATCGAGGTTGATGTTTCGGAATTCATTAAAGCGGGGGGCGCATGCAAGTGCTTCACTCTGGAGCTATAACGAAGCGCATCCCCCCAACATTTTGGCGACTATATCGTGCGTCGCGCTCTAAACTCAAATAACCTTAATAGGCACCCATAAAGTCGCCTTTGCCGACTTCCAGACCATTGTGCCGCAAAATCGCATAAGCCGTGGTGACATGGAATAAAAATTGCGGAAAACCGTAGTTAAATAGGTAGGTGTGGCCAACCATTTTTTTCTCTTTCGGTGTGCCCGGGCGTAACACGATTTCACGCGTTTCGCTGCCTTCGAATTGTGAGGGGGTTAGGCTTTCAATAAACGACAAGGTCTTGCTAATTCGTGTCTGCAACTCGGCGAAGGTTTGTTCGTTATCGTCATAGGCTGGTACCTCAACACCAGCCAGTCGCGCTGATACGCTCCTGGCGAAATCGGTAGCAATTTGCACTTGGCGGCTCAAGGGGAACATATCAGGGGATAACCGTGCCTCCAACAATACGGTCGGTTTAAAATTTTTCTCGGTAGCGTATGCTTCAGCCTTGGTCAAAATAACACTGAGGCTGTTTAATAGTTGCTTGAAAACAGGTATGGACGTGGTGTACATATAAGTGGACATAGATTTTCCTCGGTTAATTGATAGCAGTTATTGTCATAGTATTCATGGCCGCGCGCAAGTCATCGATATGCCGCACCAATAAATCGGAGTGCCGTTCAGCCAGATTTATAGTGAAGAAGTATGCGCCTCACGCTGCATCGGCATGCCGGTAACGCATGTGATTATCCCCATATAATGTTTGGCTTCATTTCATTTAGCCTAATCTACCGGGCTTTTTGTTCTGGTAGCAGGGGTATTTTGCTGCTAAATTGTGAGGTTTATGTATTTATAGCCCCCCGTGTTACTTGAACGGGGGACTAAATTCAAAGCGCTGCTAAGGTGCTCTGAGTTGGCACTTCAGCATAGCTTCTTAACCGAGGGAGAGCATCAATGCCTAGTGGACATTACAAATTTGTAAGAAAAAGCAACAGCGTCGAAGGGTTTGGGAGTAAGAATAGGCCAAGTACAGACGCACTCAATGCTCTAAAATTCTGGTCAAACGCGCAGCCGCAACGAAGTATAACTATCTTGGTTGATGAAGACGAACAACTCTTGGCTAACCTCATTTGGAGTGAAGAAGATACTTCAGCAGGGTCAAGTTTGGAAACTGCCTGCGATAAGCATGGGGTGGAGTGTTCTTATGTGCAGACCTAAGCCATGCCTAGGTATTCGTCAAAACCTGTATTCGAGAGAAAGCCCAGAAGCAGGCTGCCCCTCAATTTGAACATTAGGAACAAACCATGGTCGACAAAGAACTCCTAAATGCACAAAAAGAGCTAACCGCTCTAACATTTGGCCAAGCCCAGGCATACACAAATGTCGTTCTTCTGGCAGGCTACGCTGGCTTTTTTGCTATATGGTCGTTTATAAAGCCATACATCACCAAAGAGCAGGTATTGTGGTCTGGCCTTCTTATTGCATTGTCACTTACTGCATTCATGCTTTGGGAAATCTTTCGCCAGTTCCATCAGTCTCGCTCTCTACTGGAACTCAAAAGAGCATTAAACGATCCCGCCAATTTCCACGGATTGCTAGTGCAACACAAGGCCAAAGAACAAACCCGCATCATTCATTTAGGCAGTATATGGGCAGTAGTTTTTGTGTTCACGATTCTTACCGGATTTTCTGCAATCGGGATACTTTTATGGGCATTTGTATGCGCCCTTTGGAAAGTCAATTATGCCTAACATCTCGCTCAACACCGCGTCGCCCGAACTAACTGGCTGCGGCGTCCAGCCGGTTAGCTCAAACTTTAAGGCAATGAAGCGGTGAAATTCCAGTGCCCAGATTCATCTCTTTGGGCGCACCGCTTAAACCAAGTTCGCCATTGTTCGGCGAACGCTTCGCGGATTCAGCTTGTAGGTTTCATGGAATTAACCATGATTTTTATACTCAAAATTTATTGCACTAGCAACGATGCATATTTCAAGCTTATTTTGCCAAGTCAGCAATAAATTTTCATAGAGATTGGATCTCAGCATCATTGGCGGTCAAGCCTCTTGCCGGCATTTCTTCAAATTCCCAGCCAAACGAGCGTCACTTAAATTTGATCGTCGAGTTGTTTTCATCGTGCGCAATGCCAGACGGTAGTGTGCAGATCGGCAATGCTTGGTAGTGATGCCAGCAAAAATGCTAATATCCGCGCCTCATTTTTTGGAAGATTTCGATGGCGAAACGTTATGATTTGATTGTGTTTGATTGGGATGGAACAGTGATGGATTCCACAGCAGTGATAGCGGGTTCGATCCAGGCTGCATGCCGGGATCTGGGCTTAACCGAGCCTAGCGATGCCGCTGCGAAGCATGTAATTGGCCTGGGGTTGCAAGAGGCGCTGCGTCAAGCCGTGCCGGATTTGCAGGAGAATCAGCGCGATGATCTGGTGGCACGTTATCGCCATCATTTCTTAGCGCAGGGTGAGGCTATTCCATTGTTCGAGGGAGCGCAGCAGACAATTGCGGAGTTGCATGCAGCCGGGCACTGGCTGGCAGTGGCGACGGGCAAAAGCCGACAGGGATTAAAGCGGGCCATGCAAACAAGCGGGATGGAGTCTTACTTCCACGCTACCCGCACCGCAGACCAAACGTTTTCCAAGCCGCATCCAGCGATGTTGCTGGAAATCATGGATGAGCTTGGCGTTATGGCGCAGCGTGTGCTGATGGTGGGCGATACCACGCATGATTTGCAAATGGCGCGTAACGCCGGCGTGGACGCGATTGGCATGACTCACGGCGCACATCCGGTAGACCAGTTGCGTGCCCTGGAACCGCTGGCGTTGCTGGACGATTTTGTCGGACTGCGCGCATGGTTTAAAGAATACGCCTGATATACTGGGTGCAGTTTTTATTGAGGAATAATTTATGTCAGAACAAAACAACAACTGGGAACGCGGCGTGCTGGAAAAGCTCGCTATGTCGGCCATTCAGGAGCAGCGCCGGGCGCGCCACTGGAGTATTTTTTTCAAGGTGCTGACGTTTGGTTACCTGTGCATCTTGCTATTTCTGTTTATGGGCTGGATAGGCAAATCCGAGTTGCCGTTAACTGGCAAGCATACTGCGCTGGTGGAGATGCATGGGGTAATCGCGGCAGAGAGCGCAGCCAATGCCGATAGCATCATGACCAGCCTGCAGGATGCATTCAAGGATAGCCACACGCAAGGGGTGATCTTGCGTATGGATAGCCCCGGCGGTAGTCCGGTGCAATCGGGTTATATAAATGATGAAATCCGTCGCTTACGTGTCAAGTACCCCAAGATCCCGTTGTATGTCGTCATTGAAGATGTATGCGCTTCTGGCTGCTATTACGTGGCGGCGGCAGCGGACAAGATTTTTGTCAATAAGGCGAGCCTGGTTGGGTCAATTGGTGTGTTGATGGATGGTTTTGGTTTTACTGGTACGATGGATAAGCTGGGTGTGGAGCGCCGTTTGATGACGGCGGGTGAAAACAAAGGTTTCATGGACCCGTTTTCGCCAGTTAATGTGGGGCAGCAGGAACATGCTAAAAATATGCTCGCCGAAATTCACCAGCAATTTATTGAGGTAGTGAAACAAGGACGTGGCAAGCGCCTGAAGGAGTCACCCGACATATTCAGTGGCTTGATCTGGACCGGCCAAAAAAGCATCGAGCTGGGCTTGGCGGATGAAATGGGCAATATGGATAGCGTGGCGCGCGATGTGATCAAGGCGGAGGACATTGTCGATTTCACTACCCATGAGGGTATCGCAGAGCGGCTCGCCAAGCGTTTTGGTGCGGGAATGGCGAGCGCTTTTCCGGGTTTATCTACACAGGCTGGCATCAAACTTCGTTAAAGACGATACATTTATAAATTTTTCGCCTTTAATAAAGGTTTCAGTTTGTCCAGAATAGTTTGAAGGATTAGAGCTTGCGCCGCCGCTGTGGGGTGCAAGTTGTCGGCCTGAAATTGTTCCGGCTGGACATTTTTTAGCATAAACGGAACCAGCTCCACCTTGTGGCGCTGTGCCAGCCGGGAATAGAGCGCCTTGAATTGATCGGTGTAGTTTTTGCCATAATTGGGCGGTAATTGAATGCCCACTAGCAGCACTTTCCCGTTGCCTTTCTGCGATTGTTGGATAATAGCGCTGAGATTATTCTCGATATCGGCGATAGGCGTGCCACGCAGGCCGTCATTGGCTCCCAGTTCCAGAATGACAATGTCGGGGGAATGCTGACGCAAGGCGGGGGCAATGCGCTGCCGGCCGCCACTGGCTGTTTCGCCGCTGATGCTGGCGTTCACTATTTTATATTGTGGATGGCTGCGTTGTAATTCTTGCTGTAACAGGTTGACCCAGCCCGATGCCCGTGGAATGCCATACGCCGCCGATAGGCTATCGCCAAACACCAGTATGGTTTGTTGTTGTGCGCCACTCACCCCAGACAGCAGGCAACACGCACATAATAAAATTGATTTAAAGAAAGTAGAAAATTTCATGGCGTCTATTTTGCGGGCAATGAATCTTGGTAAGCAAGTAGAAAGTGGTGGCCAGCCTCTTGTTATCTTGCACGAGGTCAGTTTTGCCGTCGAGCCGGGCGACAGCCTTGCTATTCTGGGTGCGTCCGGTTCCGGTAAGTCCACTTTGCTGGGACTGTTAGCCGGGCTAGATGTTCCCAGTAGCGGTACAGTGTACCTCGATGGGGTTGATATTTTTTCTTTCGATGAAGATGAACGCGCGCGTTTACGTGGTCGTTTAGCCGGTTTTGTTTTCCAATCATTTCAGTTGCTGCCAGCGTTGACCGCGCTGGAAAACGTGATGCTGCCGCTGGAATTGCACGGCGCATCCGATGCGCGCGAGCGAGCAACAGCCGCCTTGCAGCGCGTGGGGCTGGCCGCGCGCCTGGGCCATTTACCCAAACATTTGTCCGGTGGCGAGCAACAACGCGTGGCGATGGCGCGTGCGTTTGTTGCGCAGCCGAAAATCCTGTTTGCGGACGAACCCACGGGTAATCTCGACGCCGCCACTGGCGGCCAAATCATTGATCTGATGCTGGAGTTAAACGGTGCGCAGGGCACTACGCTTATATTAGTGACCCATGATAAAGCGTTGGCGCAACAGTGTGGCCGACAGTTGCATTTGGCGGCAGGGCGGATTGTGCCGTGAATACATTGCGTCTGTCATGGCTTATGCTGCGGCGGGACTGGCGTACCGGGGAATGGCGCGTGCTGCTGATTGCGTTGGTGCTGGCGGTGGGCAGCATTGCTACCGTAGGACTGTTTGCCAACCGGGTTGGCCTTGCTTTGCAGCAGGAGGCTACCAGTCTTTTGGGTGCCGATCTGCGTTTGGTCGCCACACGTCCATTCCCGCCAGCTTATCGGGCCGCAGCATTGCAACGGGGACTGCGCGTAGTCGAGGTTGCGACTTTTCCCAGCATGGTGGTTTACGGCCAACAAAATGTGCTGGCGGAAATTCAGGCGTCGGAAGAAGGTTATCCGCTGCGCGGCAAAATTCATATTGACGATGGTACGCAACATATCGCGCAAGGCAACCCTGTGCCCGGCACGGTGTGGGCGGACAAGCGTTTGCTGCAACGCATGGGATTACAGCTGGGCAATGAAGTTGTTATCGGCGCGCTGCACATGCGCGTGGCTGCGCGCGTGGTACGCGACGTGGATCAGTCTGTCGGCTTCGCCAGTTTTGCGCCGCGTGTGCTGATAAATGCTGCTGATCTGCCAGCTAGCGGTCTGGTTCAACCTGGCAGCCGTATCAGCTACAGAATCCTGTTTGCGGGTGACTCGGCACAGCTTGCCGACTTGCGTACCTGGCTGAAAGGACAGCTGGCAGTGGGTGAAAAACTGGAGGACGTGCGCGATGCGCGTCCGGAAATTAGAACCGCATTGGAGCGTGCCGAACATTTTTTAGGGCTGGCGGCGCTTACCGCCGTAGTGTTGGCGGGCGTGGCGATGGCGCTGGCCGCGAGCCATTTCATCATGCGCCATCTTGACACCTGCGCCATGATGCGCTGTTTGGGGGCAACGCAGGCGCAGGTATTGCGCATTTTTATGTTCCAGTTTTTGCTGCTGGGCGTATTTGCCGTACTGTTGGGTGGCTTGCTCGGCTACGCGGCGCAATATGCCCTGGTGCAGTCCATAGAGACCATGCGTGAGGCTGCTTTGCCTCCGCCGGGCTGGCTGCCATTGTGGCAGGCTGCAGCCAGCGGTATGGCGCTTCTACTTGGATTCGCCTTCTTACCATTATGGCAGCTGAAAAGCGTGTCGCCGTTGCGCGTTATCCGCCGTGAACTGGGCATGCCCCCGGCGCGCACCGGCTTGTTGTATGCATCAGGCGCGGCTGTACTGAGCGCGTTATTCCTGTGGCAGGCCGGTTCACTCAAGCTGGGATTGACCGTGTTGGCGGGTTTGGCGGTGGGTATGCTGGTATTTGGTTTGCTGGCATGGCTTGCCGTGCGCACTTTGACATGGCTGCCCCTGCGCGGGAGTCATGCCTTTGCGAATTTGGCCAGGCACGGGCGCACGAATGCGCTGCAAATTGTGGCACTAAGTTTAGGCGGCATGGCCTTGCTGCTGCTTACCTTTGTGCGTGCCGACCTGCTGGAAAGTTGGCGTGGGCGCATGCCGCCGGATGCGCCGAATCGCTTTATTGTCAACATCCAGCCCGATCAGCGCGCCGCGATTAAAAATTTCTTCACGCAGCAGCAATTACCTGCGCCAGAATTATTCCCCATGGTGCGTGGGCGGTTGATAGCGATCAACAACCACCCGATCAGCGGGAACAATTACCCCGAGGCGCGTGCCCGTGCGCTAGTGGAACGCGAGTTCAACCTATCCTGGTCAGACCATTTGCCAACTGATAATTCCTTGGTACAAGGGGCATGGTGGGGGCAGGGCGCGTCATCGGTGTTATCGGTGGAGGAGGGGATAGCCAAAACGTTGGGTATCAATATGGGCGACACCTTGACTTACGACGTGGCGGGCAGCCCGTTCAGTGCGAAAGTGGTAAACCTGCGCAAGGTCCAGTGGGATTCCATGCAGGTGAATTTTTACGTGGTCACTGCGCCCGATATGATGAAAGATTATCCGGCCAGCTACTTGACCAGCTTTTATTTGCCAGCTGATAAGGCGCAGGCAAGCGATGCGTTGATCAAAGCCTTCCCCAATCTGCTGCTGATAGATACCGATGCAGTGATCGAACTAGTCCGCCAAATCATGGACCAGATAGCCAAAACCATGAGCGCCGTCTTTCTGTTTACCCTGTTGAGTGGCTTGGCCGTGCTATATGCCGCGCTGCTCGCTACGCAAGATGAACGCATTCATCAGGCCGCCATCTTGCGCACATTGGGGGCCGACAGCCGATATTTGCGGCGATTGCACCTGACCGAGTTTGCCGTGCTGGGCGCATTGAGTGGCCTGTTTGCGGCAGCAGGTGGAACCTTGCTAGGCTGGGTGCTGGCAATTAAAGTTCTGGAAATTCCTTATCATTCGGGCGCGTTAATCTGGTTGGTTGGCGTAGGCGGCGGGATTGTTACGGTGACCGTGGCAGGATGGTTAGCTACGCGGCGGGTAGCGGGGATGTCGCCATTACAGGTGTTGCAATCTGTTTAAGTAAACTAGTTTGCTCTCATCTATCTGAAAAGTACGGCAGTTGTAACAGGTAATTGCGGCATAGTTTTAAAAATAAAAAATTCCCATTATTCTCTCCATGATGTTTCAGACCAAACCACCAAAGAAAGCTAGCGAGTTCGCACTGTCTGATACAGCAAACTAAAAGTGGTTAAAGCCAAAAACATTCATTCATTCAGCAAGCCACTCAGTCGTCCAGTCCATTTTTTGAAACTCAGTCGAATCATTGCCTCAAGGATGTGTGCATTCGGTGTTGTCAAATAGGGCAATGACACGTAAACCTTTTTATCATCCTGAGCCGTAATGAAAAGTGATCCACCTGAACTGGCATACGTCACTTTTCCCCAATCACGATATTCTGTTTCGTTGCCAAAAAACTTATGCTTCGTAAGCTGCACGCCGTTATCGTCAATGACAGTGCCGCCGATTGATATACTTTTGCCATTTTTTAGAGTTATCAAAGTTTCCGTGAGCAAACGGGTACACACAGCTCGCCATAGCTTATCGGTAAATGTGCTGTAGATTTCATTTTTGCGAGTTTCTATTACGGCAGATGATCGATTGTCACCTACTGCGATAGTGTAGTCCGTTCCTGTTGGAACACCGTTTAACGAGTGATTAACTGCACCCCATTTAACCCAGGTGATCGAGTCCAGTGGGAAACACTTGTTTTTCCACTCAACCCCTTTTGTTGAGATGCGCAATGTATCTTTAAACACAAGGCCAAGCTCAGCCTGATAGTAAATTTCTTTTGCCCATTCATTGCTGCGTTCTTGAGCTTCATTCCGATTCCCATGAATTTCATCAAGAGTCTCTGCATCTTGGTCAAGCCTTTCAACCATTTCTGGCAATTCGGCAAAGAGCTCTTGGAGAACTTTGGTCAGCCGATTTACTGTATCAAGCATATCGTGTTTATTAAACAGGTCCAGCCCCAAGTTACGAATTGCGTGGGCAACTTCATAACTGAGACCGTGGTCAAGTCCGCGCGCCTTCACGCTGAGCTGAATTGGCTGCGCCACGCTATCCCACTTGCTCACTACTTGAATTAATTTGTCGACAAGTGGCTTAACCGAGCTTTCGCCTTTGTGGGCGGATTGGCGAATCGCTTCTGCAAGTTTTTTTATGTTTTCTGCTTCTGGCTGAAGATAATCACGGTTGGCATCCGCTTCGTATCGCTCAACCAGATCGTGAACAAGCGATGCGCCATGTTCCTCCCCGGTATCGGTTGTGGTCTCCACAACACGGGTGACTACATCAATCAATTTATCTGGAGAAAATCTGTTCAATGCCGTTTTGATGGTATCGGTGTAGTAGCGCTGCCGCTCGAGCAATTCAGCCTCAATATGCTCTAGCTTCACTACAGGAAAGCCGGATACTGAACGATCCTCGTTAATCTCCCGCAATACATCTTTGGACTCAATCATGTCGACCGTGTAGGCAAACTCGACAATCCGGTCGCACCACTGATCGACCTCCATCTCAGGATCAAGCAACTCAATAGCTGCTGCCAGCAAATTTGCCTTGGCTAGAGCAGGAGCTGTGGTTGCCATTTTTACTAGGTCAATATGATTGTGCAGGTTATCTACCAAGACTTTTGCACTATTGGGAGAAAGTCCTGGCAGCCATGCCATTTCGACAGCCAGTCGATTACGGGGCGTTGTCAGATCGCTCCTTGCCTTGGTGCAAACATCGCCATCGAGCGTCAGACTTTTTTCTTCTGCCAGTTCAACAATGCGGCGACGGTCGTCTCTAGTAGTCGCCCCGAGTAGATAAAATGGGGATTGATTTAAAGTTGTCATGGGTTGTTTTTATTGCTTCTTGCTCTACGTTCAGCAGCTCTAACTTCGGCAATCTCAGCTCCTACTAATAACTAGTGGTTACATAAATTTGAATAACGCCCATCGCTACATCTTGCAAAACTGGCTGTATGTTCAGCAGCGCTAACTTCGGCATTCTCAGTGCCTACCAAAAGCGAGTGGTCACATAAATTTGAATAACGCCCATCGCTGCATCTTGCAAAATTGGCTGTATGTGGGCTATTTACATTTCCCTTGTCGCTAGGTGACGCAGGGCTTCGAGCTTCTTCATGCCTCTTTGGTTGGCTGTCTAATTTTTGAAGCTTCTGCTCAGTTTGAGTATCTTTTATTTGGGCGGACTCACCTCTCAAATCTACTAATCTAGCAAAACCATCTGCTTCAAGCATCAATCTGTTCGCCTCAACTTCACTTTGCACAGACTCTAGCGCTCCGCGCCTATAACGGAATTTCCCACACCGGCTGTTGTAGTCATGAATCTTGGTATTAAACAGATCAACCTCGTTGTTAGCGTATTGATTGATAGTATTTTTCATCACACCAAGTCGAATATCCTCAGAAAGACAGTATCGAATTTGATCGCGAGAAAGTGAAAGATTGGTGCCAACCGGTGGCTTATCCTCCTTAGGCAAAGCGGGTGAATAAACCGAAGCTGAAGGAGTGGTTGGTTCTGCAATTGGTATAGCGGCAGGCGCATACGTGGACGGTTGCGAATATGCGGGTGAAGGGGTATGCGACGTATTCTTCTCTTTGCCGGAATTACCGATGCCTATCAAAATAACCATCACAATCCCTATGCCCCAAAACCACTTCGCACCTGATCTACCGCTGGGCGGCCGATGTGACACGGGTGGTTTATTAGCCCGAGGCACTTCTGTTTGAGCTGTTGTGTGTTGCGTGCTACTTGTTGATGACACTGTTGCCTCAGATTTAGGCGTGGGCGGGTTGGATGATTCACGGGTTGCGGATTCAATATCCTTGCTGACATCCGAAACGAGATCCCCGAAACCACCAAAGCCCTTTTTTCGATCGCCATCACAAGATTTGTCAGTCATATCCAGTCGCTCTTTCAGATAAAGCCGATTTTCCTGGATGTACCCTCATCGTTGCTACGCAATGGAGTTGCATCCATCGCCAGCAACAGGCTGGATTGATCCAGCTTGTCCTTTCCCGCCCTTGCGGCCAAGCGAGCGCCTTCTCTGACAGCGAACGCGACATCGGATAACGGGCGGCCTGTCAGGCGTTTTGCAAGTAAGACCGCATCAATATTATTTTCACACGGCAAGTCTTTTACCAACTTCTCTAACAAAGCATGCACCTCTTCTTCTGATGCCATTTCTACCTTAACCACATGGTCAAAACGACCGCGCCGCAAGATGGCCGCATCAATCATTTCAATTTTGTTAGTCATCGCGATAATAAGCACGCGATTTTTGATTGCCTCTGGAATGCGACGGAGGAATTCCGCAACTTCTTCTACATGGTGCTGACCTGACATGCCCGATTGGCGCTCGGAAAGAAAGGCTTCCATTTCGTCTATCACCAGCACTGCTGGTGCGTTTTCCATCGCTTTGTCAAAAACCTCAGCCACCTTTTTACTGGTTTCGTGAATATAGGGGCTGGCAACGCTGGATGCCTCGATCTGGAAACTTGGCCAGCCAAGATAATCAACCAGCCGTTCAACAGCGAAGGTCTTGCCGCAACCGGGTGGGCCGTGCAGGATGATTGCAGACGGAAATTCGATACCCAATACCTTGTAGCGCGCTTCATTCTCGATGATGTCAACAACGTGCTCGTTTATGAACTGCTCAAGTTCGGGGCGACCGGCAAGAGAAAATTGTGTTGATTTTTGTTCATCAGACTTTGATACCTCTGCCGTTTCGCTTTGTTCGGATATTTTATGTGTTGATGTCTTAGGCCCGATGATTTTTTCAGAGACTTCAAAACCACCCCTGACCACAACATCGCGCAAGTGCGACGCACCAAGCCAGTTCGTAAGTATTCGCAGGCGACGAAACGAGTGAACGGAAACTGGCACGCCGCCCGTCAGCCATGTGCCGAACACCACATCGTCACTCACTCTAGCTGAAAGGTTGTAAGTCGGCAGAAGCCGGGACAGCCGCTCGACGTATATGGCATCGTGAACCGAACTCGTCGCATCAATTGCGCGCGTCGCCTTCAGCGATTCTGCGAATGACAGTGCCTCATTCTTGTTTTCCGGGGAGCTACTCTCAATAACTGGCGCTAATACATAGTCAATGCCAGATGAAAATTCGCAATACCTTTCACCACCAAACTCGAAGGAACTTATCTGACTGGCATCGAGCAGCCCGCTTTCAATCCACCTTGTCGCAAGCAACTGCTTTGTGACTAGAATTCGTCCGCCACCTTGCGCCTCATAGATTTGCCAGTCCGTACCTTCATGCAAGGCGAGACGCGTCCGTTCACCATCTGGCGTGTAAAATCCAACGGGTAGCCAAGCATCAAGAGCCACGATCAATACCGTGTGATGTTAGCGGTGGCGAGCATGTCGTCGTCATCACCCGATGAAATGCGAAATGAATAAAGCTGCCCGACAACGTGGCGCAGTTTCTCAAAATCGTCAGCCTTGATAGCCTCTTTTCCAGCAGCAACAAGTTCAGCATGTTGCAGACGATCCGCAAACTGCCACGGCTCTTCAGACAGTCGTTTGAAAGTATCGACGACAAAGAAATCCTGCCGCCAGAGAATTTGCCAATTACGCCCGCGCAACTCACTTAAATGGTTTTCAAAGTCTTTGCTGTTGCTGTCGATTGCCCGCTGAGCTGTGCGTACAAGATTGTCAAAAGAGCTGGCTTCCGTTGGACGAGCCTGCTCACGAACAGCCTTATTAAAGAAGTCTACACAGGAATCGAGATCCATCTGTCGAATCGGTTTGATATTCGATTTGCGGACATCGGCTAGCAGTTTTTTTGCCTCCTGCACGTTTTCCATCGCTTGCTTCGCGGTCTCGGGATCAGATTCATTGGGCTGAACCGACGATGCCTGGTCAAGTTTCTGAAGCGCCTGGTCAAGCTTAGGATCATTGATCTTGTCGGCTACACCATCGATTCGTTCGCGAACGATTTCGACTTCTTCGGCAATCTGCTTTGATGCGTCACAAAAATCGATCTGGCTTTCCTGGCGCGAGTAAAAATTTCGGTGGCTTTCAAAGTTTCCACTAATACTCGGGACAGAAACATTCAAAACAACTTGACCAGAGTCCTGTACCTCGAAATCGCACATCAGCTCAGCGCCTTGACCGATAATGCCCTCATAAAAATCAGAGCCCTTGATACTAAACACACCAATGGCTCTATTATCTCTGACCTGATCAGTTATTTCACCTTCGCGAACAACGAAGTTGAGGGAGTTCGTAGACTGCGCGCGGAGTGACTCGCCAGCTCTGAATCTGAGTTTCCCCTTTACCGGCAATGGGTCTTGCTCACGCACTAGATAAACCAACTCCGCCCGACCTTTTTCGGTAACCTCAATGCCAATGGACGATGATGATGGAATGGCGTCAATCGATGCAGCGGTTCTGGCGATGACAATTTTGCTGTCACCAATACTCACAGGGCCACCCGATGCGTCGAAGACAAACACCTTGAAGGTGTTGTCGCCTGGCTTGCTAAGCATGACCTCGATGGTGGCACCGTCCTTGAGTGCGACACGACCAGACGACCAACCGGTATCCAGACTATCCACCTGAAACTCGGCGCCAGCCAACACAGTACCACCGAGCTTGACCAGTATCTTGGCACGCGAATCGGGGGTTCTGGCAATGTAATTAAAACCAAGGTCGAACTTGCCTCCAGCACTGATAGCGCCACGAGTGCTCTTCCGCCCACGGCTCTGTGAACCCCAGTCAATTGATTCAGCGAAGACAGCGGCACCCTCAGCTACCGCTGTCATAGGATTCATCTCGGTTGAAGCGGCGATGCACAATTCGGATGCAACCTTGTCGCGGAGGGGTTTGTAGTGCGTTGGCCCACCAACAAACACAATACGCTCCACGTCATTCGCGCTAAGCCCAGCTTTATCGAGGGTTGCACGAGCGGCATTGATCGACTCATCTATCTTGTCAGCAATCAAGCCGTTCAGGTCACTACGAGTGATAGTAATGTCCAAGTAGATGTCTTCGCCAGATTCATCTGCAATATTGAGTTCAGGTGAGGTGATTACGGCTTCCTCCTTACTTGACAGTTCGATTTTTGCGCGCTCGACAGCGTGCAATGACAGGCGTAACAGGGACTTGAATTTAGGATTTACAGTCAGGTCATCAGGCAGCTTGAAGTTATCAAAAAGCCAAGGCTTGACGACATTATCAAGGATAAGCCGGTCAAAATCAGCACCGCCACACATTGCAACACCGCCATGCGCAAGCAGGCTAACCCGCCCTGATATGCTTTCTGCGATAGCAATGTCGAGTGTGCCTCCACCTAAATCAAATACGAGAAACACCCCATCACTTTTGCGCTGCTTCATAACGCTCATTACCGCAGCAACGGGTTCTTGCATCAACGCAACCTTGCCAATCCCAGCCATCTCAGCCGCCGTCATGGTCGCGTCTTTTTGCATTTGGTTGAAGGCCGCAGGAACCGTAATGACGGTTCCTGTATCTGGATTGTTCCGAATCTCCTCAGGCAGATAACCGAAGCAAAGCTTCAGTATCTCTGCTGAACACTCCTCCGGGGTCATGGTTATCTCAACAGCAGCAAGTTTGATTGGCGTACTTGTACCCATCATCCGCTTAAATTTTGTCGCTGCATTGTCTGGATTTTTAGCGGCGTTTTCGTATGCGGTTTTACCAAAATACCTCTTGCCTCGCTTATCAATGAATATTGCCGAAGGCGTAACATCATTCTGTTCTGGGCTTTTGAAAATTCGCAGATTCTCGCCGTCGTAGGAGCAAATAGCGCTGTTGGTGGTTCCGAGGTCAATGCCGACGTAATTCTTCACAAATCCACCTTTCTTAACATCACCGTTCCTCTACGAACTAGACCTTCTGAACCCATGATGATGGGCTCAATCATTTGCTCGACGGCAAGAACATCTTCTGGGTCGAAATCTCCAATATTCAGTGCGGTCGCGGCGACCCCAGGATCATAAGGTTGCCCCTCCACGTTCACCAGAGTCAAACCTGCGCCTTCCAAGGTTTCTTCAAGGCGCTTCAGGTAATAGCGATATTGGCTGGTGTAACGAGCACCTTCACCCGCATCCAGTTTCGAGAGAAGCCGCGCAAACAACCTGCTGAATCGCCAGCTTTCGACAGATATGTCGATTAACGACTTGAACAGCACTTCGGAATTCTTTTGAATTAGTTCCAAGAAAGGTTCCCCTGTTGTTTTTATTGATGCTTGTTATTGCCAATGACCACGCAGCAATAACGCCTTTCATGGTGCAATTTTCCTTGCGCGACTATTTTGCGCAGCGTCAGTGTGACCACTATTTTTACTTCGTTATTTCAACTTTACGGACGCCTGAGTAGGGTACTCTGCTTTCGCGCCAACAGTCATACTGCGAAAGCTCGGTAATGTACTGTAATGTCCAGCGTAATTCTAACGCTTGATTCTACCTTACCCAAGGAGCGAACAGATGGCACGGCATTACACCACCAAAATTGTAAATCATCAGCAGAAAATGGACGAAGCCCATCAGGGATTAAAAAGTTGCATTTGATCGCTTTGCCATACAGCTCACATGTTAAGTATGAATTTTGCTTTTGCATGCCCTTGACTAGCCGCATTTTGAAACCATTCAATAGCTTTCATAGCGTCCTTGGTTACGCCTTCGCAATCTCGATACATTAAACCTAGATTATATTGCGCTTCGGCATTCACCTCGCGCGTCAGCACCACCTCGCGATCCGAGGCGCGCCCCAGCAAACTTTCCGGGCCAAAGTCTTCTTCGTCGTGTGCGAATTCAGATGTCCAGCCGAGCTTTTTTTCAGCAACTCGGCGGTGGGCGCCTGTATCAGCAGGTCTTCGGAATAGTCCTTTTTTGCCATCAGCACATTGTTTTTCGGTGATGAATAGAGCTCGGATCAGTCGATCTCGGGCGGCCACTGACGCGTCGTATGATTTAGCGACAGTATCCAAACTGTTTCGCCACTGATTTCGTAGACCAAGCGGTAGCTTTCATGAGGGATAAGTTCGCGGGTTCCAGCCAACTCGCTTATGCGCCCCAAATAGGGATGCTCCGCCAGCCGCTCGGCGGCGCGGTCAAACAACTCGTCCATGTGGATGGCTGCCAACAGATTGTTGAGAGCGATGAAATTAACAATCTCTCGGCGATCTTGGATTGCAGCCTCAGACCAGCGCACCTTCATCTGTTAGCCTGATCAAGCTGGGCCAGTAGTTGCGCCCGCTTGGCAGCGAATTCGGCGGAGACATCTTCATTAGATTGGTGCTCGCCTGCCTGTATTTGTGCTCGCGCCTTTTCAACCTTGCGGCGCAAAAAATCGTCATATTCCCGCGCTTCGCGCTGGCGTTGCACAAAATCGCGCATCAATTCACGTAAAATTTGTGAGGCCGGGCGGTGGCTGGCCTCTGCCGCAGCCATAAACTCGGTGCGCAATTCGGGTTCCAACTTCATGGTGAAAACAGCTTCTTTGGACATGATCCTATCTCCAGTCAATAACGTACTGACGAAGTATATACGTTTTTAAGCGTCTCGCCTCAACTCAGGCGGCAATCTCTTTTGGCAAGGCGATGTCGGGCACGTCGAGCTGGCAGCTTGGTTGGCGTGGGCGGGGGATTATTAAGGTGACCGTCGTGATAGGATGGTTAGCTACGCGGCGGGTGGCGCAGATGTCGCCGTTACAGGTGTTGCAATCTGTTTGAGAAAAGATGTGGAAATTGAAAAAATAAAACTGAAGCTGGACCTCTGGCAGAGGGGTAGGGCAAATAATCGCTTCGGGCCAATCTGGAGTCAGCCTGCTTACTGTGATTGCGCTTCCCAACTTACCTTTTGGTGTATTTTTAACTTCAGTTGTGCAAAATCTGCATGAATATAATCACCAGTAAAGCAGCAAATCCCATGAAGAAATTAATTATCACGATTACAGTGATAGCTACATTTGCAGGCAGCTTTGCATATGGGGAAGAAAATGCCCCAGCTTCTGCGTTAACCTTTAGCGGTTATGCTGAAACATACTATAGCTACGATTTTAATAAACCAATCAATAACACTAAGCCACCATTTATTTACAGCTATAACAAAAATAATGAAGTTTCAGTAAATTTGGCTTTTGTGAAGGGATCTTATAACACAGAGAGTGTCAGGGCTAATCTGGCATTAGCTGGTGGTAGCTATATGAATTCTAATTATGCATCTGAGCCTGGCGTGTTGAATAATATCTATGAAGGCAATGTTGGCCTGAAGCTTTCTAAAAAAGATAACCTGTGGCTTGATGCCGGTGTCTTTTCTTCACATATAGGTTTTGAAAGTGCGGTTGGTAAAGACAATTGGACTTTAACCAGAAGCTTATCAGCAGATAACACACCTTATTATGAAACTGGCGCCAAACTCAGTTATACGTCAGAGAATGATGTATGGTTTGTGAGTGCATTAGTTTTGAATGGTTGGCAACATATTCGGCGTGTGGAGGGGAATTCTTCCCCTTCATTTGGGACGCAGGTTACTTATAAGCCTTCCACAAAAGTAACCTTGAATTGGAGCACATTTATTGGAAACGACAAGCCTGATAATGATAAGAAAATGCGTTATTTCAATAATTTTTATGGAATTTTTCAACTGAATAATGGGCTTGCCGCAATATTGGGTTTTGATATTGGTGCAGAACAAGTAAACAAGGGTTCATCAGCCATGAACACGTGGCTCAACCCCACGATGATATTGAAGCTTACGCCAACAGCAAAAATTGCTATCGCTATAAGAGCTGAATATTATGATGATAAAAGTGGGGTAATTATCGCAACTGGTACACCTAATGGTTTTAAAACATGGGGTTTTTCAAGCAATTTTGACTATGCCATTACAAATAATATTTTGTGGAGAGTGGAAGCGAGGGCATTAAGTAGCAAAGATAGTATTTTCATTAAGAATAATAATATCGCTAACAACAATGCTTTTGTGACGACAGCTTTGGCTATAAATTTCTGATGAAATAATTGGTCTTGATGATCAAAAATTGTAGGTAATAAGATCGCCCTAATTTTAGATGTAGTGGTTCAGACTTAATCTGACAGTAAGGTCTTGCCAAAGGGTGGGGTTACCCGGTTTGATAGAGGTGCGAATCTTTATCAACCAAAGCGCGTAAGCGCAAAGGAGTAACCCCATGAG
>QFXJ01000057.1 GCA_003402375.1 Candidatus Nitrotoga sp. CP45
CACTTGGCGTGCTGCCAAAACCCAATTCGCCATTCTGTTCGGTGAACGCTTCACGGATTCAGTTTGAGGATGCCGTGAAATTTAACCGTGACTTCAGACACACAAAATTCCTGACACTACCAACCGGTTTCCCACTGAGTAAAGTTTCCAACGGCGTTCCGCCATTACAAACTTTGCCCTGTGGTGAGTTTTTTCTATCAATGCGTATTATTACTCTCAATATTGTTCTTTATAACCTGCGGAGCGACTGGTCCGCTTTCTGCTTCCACTTCAACTGTCCCTCCATCAGTACGCACAGACTCTTCTGCTTTTTTATTCATCACAATTATGTTAATGCGACGGTTAATCGGATTAAATGGATCTTTCCCGTCGAACAATACCGCAGACGACAACCCCACCACCCGTACCATTTTTTCCTCCGCCATCCCACCCGCAATTAACTCGCGGCGCGAGGCATTGGCACGATCTGCCGACAGATCCCAATTACTGTAACCTTTTTCTCCAAAAGTGTATGGTCGAGCATCTGTATGTCCAGACAAGCTTACCTTGTTTGGTACTTGATTCAGCATCTTGCCAATTTCACGCAGAATCTCTATGGTATAAGGTTCGAGTCTTGCACTTCCACTCTGAAACATGGGGCGATTTTCTTCATCCACGATTTGGATGCGCAAGCCTTCAGTAGTAATGTCAAGAAGAATTTGTTTTTTGAACTGTTGTAGTTTAGCATCGGCATCGATCATTTTTTCCAAACTGGCTTTCAACATCTTAAGTTTTTCCAGTTCGTTGCGTCTTTCAATACGTAAAGCTTCTTCAGTTGCCACCTTCAAATTAACTGTCCTTTTTTCTGTCGGAAGCTCCCCCTGCTTCACTTGACCTTCGCTGCGCGTCAGGTCTTTACCACCACCCTTGATTAGGCTAGAACTATCGCCGCTACCAGACCCGCCCAACAGTGAAACCTTGAGTGGCGTATTAAAGTAATCAGCAATACCTTTCAAATCACCTTTAGTAGTCGACCCCAACAGCCACATCAACAAAAAAAATGCCATCATTGCAGTAACGAAATCGGCGTAAGCAATTTTCCATGCGCCGCCGTGATGCCCTCCCGCTACCTTCTTAATACGCTTAACTATTATGAGTCTTTTATCATCCGCCATAACGCAGCTCTCTCAATACACAATGCAAATTTTCTATTCAGCGCTTTTGTTTGACGTGTTCTTCCAACTCAATGAAACTGGGACGTTCAGTAGAGTTGAGTACCTTACGACCAAATTCTACTGCCATCGCCGGAGCATAACCATTCAGGTTGGCCAGCAACGTAACCTTGACTGTCTGAAACATTTTGCTCGACTCCTCTGCTTTTTGCTCCAGCAAAGTCGCCAAGGGACCAACGAAACCATAAGCCAGCAGGATACCCAAAAATGTACCAACCAATGCTGCACCGATTAGCACGCCCAATTCGGCGGGCGGCAACCCTACAGACCCCATGGTGTGCACTACCCCCATGACCGCTGCAACTATACCGAAAGCTGGCAGGGCGTCACCAAATTTAGCGAGCACATGCGATGGCACCATTGCTTCATGATGATGGGTTTCTATTTCTACATCCATCAAGTTCTCGATTTCCATCGCGTTCAGGTTGCCACCCAACATGATTCGTAGGTAATCTGCCATAAATTCAATTATATGATGATCCGCCATTACTTTTGGATACTTTGCAAAGAGAGGACTCTCATTTGTATTCTCAATATCGTTTTCAATGGCCATCAATCCTTCCTTGCGAATTTTTCCAAGCAACTCATAAAGCAGAGCCATTAGTTCCATATAGTGGTCTTTAGTATACTTAGCACCCTTAAATATACTAGGCAATGCTTTCATAGTGGCCTTGATTGTTTTGCCGCTATTCCCCACTAAAAAGGCACCCGAACCAGCACCTGCTATCATTAACAGTTCAATCGGCTGAAGCAAGGAAGCCAAATGCCCGCCTGCTAATGCATAGCCACCAAACACAGAAATTAAAATAATTACATATCCAACAATTACCAACATGGCCCAGCTCCCTTGAGCTGCACACAAAACGATCTTTTGTGGCAGTGCAATATCAACTTATGAGAAAAATGCATAAAAAAATCGCATAAATTGACATTACTTGGTACATCCACACAACCCGATAGCGCAAGCATAATCATGATTATTCCACATAGCATTTGGTGACGGTAACGACACCCGATAGCAAAACTTTAATTCACCATACTTAATGCCAGTAACCTTGATGCTGCGGTGTTCCTTTTTGTTTTTCCGGCACGAGAGGGCGGACGGCAAATGCCGCACACATAGTCGGTATATAATCCATTGGCATGCACTATGAAGTGTCCACCACATTCGGTGCAGCCTGCCAGTTGTAACATCTGTGCATCAAAGAACCGTATTAGAAACCATGCACGTGTAACACTCAATATCGGCTCATCGCCACTAGCATTAATTTGCTCGCAATACAAAAAATAACTTTTAATTAATGCTTCGACGCCAGTTAAGCTGGTATGCCTCAGCAGAAACTGATGAATATCAATAAACAGTGAAGAATGGATGTTAGGTGACCAGCTCATGAACCAGTCGGTTGAGTAGGGTAGCATGCCCTTAGACGGCGAAACACCCTTTACCTCCTTATACAGCTTTAGCAAACGTTCACGACTTAAAGCGGTTTCTTCCTGCAGTAATTGCAAACGTGCTCCTAACTTAATTAAATCCACTGCAATCTGGACTTGATAAGCTTCAGTGACCACACTCTTGTTTCGCATAAAAATTCCAAATAGTAAATTAAAATCAAGCAGATATATCGTCAAAATGCTGCCCAGCCATCAAAATGGTAGTGTGCGCTTGTGACATCATTCTGTTTTTGTTGTAATCGGTAATCATATTGAGTAGAATTTTTTCATCAAAGCGAAAGCGGCACAGCAACATATTGGATGCCGCCATTTTGAGTAGCTGTGCAGAGCTTAATCCAGCGATAAGCTCAGCCATCTCTTGGCTAATTCCAAGCCGAAAAATGGCTGCTTCCTTATCTCCCTGAATCATCTGACGCGCGAGCAGCATATAAGAAAGATTAGCTTCTTTAATTTCTTGATGAAGTTGATCTGTATTCATGATTCATCCCCTTGCAAGTTAACAACACTGTCTTTTTCGACGGTTGAATATTGCTATGCGAACGAACAGAAAGAAATCAGAAGACTTCCGATCTCTTTGTAAGAAATTTTCCTACATGAACAGACAAACCCCCACTTACCCGTATTAGGTTGTAAGCGGAGGGATTCATTCTTAGCTAAATCTGCAAGGGGACAAATTCAAGCATATGTTTTCGTTATCGGCAGACAGTGACAAGACTTTAATTTTTTTAAATATATTTCATTTGATGTTAAAAATATAGCAAGCTATTGAATTATATTAGCAATAAATTTCAACACAACTATCAATTACATACCTTGCTCATAACTGAAGTATGCTGTAAAAGTAGAGTTCGACATTTCTGTAACATACTGGAAACGTAAGACTGAGATAGAACGTATACTAGAGAGATTTACACGCGAGAATTTCGAGAGCATACAGTGCGCCTACATGAAGTGAACGGAAAGACGACACCTAAAATAGCTGTAGTAATCGCGACATCATCTGACAGTTACCCGATTTGATCGAAGTGACTGTCAGTTCAGATTCAGCTATTCAATGTGGTTATTTTATCGTGCCACGCCTCCTTTCCGTCACACAAGTTTGCATCGGTGTACGCCCGCAACACATCTTGCCTTGATGGGTACGGTCGTTGTTG
>QFXJ01000058.1 GCA_003402375.1 Candidatus Nitrotoga sp. CP45
AACTCTAATTGACGGAAAGGAGGCGTGGCACGATAAAATAACCACATTGAATAGCTGAATCTGAACTGACAGTCACTTCGATCAAATCGGGTAACTGTCAGATGATGTCGCGATTACTACACCTTATTAAATTTAAATTTTCTTTATAGTGACTGACACTTCTATTCTATTGCCATCTTTTTGCGTCGGGCCAACTCTTTCTCACTCGGCTCGACACTCGCGAACGAACCAAGCCGGATATCGCCACTTGGTACATAGGTACTCATCACTACGCCAGTGGCCGAAACCTGAGAGTGAACGAGCCTAAGCGCCGATGGCTTAGCAGCCTCGCTAAAGAGGCGCTTGCCCCGCCCAAGCACCACTGGAAAAGCCCATACGTTGTACTCGTCTATAAGTGATGCGGCCTGTAGCGTTTGAATCAAATTGCCGCTGCCAATAATCTGCAGGTCAAGGCCGGATTGGGTCTTGAGAGCAATGATTGCCGAGACTACATCGCCATGGAGCAGGGTCGAGTTGTTCCAGTGGAGGATCGTCAACGTGCGCGAAGCAACATACTTTTTCGCTGCATTGAGCGTCTTCGCAATCGGGTGGTCATCGGGCTGGTATGGCCAGTACGCTTCGAATATCTCATAGGTCCTACGACCAAGCACCAGCTCTCGATCCTTGCCGTCAAAACCTGATGCTGAGATGTCCATGCTTTCGTCCCCGTAGCCAAACATCCAACCGCCAAGGGTGAAACCGCCAGTCGGATCTTCTTCCGGCCCGCCGGGTGCTTGCATGATGCCGTCAAGCGACACAAACGTGGATACGATGAGTCTTCTCATGGGAACACTCCTGAAGTTTCGAGGTGTATATACTGAGCTACAATTTAGTTCATTGTATTTGTTTAATACTGTAATTATGGAATATCGCCTTCGCATTTCGGCGACAAATCTTTGCAGCGCTACTCACATATTTAAAGATCAACCAATACCTCGAAACCACCATAAATCATTCGCTTTCCATCAAAGGGTGAAGCTTCTGGTTTCATCATATCGGCCATCCGGGGATCCTTCATTACTTTGTCGTTAACCTCATCGCGGTGAGCACGCGATTCATACACGATCCACGAGAATATGACTGTTTCTTCGGCTTCAAGATTGACGCTTTGAGGAAACGATGTAAGATTTCCAGGCTTTACGTCATCAGCAATACATTCACGAAATTGCAGTGCACCATGCTCCCGCCATATTGCGCCGCATTTGATCGCCATTTCACGGTAAATTTCTAAATTCTTTGTGGGAAGCGGCAGAACGAAACCATCTACATAAGCCATTGCATTCTCCTTGAGAAATAGTGATTTTAAGCATTCAATATGTTTGTCATCTACTGATAACATTAAGCTTTAAATAAAGATTTTTTTATAATTTCTATTACTATTTTTTCTACTGACTCGTTCCCTATAATACTAAAGCGTTTCAAAATCTAGCTCTTTTTTTGTTCTACCAAGTAGTAACCGAGAACTTCTAAATCTACCTTAATTCGTCCAAGGAAACATTTCACTGTAATCTCTACAGCAAACTTTTCTTTCCTTGTACACTTCCATGATGGCATGGATAGCGGATTGACGATTTCATCATATTCTCCTTAAATAATTGAAATATAAACTTATCAAAATTCAATAGAGAAATATGTGCGTTAACTAACACAATCTCATTTTCCTCAGCAAGTATTGGTTTAGTTTTATTTCAGTGAAATTCGGAGTACCTACTTGCGGTTTATCCCAGCGCTTTTTGAACGCAAGGCACTACAAGGCAACTTTTTATTTTTTCACCTATACAAGAGAATTCATCGGATTACCAATTGTCATGGCGATCTCGACGTTCTTGACCGTAGTTAGTGACTTCTAGGCGAACTTCATCGGGGAACGTATAGTTCAGGTCGGTGAGTCAAAATGCAGCTTACCTATTTCATTGACTGCTTTTAACGTACAGCCTCTGACGGCATCTAGGAAAGTTTTTACACCCCCAAAAATCACCACGCTTACTAGATCGCCTGAGCATTTTTACGCCACAAGATGGACATGAAGGAGTTGTGTAATCACCATCGGTAGCTAAATCTAACAATCGTTGTTGTGCATCAGTCGGTAATCTTTGGATCATAGCAAGCAGCATGACGCCATCAATCAAAGTGATTCGATTCGCTTTAGCAACTTCCTTAGCATCATCAGAATAAGAACCTGAGGTCATTATGAAACCTTTAGGGATTTTTTCGTGACTCATCACGCCAAGAAATTCTCGAATTACCTTAACTCCGACCTGCCTTGTATTCCACGCTTTGCATTGAACGAGAGAAGTTGGATTTTTAGAATCATCTTGGAATAGTTTGATATCAATTCCGCCGTCTGCCCCCAGCTTGGTAAGTTCGGAATAAATTCCTTTCTCTTTGTAATAAGCAGCTGACAAATCTTCGAACAGCTTCCATTCAATGCTTTGCAATAATGCAATAGACCACATTGCTGGATTCTTGGTTTTATCCGCACCTATAGAGTTGCTCTGTAAACCTGAAGAGTCCCATTTAGTGCTGTTATTCGAGGGTTCATGATTCAACCGAGGATCATTGCCGGAAGAAATACAGTTCTTTTTTGCATGATGCACAGTATGTAAATCTTTGGATATGACCTGGACAGAAATAGCTGGTATTTTTTGTCTGAAAAAATTGAAAACTGCAATTAGCGCAAAGAACCCGCCAGACATGATCAGAATAGGTTTAAATGCGCCAAACAAAGGACGAACATATATATTTTGCATCGCCATGGTTGGGAGCATGAAAATTGTGAACGCAAAAATGCCTGATGAAATAATGGCTGAAAACCACCAATCAGACTTTATCACCACAGCGATAAATGAAGGTACTTTGCGTAATTTTTCTCGATTTTTTGCCATAGTTTAACAATCGACCTTACAGGGTCATAGTGGATGAAGCCATCGCAAAGGACTAAGACTAAAGATATTGCGTTACTCCACATGAAATTCGCGTGCAATTTATTTATTCGAACAAACGCCCGGAATGATCAACAACCCTCAATAAACAAATTTCACAACTACCAACACTATTCCACCCAACATGCACCCGAAAAATACCAGCCGGTCTGGGTTAATTCTGATTTCTTTCCACATGGGCTTTCCTTATTGAAGGGATTTGAATGAACCCGTGACATGGGATAGATAGCTCATGACGCTTCAGGTCAGTTTCGACCCAAATAGCCGCATTTCGCCGCCCCAATGGAGTTCAGCCACTAACATAGATCGACTTGAATCACTTTCTCTTTAGAGTTGAGAAGGAAAGCGAACTGAAAATTGCAATCAACCTCCTGCCAGCATAAGAAAACATAATGGACTGTTAATCCGCAGGTCCCTGGTTCGAGTCCAGGTCGGGGAGCCAAATATAAAGCCTTGCAGTAATGCAGGGCTTTTTTATTAGCTAAATCATTAACCTAAAGCTGTGAGGAGCAGCAGCTTAGAATTTTCCAGTCGCCATCCGATAATAAGTTGAATATCTTGTTGGATATCATTTTTAAGTATCGTCTCGGACGATCACATCTATAAACCACCTTGAATACTTTATCGGCATCATTAATTTTTAATTGAGGATGTGATTAGCTATAGACAATTTGAGAGTTCATCACAGTAAACCTGTAAAGGCTTGGGCTGCCGAGAACGCACAGAAAATCGAGTTGTTCTACTTGCCCAGCTACAGCCCTGAACTCAACCCCGAAGAAAGACTGAATGCGGATCTCAAGCACGTCATCACTTCAAAAGTGCCAGTACGCACCAAGGCAAAACTCAGAGCTGCTGCAACAGATCACATGACGATGCTTGAGCAAAACCCCGAACGCGAACGCCGTTATTTCGGCGACCCAAAAGTCGTCTATGCGGCTTCATGAATAATTCGTGCCGGATCAATAAGCCCACCAAGTCAAAGCAGGTATAGCAAAGAACTTAGATCGTATGATTGAATGTTTCCTAAATTACTTGACGCCTTAATAACCAACAGCAATAACTTTGAAATGATAGATGATATAAACCGGAATTTATTAAATAGGAGAGCAAGACAGCCATTTGTCTACATACAGCCCGATTGATACTTTTCAAAATTGCATCAACGCCCAAAAGCCTACAGCAGCTGCCCTTCCAACACATTGTTTCATTGCGAAACAGAATTACCCTCTAAGACGCTAAAAATATCACCAATTCTTTCATCTGGAATGCCTTGTGATTCCAAGCATTTATCCATTACTGAAGTTCTTTCATAAGCGCTAAAAAACGGGTTTTTTGCTACTTGTCCAGTCATAATATTTGCAACCTCATTTTCGCAGGTTGTTATTATTTTTTTTTCTTCAACGCTTAATGGGGGATTTAGAGTAGGCAGTTGAGTAGGTAAGGTAGATGTAGCACAGCCACTCAATAAAGCGGTGATGAGGAATGGGTAAGATTTCATTATTTAGATAGATTAATTAATGGTTATTAATTTCACAACATAATTGTTTTTATTTCACGACTATATCAAAGATACTACTATCTGCTTTCTGAATGTCTATTCCAATTTTAAAAGTTCTACGTCGAGCCCATCAAATCTTCATATTTCTGATAGTTGACGAACCAATTGTATAGGTTTTAGATCAGACCTAACTCATTTACTAAGGTATTGGCAATTACTACAAGTAACAATTATAGATAAATTATTGTTTTTGTTGACTCATCCGTTAATCTGCAGGTCCCTGGTTCGAGTCCAGATAGGGGAGCCAGATATAAAGCCTTGAAGTAATGCAGGGCTTTTTTATTGTCTGAGTCAATGGCCTGTGTAGGGGCTGCCTATGATTTCCGGGTCACCTTTCGATAACGAGTTTGCTCGAATGCATCGCTGGAGCCTGCCTATTTATGAATCGTCTACATCGCAGCGTGAGTCCGACTAATAGCTATCAACAGGGCGACGTTTTATTTCTCACAGGTTTGAGTAACAATATCGTTGGATTCTGGCCCCCAATCCTTGCGAAACGAACGGAATTTTCATTAACGTCTTAATCCGTGAGTTTGCCTCTTCAGGAGCACCGTTGAGCCAGATTAGAAATATGTGTCACCAGCTGCATCGGCACTTCGGTAACACATCAGTTCATTCCCATCCCTGTGATGTTGGGCTTCGCAAGCTCAGCTCCAACCTACGTTAGCTCAGGCTACGCTCGCAGTTTCAAATTATTTACGTTAGTGTAGAAGTTTTATAAATGACTCCTGATGAGGACGTGTGAATAATCACAAGCCCTCATGCAAGTAGCGAACTTAATCCATATTCAAACTATATTTGATTTATCCACGCCGGATCAGGTCTATTTGGCCAATTTTCTGAATCAAATCCTGGCACCACATCGAGTTTAGCTTTTTCAACATTGAGTATAAAACGCTCATTTTCAGTATCAAGCGTTAATGCTCCCCAAGGTACTGCGAAAAGTTTTTCACCTATACCAAGAACGCCTCCGTAGGCTAAAACTGCATAGGCAATTTTTCCGCTCCTTACATCCAATACGATTTCCTTGATATCGCCCAAATCCTCATCTTTTTGATTATATACATCATTTCCGATGATGGTGCTTGCTCCCATTACCTCAGTACCAGGTTCAAAATCATCATCACTGTTTTTAATTAAGTCATACGTTTTAGTATTTTGGTAGTCCATAATTTTCTCCGATCAAATTTTGATTTGTGTTCGATGCTTATCATGATTATTTAGATTGCATACGCATTTCTATTCGTTAAATATTTCTCTCCTTTTTAATAGTCATAATGAACATAAACTTTAACGAAAATTTAATGACATGTATGTGCGGTTCCTCACGTAAATTTATATTGATTCAGCAGCTTATCTGCCATTCAATAGATTGTGGACGTTAGTAAATACCCTCTTCTAGGATAATTAACGAATACTTTAAATTTCATATTTAAGAAAACTTCAGTCTGCAATATTTAAAGGATGAATTAACAGTTCGGCTGTCACATGGAGAGATATGCACCTAGACTTTATTGAGTAAGATACTCAACGTCCGTGGGGACCTAAACTCAACCATAGCAATATTGTTCACCCATCGTAATAACCTATTAGGCGAGGGAATTATCGAAATAAATAATGCCAGCTAAAGCCGGCACTATTGTTTAAATTGCTTCAAAATTAAACTGAAACGTTATTGATTCGAACCACTAGATGAACCAGAACGGTTTCCTTCAGATAAATTTGATTGTTCTGAGCCACTAGGTTGATAAGTGCTTGCATGTCCAGAGCTACCATGCCCGTCCCATAAGCTCTCAGATGTTGTATCGGACTGTTGCGATCTATCAGATCCTGATGTACCAGAGTGCCCAGACACTTCTGACCTCGATCTACCAGATTGGCCCGACCTATCAGATCCTGATGTACCAGACTGCCCTGACATATCTGACCTCGATTTCCCAGATTGACCTGACCTATTAGATCCTGATTGATCAGATTGCCGTGATCGATCTGACCTCGTTGTGCCAGATTGGCCCGGCTTCTCCAACCCTGACGTGTTAGATAGCCCTGGCATATCTGCTCCTGAAGTATCAGAGTGTTGAGACCTGTTTGATCTTGATGTACTAGATTGACGGGGGCTATCAAATTCTGTAGTACCCGAGCCTGTTGAATCAGAATTGATCGACCTATCAGACATTGATCCATCAGAATCTGCATGGACAGACATTGCAGCCAACGTAAAACAAGAAACTATAGCGAGATTAATAATAGTCTTTTTCATGAAATGCTCCTTTAAATAAATTATGGGAAAAAACCCTTTAAGTTAAAACCAAGTATTGCTAGTTAAAGATCTTTACCGAGTCTACTCATATGCATAATGACCAAACTCAGGGTGTCACTTTAATGGTGAATCCACTAACCGTCTGTACGCTATCACACGATAATAGGACACGAGTTATATGAAAAAAATGATACGAACGTAACGATAAACTAGCGCACAAAAAAATGATTGGCAGGCGTAGAGGTATACGTTCAACCTATACAGATAAACCATACGTCGAGTTGAACAGATAAAAGAAAATTATGAAAATCAGGGAATATTAGAAAGCGGAGGCAAAACGCCATGCATGGGCAGCGGAAAATGAACTTTCCGGCGGTAGGGAAAACCTGGGTTAGGTAGCAAAAAGTCGTAAAGCTTGAGCGACTTTCTACTCCTATTAGTGCTTAAGTATTTAGTATTAATACCGGTTGGTTTGTGCAGAACGTTTGATTAAAGCCTGTCAGAATTTTTGTGTGAAAGAAGTCATACGATGATAATGAGTTTCAATAGAAAGGACTCGTATGACGACACTAGACCCCTCCATCCTGGACAAGCTACTTGAAGGGATAAATCCA